>JAURFH010000260.1 GCA_030834415.1 Verrucomicrobiota bacterium | reverse complement strand
CCTTAATCCAGATATCATTTGGCCATTTGATATCCGGCATCAGCCCGGTCTCCTTCTGGATGGCGCGGACCAGAGCCGTAGCGGCGATGACGGTGATCTGGGTGACGGCGGTCGGTCGCAGCTTGGGTCGTAACAGGAGAGAGAACCAAAGGCCTTTACCCGGCGGAGACATCCAGCGGCGTCCCATACGGCCACGGCCTTTGGATTGGGATTCGGCGAAGACCGCCACACCCTCGCTCACTCCATCGCGGGCGAACTTCTCCACGACATCATTGGTGGAAGTGGTTTCCTGAAAGACGCGGATGTCCCGTCCGACGATTCGATTCTCCGGCAGACGCGAAATGAGATCATCGGCGTGTAGCACATCGGGCACCGAGATCAGGCGGTAACCATGATGGGGGCTGGCCTCAATCTCGTAGCCCAACTGGCGCATCTCCTCGATACGGGCCCAGACGGCAGCCCGGCTGACGCCAAGTGAATTGGCGAGATCGGTGCCTGCTACCGAACCGTCTTTGGCGGCTCTCAGAAAGGAAAGGATGCGCGCATCGAGCGACATGCCCTTATCTATGACCGACAACCGAGGCGGGAGCCGAGACAAAATCGAGCGCGATATCTACCGCGATAGCAGAATGGGTGAGTGCACCCACCGAAATGTAATCCACGCCCGTCTCAGCTACAGCTCGGATGGTCTGCAAGGTGATGCCGCCACTGGCTTCGGTTTTGGCCCGCCCATCAATGATTCTTAGGGCTTGGCGGATGGTATCCGGTGGCATGTTATCCAGCATGATGATGTCGGCTCCGGCCTCCACGGCCTCGCTGACGTCATCTAAAGTGTCCGCTTCTACCTCGACCTTGAGGTTTGGGGATGTTTCCCGGCTACGCCGCACCGCTTCAATGATCGCTCTGGGTGTTTGCTGGCGTATAGCGGCCAGATGGTTGTCTTTGATGAGAATCAGATCAAACAGCCCGACACGATGGTTCACCCCGCCGCCGCAAGCCACCGCATACTTCTCCAGCTTGCGCCAACCCGGGGTCGTTTTGCGTGTATCCAGAATCTTGGCTTTGGTGCCTTCGATCGCTTTCACGTAACGCGCGGTTTGCGTGGCCACGCCGGAAAGACGCTGCACGAAGTTCAAGGCCGTACGTTCAGCGGTCAGGATACTGCGAGCCGGGCCTACGATATGCAGCAGTTCTTCACCGGCATTTACCTGTCGCCCATCCGACTTGTTGCTGACCACAGTGATGTTCGGATCCACCTCCTGAAAAACCATTTGAGCAACCCCTAGTCCGCATATCACCATGTTTTGCCTCGGCACCATCATGGCCCGGGCTTCCATTTCAAAAGGGACGGTGGCGATGGAAGTAGCATCACCGTGTCCGATGTCCTCTTCCAATGCCATCTTGATCAAAGGCATGAACTCCTCAGGGGTCAGATTCAGCATGGCTTAAGCATGGCTATTCCGCTGATTCAAGAAAGCAAATTCTGCTGATGAGTGTATTATGCATATTAGTTATTTCGATGGGGGCGGATTGTTGATTAGCTATCGTTAGTTATTGACGCGCTTAAATCTGTTTGGCTAATTCATTTTGGTTGGTGTGATAGTTTTTGCCCTTTCCCAAAGGCTGGTTCTTCGCCAAAACAACGGCATGCGTTTCAGATTTTTTTTAACCGCCATCGCCTTGCTTGCCGGGTTGACCACGCTTCACGCGGCGGAGACGGCACCCAAGAACGTCGATCCGGCCCGCTTTGAGAAAGACATTGCTGCTTTTGAAGCGGCTGATAAATCCAATAAGCCACCGCGTCGCCCAATCGTGTTTGTAGGCAGCTCCAGCATCCGCATGTGGAAGACGCTCGCGGAAGATTTTCCCAAGCACAAGGTCATGAACCGCGGTTTTGGGGGTTCCCATATTTCTGACTCCATCGCCTTTGCCGATCGCATCGTGATACCCTACAAGCCGCGTATGGTGGTGATGTATGCGGGGGATAATGACATCGGCGGCGGTAAATCGCCGGAGCAGGTCTTGGCTGATTTCAAAACGTTCGTCGCTAAAGTCCAAGATGCTGACAATAAGACCAAGATCGCTTACATCGCCATCAAACCGAGCCTGAAGCGTTGGAACCTGGTGGAACCCATCAAGGAGGCCAACAAGTTGATCGCCGAATTTTGCGCGACGGACAAGCGTCTGGATTACATCGATATCTTCACCCCGATGCTGGGTGCAGATGGCAAGCCGAAACCGGAGCTTTATATCAAAGATGGTTTGCATATGACGCCGGCGGGCTATGCGATCTGGACCGAGGTCATCAAGCCGTACCTGCCCTGAGCAGAGTAGTACGAGGGGTAGATATCTGATTCATCATGAATGTATTTGTGGCAGGTGGCGCGGGCTATATCGGCTCGGCTTGTGTGGAAGAGCTGCTGAATGCGGGGCATCAAGTCACCGTGTTCGACAACCTCTCTGAAGGTCATCGCTCCGCTGTCGATCCTCGGGCGCAATTGGTGCAGGGCTGTCTGAGTGACCGGGACCTGGTGGTGAAGAGTGTCGGCCAGGCCAAGGCGGAGGCGGTCATCCATTTTGCGGCCAGTGCGTTGGTGGGAGAGTCCATGACCGATCCGGCCAAATACTTTCGCAACAACTGCTCGAACGGTTTGAACCTGTTGGAGGCGGCCAAAGAAAATGGCATACGGAAGTTTGTCTTCAGCTCCACCTGTGCCACCTATGGCGTGCCGGAGCGGATGCCGATGGATGAGACGCTGCCTCAAAGCCCGGTGAACCCTTACGGCGAATCCAAGCTGATGTTTGAGAAGATGCTGCTGTGGTTCGAGCAGTTGCACGGTCTGGAGTTCGTGGCCTTTCGTTATTTCAACGCCGCAGGGGCGACGGAACGGTTCGGCGAAGATCATCGTATCGAGACACATCTTATTCCTAATGTGTTGCGTGTGGCCTTGGGGCAAAAGGAACAGTGCGATATCTTCGGCACCGATTATTCTACTCCTGATGGCACGTGCATCCGTGACTATATCCATATCTTGGATCTGGCGCAGGCTCACATCCTCGCCTTGCAGCCGGGCAAGCGCGGCTTCTTCAACTTGGGGAATGGCGAGGGTTATTCTGTTCGAGAGGTGATTGATACCTGCCAACGGGTGAGTGGCAAGCCGATCAAGACCGAGGAAAAGCCACGCCGGCCCGGTGATCCTCCGCGACTGGTGGCTGCGGCCGACAAAGCCCGGATCGAGCTAGGCTGGAACCCGCAATATCCGAAACTGGAGCAGATCGTGGCCAGCGCTTGGGCATGGCACGTGAAGCATCCACAAGGATATGGTGATTAATGACTAACGATGAAACTGGCGCTTGGGCAAAGGTTTTTCCAAACCCGGTTTCATTGAGGGAATTGATGTTTATTTTGATTGTGGCGGTGGGTGAGAGATTATCTGAATTTTTCACCAAATAGCCGTTGACTTGCCGGGAGTCATTCACTACGTTCTCGGCTCCAATTTGGCGCGGGGGCGTAGCTCAACTGGTTAGAGCGCTGCCCTGTCACGGCAGAGGTTGCGGGTTCGAGTCCCGTCGCTCCCGCCAAATTTTTACGATAAAAACCCCAATAAACATTGGGGTTTTATCATTTCCAGCTTCGGCATGTCAATCACCCCCTTTTTCCTTAGCACCACGGTTTGCACCTCCGAATATCCGAATAATGGTGCTACGGATGGTGCTAGGATATAAGTATTACGGCACCTTGGAGGCGAGGGGAGGGGACCCCAATACATCATTTGAAGGAAGCAAACGGATATGTGAACCCGATCCAAGCATCTAGGCTCCGGTTATAGGGTGGGGTAGGCTGCCGAGGTCCCGAGCAGCAAATCGGCAAGATGGGGATATGCTCCGGGAAGTTCGATCGAAGGCTTGAGTTTGGCCTAAGCTAAAATCTTGCCTGAGCTGCTGAGTCTCGGGGGGGCTTCGTTTTCGAGTTCCTGCGTTCGCCTTTTACCAGTAAGCTGCAACTCAGCTTCAAAGGTTATGGATTCGTTGCAACTTAGAGAGAAAATTCAGCAACTGGCTCTGGATGGTATCTACCTCGGCACGTCGTCCTGGAAGTATGCCGGGTGGATCGGGCAACTGTATGATGAGCAGCGGTATGTGTATCGGGGGAAGTTTGCGGAATCGCGGTTTGAGCGGAATTGCCTCGCTGAATACGCGGAGACGTTCAAGACGGTGTGCGTGGATGCGGCCTATTACCAGTTCCCGTCTGAGAAGTATCTGGCGGGGTTGGTGAGCCAGGTGCCGGAAGATTTTCTGTTCACGTTCAAGGTGACGGATCATATCACCATCAAGAAGTATCCCAATCTGGCGAGGTTCGGCCCCAAGGCGGGGCAGAAGAATGAGGACTATCTAAGGGCGGACTTGTTCCTAAACGCGTTCCTGAAGCCGATGGAGCCGTTTCGGGGCAATGTGGGCTGCCTGATCTTTGAGTTCTCGCGGTTTTACAAATCGGACTACGAGCATGGGCGGGATTTTGTGGAGGATCTGGACCGGTTTCTGGAGCAGTTGCCCAAGGGGTGGCGATATGGTGTGGAGATGCGGAACGAGAAGTTCCTGCACCCTGATTACTTCGCGATGTTAAGGAAGCATGAGGTAGCACATATCTATAACAGTTGGACGGCGATGCCCCCCGTGCTGGAGCAGATGGCCATGCCGGAGACGGAGACCAGTGAGGAGTTCACGGCGGCACGCTTGCTATTGAAGCCGGGATGGGATTACGAAAAGGCGGTGAAATCGTTCAGTCCGTACAAGGAGACGAAAGAGGTTTACCCGGAGGCGCGGCAGGCGGCGGCGGATTTGATCAAGCGGATGAAGGAAAAGAGTAAGAAGAAGTTCATCTACGTGAACAATCGGCTGGAGGGAAATGCGTTGAGGACGATCAAGGCGGTGGTTGAACAATGAGGACCTAGTCGGTACCGTTCCAATCAAATGAAGAAAACACCCGTGGGCTTTCATCCTTGGATAGGAACAGGCTACCGCAAAGGATTGCGCGAGGTTAGAAACATCCTTCTCGTAAAACTTAATTAATTGCGGCCAGAAAGCAGGGTCCAATCAGCAACTCCAATATTACCAAGAATGATAACCAGGCACCTAATCGGGATCATCGGTCTGATGTCCGTTACGCTCGCGCACGCTGCCAATCCGCTCGTCTTCAATACCACGCCACCGGTCAATGACCTGAAGGGATCGCTCGCAGCGCAAGTGCTCTTTGCC
>JAURFH010000259.1 GCA_030834415.1 Verrucomicrobiota bacterium | reverse complement strand
AGCTTCGACCAAATCATCCAAGGCGGAGCCGTGGGTTTGTTTGGTGCCGGAGGGGTAGTAGGTGGCCACGTAGTAAAGGCACTCGGCGGCTTGGGCGGGCTGGCCAGCCATGGAGCGGCTCGCCATCTCGCTGAAGAAAGCAATCTGGTCGCGAGCAGCTTCCGTTTGAGATTTGTAGGTGGCGTAGCGCCAGCCAAACCAAATGCAGAGGAGAAATAATACCCCGGCGGTGATGCTTAGATACCGGATCTGCTTCTGCGGGGTAAGGGGCATGGCGCGCTGAATCTATGCGGCAGCGGTGAGTGCATACAAGCAGGCAGCTTCCCCGAATGAGGTTTGCTAACGCGCCTTATTGAGATTTAGAATTATTCTAAATATTGACACTCTGGGGAATCGAAGTAGATATTCATGTATGAGTTTGGACGCAAAAGCAAGCACGAGCGGTGAGCTGATGGAGAAGCTCGCCCATAGTGGGCTGCGTCAGACGCCGCAGCGCCAACTGGTGTATCAGGTGCTCGTGGAGCATCGGGATCATCCCACCGCGGAAGAAGTCTTCATTCGCACGAAGCAGAAGACACCGGATATCTCCATGGCCACGGTCTATAACTGCCTGGATGCGTTGGTGAAGTGCAGTGTGGTGAAGCAGGTGAACTTGGATCGCGGGGCTAGCCGGTATTGTCCTAACATGATGGAACACAGCCACTTCCATTGTGAGGAATGTGGCGGGGTGTTCGATATCGACTTGGTGGACCCATTGACTGCCGCCGGGGCCACGGTGCCGCGCGGATTTCAGGTTAAGCACCTGGACCTCACCTTGAAGGGCGTTTGCCCGACGTGCGCCCAGAAACGCAATTGATTTTCAGATTTTTGACACGATGAGCACAGCGACAGAGACAATCGAAGGATTTGTAAAGCGAGAGTACAAGTACGGTTTCATCACGGACGTGGAGGCGGATTCCGCACCTCCCGGACTGAATGAGGACATCGTGCGCTTCATCTCCGCCAAGAAGGAAGAGCCGGAGTGGTTGCTGGAGTGGCGCCTGAAGGCGTATCGCTACTGGCAGACGATGACGGAGCCGAAGTGGCCGCACGTGCATTACCCGAAGATCGATTTCCAGGACGTCATCTACTATTCCTCGCCGAAACAGGCGGGCAAGAATGCCCCGAAGAGCCTGGATGAGGTGGACCCCAAGCTGTTGGAGATGTATGACAAGCTGGGCATCCCCTTGCGCGAGCGCGAGCGGTTGGCCGGGGTGGCGGTGGATGCCGTGATGGACAGCGTGTCGGTGGGCACGACCTACAAGGAAACGCTGGCGGAAAAGGGCATCATCTTCTGCTCGTTCTCGGAAGCGGTGAAGGAACATCCGGAACTGGTGAAGAAGTATCTCGGCAGTGTCGTTCCTTACACGGATAATTTTTATGCGGCATTGAACTCGGCGGTCTTCAGTGACGGCTCGTTCTGCTACATCCCGAAGGGTGTGCGCTGCCCGATGGAACTCTCCACGTATTTCCGTATCAATGCGGCGAAGACGGGGCAGTTCGAGCGGACGTTGCTCATCGCGGATGAAGGCTCGCACGTGAGCTATCTGGAAGGTTGCACCGCGCCGATGCGCGATGAGAACCAGCTGCACGCGGCGGTGGTGGAACTGATCACGCATGACAATGCGGAGATCAAGTATTCCACCGTGCAAAACTGGTACCCGGGCGATGCGGAAGGTCGCGGTGGTATCTATAATTTCGTGACCAAGCGCGGCATGTGCAAGGGGCGCAACTCGAAGATCTCCTGGACGCAAGTGGAGACGGGCTCGGCCATCACATGGAAGTATCCGAGCTGCATCTTGCTGGGCGATAATTCCGTGGGCGAGTTTTACTCCGTGGCGCTGGCGAACATGAAGCAGCAGGCGGATACCGGCACTAAGATGGTGCACATCGGCAAGAATACGCGCAGCACAATTATCTCCAAGGGCATTTCGGCTGGTCGTGGCCAGAACAGCTATCGCGGTCTGGTGGAGATCCGCAAGAGCGCGACGAATGCGCGTAATTTCTCCCAGTGCGACTCGCTGCTCATCGGCGACAAGTGCGGGGCGCACACGTTCCCGTATATCGAGGTGAAGAACACCACGGGCAGCGTGGAACATGAGGCGACGACTTCGAAGATTGGTGAGGACCAGATCTTTTACTGCAACCAGCGCGGTATCTCCACGCAGGACGCGGTGAACATGATCGTGAACGGCTTCTGCAAGGAAGTGTTCAAGGAACTCCCGATGGAGTTCGCGGTGGAAGCGCAAAAGCTGCTGGGCGTGAGCCTCGAGGGCAGTGTGGGTTGATGCCCAAGCCGAATAACAATTTTATACAGAACAGAACATGAGCGAAACGATTCTTGAGATCAAAGACCTCCAAGCGGGGGTGGAAAACAAGCAGATTTTGAAGGGCCTCAACCTGACCATCAAGGCGGGTGAAGTCCATGCGATCATGGGACCGAACGGAAGCGGCAAGAGCACGCTGGCCTCGGTGCTGGCCGGTCGCGATGGCTATGAAGTAAGCGGCGGTTCCGCCACTTATCTCGGTAAAGATTTGTTGGATCTGGACCCGGAAGAGCGTGCCCGTGAAGGCGTCTTCCTGGCGTTCCAATATCCCATCGAGATCCCCGGTGTGAACACCACCTACTTCCTGAAGGCAGCGGTGAACGAAGTGCGCAAGCACAAGGGTTTGCCGGAGTTGGACGCGCTGGAGTTCCTGAAGTTCGTGAAGGAAAAGGCCAAGGTGCTCGAGTTGCGCGAGGATTTCCTAAAGCGCGCGGTGAACGAGGGCTTCTCCGGCGGTGAGAAGAAGCGCAACGAGATTTTCCAGATGGCGTGCCTGGAGCCGCGGCTGGCGATCCTCGATGAAACGGACTCCGGTCTGGACATCGATGCGTTGAAGGTCGTTTCCGAGGGCGTGAACAAGTTGAAGAATGAGAACAACGCCCAGTTGGTCATCACCCATTATCAACGGTTGCTGGACTACATCGTGCCCGACTTCGTGCATGTGCTCTACAACGGGCGCATCGTGAAATCCGGCAGCAAAGAACTCGCGCTCGAGCTCGAAGAGAAGGGCTACGACTGGATCATCAAGGGCGATCTGCAACCCGCGTAAATTTAGCGTGTCACTGACATGACTCAGACTCTCAACAATCCCATCGCAGCCGAGGCGGATACACGTCTCGCGGCTTTTGACCGGCTGGAAGCTTCCTTGGCGAAGCAGCAGCCGGCCTGGCTGTTCCCGTTGCGCAAGGCCGGTATCTCGCAGTTCGCGGAGCTGGGCTATCCCACGCTGCACGACGAAGACTGGCGCTTCACAAACGTGGCGCACGCGGCGAAACTGCCGTTCCTGCCCGCGACCGAGCCCGCTTCGGCGAGCGTGACGTTGGCGGACCTGAAGGAGTTCCCTTTCGCTGGGCAGCCAGGTTCACGGCTCGTGTTTGTGGACGGCCATTTTGCCGCTTCACTCTCCGACCTGAAGGCGTTGCCGGAAGGGGTGAAAGTCGCGAGCCTCAAGCAGGCGCTCAATACGGATGCGACGCTCATCGAGCAGCATCTTACCCGCTATGCGACGGGGGAGGCGAACGCCTTCACGGCGTTGAACACAGCGTTCTTCACGGATGGCCTTTTTGTCCATGTGCCGAAGAATGTCAGCGTGGAAGAGCCGGTGCAGGTCGTTTACCTGAGCACTGCAGCCGAAACGGGTTCCGCTGCCCATCTGCGTAATCTGGTATTGGTGGATGCCGGGGCGAAGTTCACGTTGCTGGAGAGCTACGTGAGTCTGGCCACAGCACCCTACGTCACCAATGCGGTGACGGAATTGGTGGTGGGTGATAACGCATGGGTGGAGCACGTGAAGTTTCAGGATGAGGCGGCTGATGCGTATCATTTCGCGGCGTTACACGGCGTGTTCGGTCGCACCTCGAAGGTGTGGACACATTCCCTCGCCCTGGGCGGCAAGCTGGCCCGCTACAACCTCCGCACGAAACTGGACGGTGAAGGCTTGGAGGCGGTGCTCAACGGCCTATACCTTACGCGCAACGAACAGGTGATCGACCATCACATGATTGTGGAACATGCGAAGGCGCATTGCGCGAGTCATGAGTATTTTAACGGCATCTTGGATGATAAATCGAAGGGTGTCTTCCACGGACGCATCCTGGTGAAACCAGACGCGCAGAAGACGGATGCGAAACAGACGAATCGCAACCTCCTGTTGAGCGATGACGCAACGGCGGATGCGAAGCCTCAGCTCGAGATCTATGCGGACGATGTGAAGTGCACGCACGGGGCCACCATCGGCCGGATGAATGAAGAGCAGATCTTCTATCTCCGCGCACGTGGCATCGGTGAAAAGACGGCGCGCCGCATGTTGATGCATGCCTTCGCCGGTGAAATCATCGATCGCGTCCAGACCGAGGCGGTTCGCGAAGAGTTGGACAAGATCGTGTGGGACCGGTTGGAGATGAACCCGCACTTGCACGACGCGTAAGCCATGTCGATATCGATTGAAGAGCTGGTAGAGAACTTTGAGCTGCTGGGCGATTGGGAAGAGCGCTACGGCTACCTGATCGAGCTGGGTAAGAAATTACCCGGCTTGTCTGAGGCAGACAAAGTGGAAGCGAATCGCGTCCACGGCTGCCAGGCGATGGTCTGGATGAAGATGGTTCCGAGCGAAACCAAGCCTGGCGCTTTCACGATCCTCGCGGATAGTGATGCCTTCATCGTGCGTGGTCTGATCGCGGTCTTGCAGTTGATCTTCAATGACCGCACGCCGGAAGAGATGCTGAAGGCTGATGCCAAGGCGCACTTGCTGAAGCTGGGGCTGGATCGGCACTTAAGCCCGACGCGGAAGAACGGGCTCTTTGCGATGGTGGAGCGCATCAAGGTGCTGGCGCAGGAGAAGCTGGTGGCGACGAATTGATTTTTGAACGATGCGGTTGAACTTGGCCTTAAAGTTGTAGCTGCGAACTGAAGGAAAGAAATATGAGTTACGGAGCACAGGAGACAGTGACGTTGAGCCGCGATGTGGATGCCGCCGTAGTGCCGGTAGGCACGAAGGTGACGCTGCAACAGGGCGAACAGGCATACATCACGCAGGAACTCGGCGGCAGCTATACCGTGGTGGTGAACGGCAACATGTTCCGCATCGACGGCAAGGATGCGGACGCCTTGGGCAAGGAAGTGAAGCATGCCACGGTGCGTTCTGCCACTGGCCAGCCGATGACCAAAGAGGAGCTGGAAAAACATATCT
>JAURFH010000025.1 GCA_030834415.1 Verrucomicrobiota bacterium | reverse complement strand
TGTTTGGCTGTGGCTGGAGACCAAGGGCAAAGCCGCGCATGGCGCCCGCCCTGAGCTCGGCGAGAACGCCATCCACAAGATGGCCAAGGTCGTGGACCTGCTGGAGACGAAATACCGGAAGCAGCTCAAGAAGCGTAAGCACCCGCTTCTCGGCCACGGCACCATCAACGTCGGCTCCATCCGTGGCGGTTTCCAAGCAAACATCGTCCCTGCGAAATGCACCATCACCATCGACCGCCGCACCTTGCCCGGCGAAAACGAAGCAAGCGTACGCCGCGAACTCACCACGTTCTTCAAAGAACACGGCATGCAAGTGAAGCTGGACAAGGGTAAAGGCGTCCCGTGTATTGCCCTTGAGACCGATCCTGAGCTGCCGCTTGTCCAATCGCTGATGGAGTTGAATAAACAAACCAAGCCGCTCGGCGTAGATTATTTCTGCGATGCGGCTGTGCTCGCAGCAGGTGGCACACCGAGCGTCGTGTTCGGCCCCGGCGATATCGCGCAGGCGCACACGGGCGATGAGTGGATTTCCCTGTCCTCGCTGGAGCGCGGGACCGCCCTGCTGACACGTTTCCTCAAATCCCTGCCATGAGCGAGGCCTTGCCCCTGGTCACCATCGTCGTTGCCGCCCGCCCGGGTGACAGAGAGGTGCCGTCCATCCAGGCCGCGCAAAAGTTTGATTACCCGCCAGACCGCTTGGAGATCATCGTGGCCCGTGGCAAGCAACCCGCCATCCAGCGCAATCGCGCAGTGAAAGAGGCCAAGGGCGAACTCATCTACTTCCTCGACGACGACTCCATCGCCCCCGCAGATAACTTGAAACGCGGCGTGCAACATTTCGCCAAGCATCCGAAAGCCGCCTTGCTCGGCGGCCCCAATGTCTGCCCAAAAGATGCGCCTGATTTGGAACAAGCCTTTGCACAAGTGATGGCCAGTTTCCTCGCTTTCGGCCCCAGCCGCGCCCGCTACGCTTCCCTCGGCCAACTTCGCGCCAGCTCGGAGAAAGAACTCATCCTCTGCAACATGATGATGCGGAAGGAGCCATTCTTGGCGGCCGGCGGCTTCAATGAAGCCCTCTACCCGAACGAAGAGAACGCGCTTATGGATAGCTTGCAGAAGGAAGGCTACACGCTGCTTTACGACCCAGCCTTCCTCGTCGAGCGACGTCCCCGGCGTGACCTCAAGTCCTTCGCCAAGATGCTGATGACTTACGGTCGCGGTCGCGCCGAGCAGTTCCGGGTAAACCCCACTTTGGGCAGTGCACCCAATTTTGTTCCTCCGCTCTTCTGCCTCTACCTACTCGCCCTGCCCTTTTTGCCCAAGTTGTTCTTGTGGCCTTTATTTGCTTACTTTCTCGCCGTGTTCGGGCAAACCTTGTCCTTGCCGCGCGGCTTCGAGTTTTTCTGGCCGGTGGCACCGTTGATCATGTTGTCGCACATAAGTTATGGATTCGGTTTCTGGAAGGGCTTGGCTACCCGTCTGAAGACCAAGGCTGAACAGGCGGCAGTGGAAGTGACCCTGGAAAAGATCTCCCCCGCATGAGTAACGCCGAATCCAAAGCCTCCTTCTTCCGCCAAAGCGGCTGGATGGTCATTTCCACGGTGCTGATGGGTGGCTGCATGATGCTGGTGCATTCCGTCACCGCCCCGCCCCGCTTGCTGGCTGAGGAATACGAGGTCTTCGCCGCGATGCTGAAGCTGCAGTTGCTCTGCGCCATTCCCGCTGCCGCCTTGCAGACCGTCTTTGCCCAACACGCTGCCGCAGCCATCACCGAGGACGGCACCCGGCAATTACGCAGTTCCGTCCGCAGCATCTCGGCCGGCATCCTGGCCATCTGGCTGCTATTGGTGCTGACCCTGACGATGTTCAGCGGGCCGGTGATGACCGCCTTCAAGATCACCAATCCGCTCACCCTCTATCTGACCGCGGGGCTCGCGCTGACTCAGCTCTGGCTGTCCGTTGTGCGCGGCACTTTGCAGGGGCGGCAAAACTTTTTCGGACTGGGTTGGACGATGATTTTGGATGGCTTCATCCGCATCACCGCTCTGATCGCCGTGGTGCTGGTCTTCAAAGGACAGGCAGCCGGGGCCATGGGCGCGGCAGTCATCGGCCAGGCCATCGCCTTGGGTTTTGGGATGTATTGGATCCGCGATCTCCTCGCGGGAGCAGGCACCCCGTTTGGCTGGCGCAAGTGGCTGCTCGAGTTGATGCCCCTCATGGGCGGCTCCGGTGCCGTCATCTTGTTGTCTGCTTTTGATGTCCCCTTCGTGCAGGCCACTTTCGAAGCCGGTCAGACCAAGCTCTACCAGGCTGGCCAGAACATCGGGTTTGCCCTCTTCCAATTCACTGCCCCGCTGGCCATCGTGATGTTCCCCAAGATCGTGCAAAGTGTCGCCAAGGCCGAGAAATCAGACGCCCTGCGCCTCACCCTCCTCTCCACCGCCATCATGGGCGGACTGGCCGCTATTGCCAGCACCCTGCTCCCGCAACTGCCCTTGCGCGTGCTTTATTTCAAAAGCCCAAACATGTGGCTGGCCGAGCCATTGGTCCCTGGCTTTGCTTGGTGCATGCTGTTGCTGACCATGGCCAACGTCGTGGTAGGTGGCCTTTTGGCCCGTAAACAATACGCTTTCATCCCTTGGCTGATGCTGCTCGCCGCCGCCTACGTATATTCCATGATTCTGCTCCGGCCATGGTTGCCGCAGTTGGAACCTTTCGAAGCTTATCGTATCATCATCCGCACACTGACCGCATTTAATGGTGCCGGACTGATCATCGCCTGCTGGTTTGCCTGGGGGCGCAAGGTCTCACCGGCTCCTGCCCAATCATGAAATTGGCGCTTATTCGCCGCCGCTTTGCTGCTACGGGCGGGGCGGAATTATATCTGCAGCGTTTGCTGGATGCCCTCGTCGCCGGGGGGCATGAGGTGCATCTTTATGCCGAGAGCTGGGAACAACCGCCGAAAGGAGTGCAATTCCATTCTGTCGGTGATACCGGTTCACGCGCCATGGGCCCGGTCAATTTTGCCCGGCGCGTGGACGGGATGGTAGGCGCAGAGAAGTTCGACTGTGTCTTCAGCCTCGAACGCACCTTGAAGCAGGATGTCTATCGCGCGGGCGATGGTCTGCACCGCGAATGGCTCGCCGCACGACGCAAGTACGCCCCCTGGTGGAAGCGCCCGCTCATCGGGTTGGGCGGTTTTCACCGGAACATGCTCGAACTGGAAGCTCAAACGCTGAACCCGAAGAACACCGGCCGCATCATCGTGAATTCCAACATGGTGGAGCGCGAGATCCTGAAGCACTTCGACTTTCCAGCGGCAAAAATCCATCTCGTTCGCAATGGTATCGATGTCGAACGCTTCCATAATGTCCGCCGTGCCGAAGCCCGGCAGCGGTTCGGTTTTGATAAGAACGATTTCGTCTGTCTCTTCATCGGCTCCGGCCAGGAGCGCAAAGGATTGAAGCATGTCCTGCGCACCACCGCTGCAGTGGAAGAGGTGCGGGAGTCACTGGTCGATCTGCAGACGGAGCATCTCACGGCCGAGCGGCTGCATGGCTCGGACTGGCAAATCGACCTGATGCCAAAACTGGCACCAACCCGGCCCATCAAAACCTTGGTCGTCGGCAAAGTAAGCCGGCCGGCTGGAACTTGGGAGAACGTGATTTTCACCGGACCGATGCAGGATGTCGAAGTGGCTTGCGCCGCTGCGGATCTCTTCCTCTTCCTGCCTATCTACGAGCCTTCCTCCAATGTCGTTTGTGAAGCCCTCGCTTCCGGACTGCCCGTCATCACCACTGCCTGCAACGGTGCGTCGGAGTTGATTGAACAGCGGGTCAATGGCAGTGTCATCCAGCGGCCGGACGACGTTTCGGCAGCGTTGGTGGAAACGCTCTACTGGATGTCTGCCCGGCATCATCATCTGCCCCACACCGACCTCAGCCAGCTTGCCCTGGAACGGAACGTGGCGGAAACGATGACGATTCTTGAGCGGGCGGCCGCCGATAAACAGAAATGAAGATCTCCTTCTGCCTCATCACGCTCAATGAGCAGGAAAACCTGGAGCGCTGCCTGAAAAGTTTCGCGGATCTGGCAGATGAGATCGTCATCGTCGATTCCGGCAGCACGGACGGCACGCAAGACATCGCCCGTCAGTTCAATGCCCGCTGGCAGCATCAAGACTGGCTGGGCTATGTCGGCCAGAAAAACGTCGTCCTCTCACTCGCGCAAAACGAATGGGTCTTCAGTATCGATGCCGATGAGGAACTCTCCCCGCAACTTCGAGCCGAAGTGCAGGCGCTTAAACAATCCGATGCTGCCAGCCAAGTGAGCGGCTACAGCGTGCCGCGTTGCGTGCTTTATGAAGGCAAATGGATCCGCCATGGTGACTGGTATCCCGATCGCCTGACCCGTTTATTCCGCCGCAACCGGGCACGATTCGCCGGAGGAAGAGTCCATGAGCGACTCGAACTCGAAGGGCAGGTCATCGCGCTGCATGGTGACTTGCACCATTACTCTTTCAAGAGTGCCGAAGACCACTGGCAGCGCTGTGAAAAATACGCCCGACTCTGGGCTGAAACACAGGCCGAAGCGGGACGCTCCGCCAATTTCCTCTCTCCCTACAGTCACGCTGCCTTCCGCTGGCTCCGCGGGTATGTCTTGCGCCAAGGTTTTCTGGATGGCCGTCAAGGTTGGCAGATCGCCAATTACTGCGCCCGCGAAGTTCATCGTAAGTATCAAATCTTACGCGAACTACACCGTTAGATAACCACCCCTTATCTTCCGGGAAAATTTATTGCGCAAACGTACGTATTTATCCCTCCCCACCCTTGAGCTCACCTCATTTAGGGTATATAATGCTTTGTTCCGAATCGCTGCAAATTCTTGTTTGTCAGCAAATTACAAACAGGATGCCGCACTGCTCCGCGAGCGGATAAGTTAACCCCGCTTGGTCTTTCAGGACGGCTCAAACAGTTGATTCACTAAGCAGTAACCAGTCGTAAAACTGGCCGGAGAAATCCCGCCAGCAGACGTAAAGAAAGTTGTAAGTCGTATGAAGTATCAGTCGTATTTTCGGTCCCGCCAGTCTTGGCGTGGTTTCACCCTGATCGAGCTCTTGGTCGTCATCGCCATCATCGCCATCTTGGCAGGCATGCTCCTGCCGGCCTTGGCAAAGGCAAAATCCCGTGCTCTTTCCACCCAATGCCTGAACAACCTGAAGCAATTGGGCACAGGCAACGCCATGTACACCACGGACAATGCCGATAAACTCCCCTACGCCCGGCTCCGCTTCAAATACGGTTCCGAGCAGACTTGGGATGATCTCTTGAACGGGTATATCGGTGGCAGCCTGAGTGAAAATGATCTCTGGTCCGGCCCTTATACCGGCAATGCCAAAGTGAAGGTGATCGTCTGCCCGCAAGACCGGACAGATGTGCCGACCTGGTATTCTTCCAGCAACAAAAACAAACGTTCCTACGCCATGCCCCGCTATATCCAGGGCAACAGTGCCTCCCTCACGGTTCCATGGCCTCCTTCTCCGAGTGCCCAGACCGGTGTTGGCTTGAGCTGGAACTTCGGTAATGGCAACACCACCTCCTCGGATAATCCGTGGAACACCAGTGATCCGGTGCCTACGGCTTTCAGTGGCAGCGTTCCCCAGAATGTGCGGCGCCGCCAATACGCCGTGCGCAGCGCCATGTTACGGGACAGCTCCGAGAGCATCCTCATCACCGAGCGCATCCATGTGAGCAACATGATGGGCCACCCGGATGAAGCCCGTATCGATGCGGCTAACGGCCACATCCAGAGCGGTACGGTGACCGCCCGCAATGGCGATTACACCTATCCAAACGCCCGGGATTTTCATCCCAACGGTTCGTGGAACTACCTGTTCAGCGATGGGCATGTGGAATTCCTGGCCCCCACTGCCACCTTGGGTACCACCAATACGGATACCAGCAAACGCACGGGCATGTGGACCATCCTGCCCAACGATTAACCCTCAACCCGGAGGCAATCATGAGAAAAACCTTATTGATGACACTGGCAGCCGGAGGATTGCTGGTCGGCTGTGGTGGTGAATCAGAATCCCCGGTCGCCACACCTACCCCAGCACCGGAAGTGCAGAGCGTAGACATCTCGCAACCGGTCACTCCGCCGACAACAGCAGCCGCGCCTGAGCCGGCTCAGGTCGAAGCCGCCCCCATCGAACTGTCGGAAAGCGATCCGCTGGGAGGCAAAGGCCGCCCCCTTACCGAGGAAGAGATGATGCTGATCAATTACGGCGTCACCATGTTCCGCGATGAGAAAGGTCGCTACCCGGCAAACCTTCAGGAAGCCGTGGCCTCGCGTCACATCATACGCTTGCCGCAGCTGCCTGCTGGGGAAAAGTTCGTTTACAATTCCCAGACCGGTTCAGTGAAAGTGGAAAACACCAACTGATCCTCTGGTTACTGCGCCCTTCGCTGCCTGCGCAGCGGAGGGTTTTTTATGTCCACCACCGAGGTTGGAATCAGGCCCGTTCAAAGACAGGCTCTTGGCTGAGCAATCGCGACAAGGTGGACTGATGCGGGAACTTACTTCACTTCTACGAGATGAATCTCGTAGCGCATCACGGTGTTGGGCGGGATATCCGGCGGATTACCCTTTTCACCGTAAGCCAACTCGGGCGGGACATAGACATGCCACTTGGAGCCGGCATTCATCAACGGCACCACTTCCCGCAAACCACGCACCAGTTTGGTGATATCCACCGCCGGAGCCGGCACGATGGTGTAAGTGTTGATGATCTGTTTACCCGCCGCCGTCTGCTCCCAATAATGGATGTAAGTCTTCAGCCCGGGACCGGGCTTGGGACCGTCACCCTTCTCGATCACGCGATACTGCACCCCGCTCGGCAAGGACACCATGCCCGTGCGCTTGGCGTTCTGAATCATGTATTCCTTGGGCGGCAACCGGCGCAAAGATTCCGGGTCGGTCAATTCAGGTGTCGTGCCCGGCTTCTGACCGGCCACGACCGGCATCGGCAGACCCAACTCCGTCCGCAACTGCAAAGCCAATTCCGCACTCATCAGTTTCTTTTCCGGATTCAAGATATCGTTGAGCACACGCTGCTTGATGTTCGGGAACGGTTCCAGCTCGATACGGGCTTTGATATTCTCTTTCGTATCCACGTCCACCTTGGCCTGATGGATCTGCCAGGCTTTTTTGGCCATGCGGTCATATCCCGCTGCCCGGTCATACTCGCCCACGGCCAATAAAGTGTAAGAACGGACAATCAAACCTTCGATGACCGCCAGAAACTTGTCTTTGCCTTCATTGGCCAACAGCTCTGTCGTACGCCAGATGCTATATTCTTCGTAAGAATTCCAATCGACCACGGTCTCTGGATACACCCGCTTGAGTTCACTCCAGTATTTGGCCGCTTCCGCTTCCCGGTTATAGAGATACAACGTACTGACCGCACTCTTCAGGAAGTTTTGATGCCCCTGCTTGAGATTCTCGACGTTTGGCTCCTCCTTGATCATCTGGTAGTAGGAAGAATTGACCTTGTCGACGATGTCCACATTGGGCGCAAACTCCGCCCGGCCATCCGCCACATTTAGAACCAAACGGCCACGATGAAAGGCCAGTTGCATGGATTGATAGATCAACCGCCGCAAAGGCATCAGGTCCACCCCATGAGGCGCTTTTTGCATGCCCACAAACGCCCAGTAGATCGCCTGCGTCTCTGGCATGCGCCAATCCAGCGGGCCATAGATATTATCCACCCGTTGCATCATCGCCGGGTCCATCTTGTAAACATCCATCAGCTTCTGGCGCGCGGCTTCATCCTCCGGCGTCTGGGGCTTGATCAAATGATCGAAATTATACGGTGCATGACCGATCACCTGGTCCATCTCATAAGCCCAAGTGAGCTTATAATACATGTGGCCGTCATCCATGTTACCACCGATCTTGTTCTGGAAGAACCAGCCCAGCTCCTGATAGAGCGTGACCTCGTGCGGGTTGAAGCGGATGCCCTCATCACGCAACAACTCCACACCACGCAAGACCCACATCCAACGCTCCTGCTGGTCGGGAAACTTGATGGAGATGTTGTAAGCCATGTTCCAGGCTTGATGACGCCAGACCATGGCGAAATTCGGTTGCAGCTTGGTGATCCAGTCCGAGAGCTGGACCATCTCGAAATACTTGCCGTCTTGCTGCATCTCATTAGCCCGCAGCCAGAGGGCATTAGCAATCAGGCCGCGAAAACCACCCAGCGCGACGGTAGTGAAAGCCAAGACCGGCGGGGCATTCTCCAGCGGCTCCGTACGCGTCAGCCCCATGGCGGTGCGCTCCTCGTTCAGCGCGTGCTGCGTGATGCTTGCCGTGCCGAGCATCAGCAGGGCCAGCAGCAGCAACAACGGCTTGTATAAACGGCTCTCAGTCATCTCAACTAGTTTGCTGTACCGATGCCAGTTCGCGGCGATAGAACAGGCCGATGCCTATCAAGCTCAGCATGCCCGTCACCAGCACGCCGATCTGGCCGAAGGCACGGAGCAACTGCCACCAGGACACGCTGCGTCCGCTGCTCAAGGAATCGATCGGTGAAAACTCTTTGACGAGTTTGATGCCCTGGAGCATCAAACGGAACATCGGTACGATCACCAAGTCCACCAGCGAACCCGCTGCCTGGCCGGTCTCATGGTTCACCCCGGTGACAGTACCTTCCCGGACCACACTCTCCATGATTCCGCTCGACAGGGCCACCACCAGCATCGCCAGCGACAAGAATGCTGCCACGGGAAAGGACAGATAACTGGCCGCCGCCAATCCCAAAGCTGCCAACAAGGCCAGCCAAAGGAAAACAATGATCAGACCACGACAGAAATTCACCCCAAACCCGGTTTCATAATAGAGCACCTCGATCCCTTCATCGAGCGGGATCATCAAAGGGATCGGGCTCATATTATAAAACTCGACGTTAAGACGGCCTTGATCGTCCAGCAGGTCCGTACCTACGGGTATCTCATGAAAACTGTCATCCGCCACGGCTGTCTCCACGCGGATCATCCGGGGATCACCGGGAGGACCAACTTGCAGCATGATCGGAAAGGAGGTGATCTGCGATAACGCACCCTTGTTGAATTTCAGCCGCACCTGCATCTGACGGTCCTTGACCAAATTCTTGAGCGCACCGAAATCAAGATCCCAACGTTTACCCATCAGCGGCGGCACATATTGTTCACGCCCTTTCACCATCTCCTCCACCTGCTGTTTCACAAACGCCCGGTCCATCGCCGCGATGCTCGGTTCCTTTAAGCGTTCCTGCAAAGTCTGCTCGATCTCCTTCGTAAGGTCCGGAATCGGGGCTTTGATTGAACCACGACCGACCAATATCTGATTTTTTAAAACCTGCTTCTGTTCGTCGGGCAATTTGGCTGCCCGATACAGCACTGAAGCATAGACACAAAAACCTGTAAAACTTAGCAGACTGGCATTCAGCGCAAGAATACCCAACCACTTGCCAATCCAAATTTCCCAACGTGCGATGGGCTTCACGGCCAAGGTCTGGATAGTGCAATCTTCGATATCACGGGCCAGCACACCGCAAGCTAACCAGAGGGTGCTGAACCCCAGCAACGAAACGGAAATGCCCAAGGTGTAAGTGAGCAGGATCTGCGTCAGTCCCCGTGCGGTGCCATCATCCTTGATGATGAGTGGCAACACCACCACCGTGAGGAGCAAGAAAACCAGCAGTGCAGGAAACAGGCGGAAACGATACGTCGCCTGCAAGGTGACGGCCGCCACCGCCGTGATCCGGGCACCGAATATCTTGCGGGACAGCCAAGGAATGAAGCCGTAGAACGACGCCTGCCAGCGAAAGAACCGTCTAATTTTATCTAAAAATTCCATGTCTGATCGACTTTTACCATCTACTCCTTGTCACCCAGCAGCGAGGACAGTTTGTCGTTGGCCTTGTCGATCTGCTCCTTGGTCACCTGGCTGGCTGCAGGTTTGGATGGAGCAACCGGCGCAGGCGTTTCCGCTGCCGAGAGTTTGTCGAGCCGGGCATTGTCCACCTTGCTCTCCGGTGCCGTTGCTGCCGTCGGCTTCACTTCAGGCTCAGCCGTCTGTGATTGGGTAAGGCGGTCGAGCACGCTATCAGCCTGACCGGAAGCTACCTTGTCAGCGTCACCGCGCAGATACGCGGCAACCTTGGCCCCAGACGTGGCACCTGAAGTGTGCGAAGCCGCCGCCCGGGCGCGCTCCACGACTTCCAAAAAGTAATTCTCCAGATTCTGCGTCGGGTTATCCACGCGCAGTTTGTCCTGTCCGACGTCTTGCCGGATCAGCTCCAACACCTTCTCCATCGTAGGCCGCGGCAACACCGGTGAGGTGATGCGGACGGAATCCGGCTTCGTCAGCAAACTCTTGAGCGTACCTGAAGCATGTATTTTACCACCGTAATAGATCACTACGCGGTCACAGACATCTTCCACATCCGAGAGCAGATGGCTGCTCAAGATGACAGTCTTGCCGCGCTTGGCGAGCGCCAGAATCAAATCTTTCACTTCCCGGCAGCCGATCGGATCCAGACCGGCCGTCGGTTCATCCAAGATCACCAAATCGGGATCATTGATGAGTGCCTGAGCCAGACCGATGCGGCGCTGCATGCCTTTGGAGAACTCACCCACCAGACGACCACGCGCCTGGTTCAAGCCCACCATCTCGATCAATTGCTCCGCCCGGGCACCACGATCTCCCGGCGGCAACTCGAACAGGTTGCCGAAGAAATCCAACGTCTCACCCGAATTGAGATAACGGTAGAGATAAGATTCCTCAGGCAGATAACCGATACGGGCCTTGGTCGCCACGTGCTTCGGTGATTTGCCAAAGACCTCGATGTGCCCCTTGGTCGGGTTCAACAAACCCAGCAACATCTTCACCGTGGTGGATTTGCCGGAACCGTTCGGCCCGAGTAAACCGAAGACTTCGCCCCGGCGTACATCAAAATCCACATTATCCACGGCGCGCGCCTTGGGCCGGCCCCAGAAGTCTTTGAACACCTTGGAGAGGCCGCGCACGGCCACGACGAGATCGGCGTTGGGCGACGTGGACTCAGGCGTTGATATTGATTCAGTGGGAGCAACCATGGTCTTGGATTATCAGGCCGCCTTGGGCGAGAGCTGGCCCGTAGGCGCTTCAGGCGTTTTGTTTTCCGACTTGGGCGTGTCCACGACGAAAGGCTCCAGTTCCTCACCCTGACGGACGAGGCGGAAGCTGTTGAACACCACGAGCAGCGAGCCCATCACATGCATCAAAGCGGCGAGAATCGGATTGATATAACCGAACGCCGCGAGGACGAGACCGCCGATGACGAACAGAACACCGATGAGGAAGTTCTGATTGATGACCGCCCGGGTCTGGCGGGAAAGTCGCACCAGGAAGGGCAGCCGACGCAGATCACTGTTCATGAGGGCGATGGTCGCGCTGTGGATGGCCACTTCTGAACCGGCCGCACCCATCGCGATACCGATATCACCGGCCGCAAGTGCCGGGGCATCATTCACACCGTCACCCACCACGGCTACGCGATAACCTTTCTTCTTCATCGCGCGCACGAATTCCACCTTGTTCTGCGGCAAGCACTCGGCCACGACTTCTTCGCAACCGATTTCCTTGGCCACACGGATCGCCACCGGCTGACGGTCACCCGAAACCATCGCGACGCGGCGCACGCCATTACCCAACAAGTCAGCGAGGGATTCCTTCGCCTCGGCTCGCGTTTGATCCTTGAGCCCCACCCAGCCGATGCACTGGCCGCTACGGGCCACGAAGATCAAGCTAAAGCCTTCGGTCTCATTCAAGTCCACCGATTTCAAGAAATCTTCGGTGACACCGTTTTCTTTGAGCCAGTTGGCGCGGCCCACATAGATGCGCGCGCCTTCGATGTCAGCCTGCACACCTTTGCCGGCAGTTTCCGTGAAGTTCAGCGGCTCCACCAGCGGCACCCCGGCTTCTTCGGCCAACTGGGAAAGGGCCTTGGCCGTCGGGTGATTGCTGTAACGCTCGGCGGAAGCCGCGATGCGCAGCAATTCAGCCGGCTTCACACCATTCAAGGGAGCCAGACGGCTGACCGCCAGTTTACCAGTCGTCAATGTGCCGGTCTTATCAAAGATGAAGGCGTTGATCCGTGCCGCCAACTCCAGGTCGGCAATGTTCTTGATGAGCACACCAAGACGGGCCGCCGCAGAGAGCGCAGCCACCATCGCCGTGGGAGTCGCCAGGATGAACGCACACGGGCAGGCCACGATGTAGACCGCGATCACGCGGTTAAGGTCTTTCGAGAAGGCGAATACCATCAAACCGATGACGAACACCAGCGGGGTGTAAAAATGCATGTACTGATCCACCAAGCGCATGATCGGCAGCTTGGTCTTCTCAGCAGCAAGGATGAGGTCATGCACCCGGCCGAGGGTGGTATCTGTACCAGCACGGCTGACTTTGATCTCCAGCACACCGTTCAGATTGACGGTACCGGCGAACACTTCGTCGCCAGACTTTTTGTCCACCGGCAAAGATTCACCCGTGATGTTGGCTTGGTTGATCGAGCCCTGGCCGGAAATGATCTGGCCGTCCGCCGCGATGTTATCACCAGGGCGCACGCGGATCACATCACCCACCGTCAGCTCTTTCACCGCCACTTCCTCTTCCTTCCCGTCGCGGATGCGACGCGCCTTGGTCGGCGTCAGTTTGATCAGGGACTCGATGGACCGCCGGGCACCATCGGCCGTGCGGGTCTCGATGATCTCACCCAACAACATAAAGAAAGCGACCGTGCCCGCCTCCTGATAATGACCGGAGGCGAACGAGGCCATGACGGCCAAGGCCACCAGTTCATTCGTGCTCAGCACGCCCTTGCGCAAATCCTTGATACCCAACAGCACGATGGGCGTGCCCAAGATGAGCGCACCGATCATGGAACTGATGGAGGAAATGGCACCGCCCTTTTCCAGCACCTGGTCAGCGATGAAAGAATTGATGATGAAGACCAGACCGAGGATGACCTGCTGCAGCTTTACCTCGGTATGCGAATGGTCGTGGCCACAACTGGAGCAACCGTCTTTACCATGATCATGATGGTGGTGATGATCATGTCCGTCGTGGTCCGCATGTGATGATACTTGCATGGACTTATTCTTTTTACGCGGCCATCACTGCCAGGCCGCTGGTTCAAAACTAGTTGTTGCCCCTGGGTTTCACGGGCTCACGATTTAATTGTAGCCTCAATTCACGAGGCGCGCCATCCGCACGGTTCGGCATGAAGAATTTATCCTGTGCCGCCGTGAAAACGTTTTGGAGTTTTTCCGTCATGACCCGGCGCTTGAAGAGGCTCGGATCTTCGCGATAAAGCGGCAGCAGTTCGTTGTAGGTGGCCGCCTCGGCACGCACTGCCTGCACGAGCTGATTGCTCTCCGAGATACCGGCACTGATCAAAGCCTGTGCCTGACCCTCAGCCTCACGCAGCATCTTGCTGGCATCACCCTGGGCGGCATTGATCTTCTCATTCCGGTCCAAGTCTGATTGCTGCACCGCTTCAAATGATGGGCGGACGTTGAACGGCGCCGAAGTATCGACACTGATAGGTTCCAGCGTGACTCCGAGGTCATGCTGGGCGATCAAGCGCTGCACCCGGTTGGAGACTTCCTCGCGAAACGCCTCTTTGTCACCATATAACGCACGTTCCGCGGTGAACTTCGTGGCCGCATAGAACACGGCGTTGTCCAAGATATTGCGCAGGAGCTCCGTGGTGTCGGCGAACTCAAACGTGTAGCGCACCGGGTCATTGATGCGGTAGTTCAACGTGGCCTTCACATGGATGATGTTGCCATCCGAGGTCAGCACATAACCATCCACCCCGGGGCGGAGTGATTCGGCACCGGCAGGCATGTCGCCCTTGATCTCCTGTTCCGGGTTCATCGCGGGCCAGCCGTTCGTGGAAAGCACGCTGTGGCTCTGGCCCAGCGGAATCTTCACGATCTCATCGATCGGATACGGGAAGGCCCAGTGCAGACCGGGCTTCAAGGCCACATCCGTGCCCTGCCCTACCGGCTTGCCCAAACGCAAGATGACACCCGCCTCGTTCTCCTTCACTTGGAAAACGCCAGAGGAGAAGAAGATCACCACCAAGATGATCAGCAAGACTTTGACGATGGCGAAACTGCTGCGCAGCGCTTCCGAGAGAGCCCGGGTGGACGGATCATCGACATCACTGATCACCTCAGGTTCTGGTTCGATCGCGCCCTTTTTCTGGCCGAGCAATTCTTCCAGATGGTCCTTATGCGAACCCTGTCCGTGATCATGGTCATGATCTTGTCCATGGCCATGATCGTGGTCGTGATCATGCCCGTGACCATGAGAATGGTCATGCTCGTGAGAGCCTTGGGGATCTTTATCGCTCATGGCTAAGGTTACTTGTTGGCTTTCTTGTCGTTCGCTTCCCAACCGCCGCCGCTCAGCATGTCAAACGGCGGAGTCTGCTGGTCCAAGATCAAGGTGGAGCGATCCTTCAAAGACTGCTCCAGGGCTTTGAGGCGCAACAGGAAAATGGCCAGATCAGGCTCCTGCTTGAACACTGCGTAAGATTTGGCGGCTTCACGATCGCCTTCGCCACGGATGATCTCGGCCTTGCCCTTGGCCTCGGCGATGATCTCCTCCCGTTTCTGCTTGGCTTCAGCGCGGATGATGGCGGCTTCTTTTTCACCTTCACCGGTCAACTCCTTCACCAACCGCTCGCGCTCCGCCTTCATACGGGCGAACACCTTGGTCGTGACGTTCTCAGGCAGACCCAGTTGCTTGATGCCGAGCAGCACCACATCCACACCGTATTGGTCTTTGGCCAGCTTCTGGACATTCGCCAGCATCTCGCTCTCGATCTGGTCGAATTTGAGGGCGGCAGGATCCGGCGAAACGAGATCGCTGAAATTATACTGGCCGATGATGCCGTTCTTGGCACTACGGATGAGGTTCTCCAGCTTCACCTCCGCCTTGGCGGCATCGCCGTCAAAGCTGGTGAGGAACTTGGCCGGGTCGGCGATCTTCCAACCGGCGAAGACGGTGATGAGCACGATGCGCGAGTCCTTCGTCTGCGTCTGCTCGAATTTCTTCTCGAAGTTCTGCGTGCGGTTCTCGAACTTGTAGACCCGCTGGATGGGCCACGGCATCTTGAAGTACAAGCCAGGCGCAGTTATCGGCTCCGAGAATTTGCCGAACTGGGTGACCACCGCCACCTGCGTCTGCCTTACTTGAAAGGAGAACAACAGAAAGGCGAACACGACGACCAAGATGATCGCGACCACTAATGACAGAGTATTCTTCTTCATACCCAAATTACTTTCTTCAAATGCTGGCTAAAAATTACTGTTTCGGTGTCGGCGGCGGCAGAGCCACATCGTCCAGGATGTCCATCCGCACCTTGTCTTCGAGATTCATGATGATCGTGTCCGTAGTGTTCGTCACCCCGATCACGTATTTGCGGGCCGGCGCGATGGCGCGCCCCAAAGTGTCCAAGTAAGAGCGCTGGCGGAATACTTCCGGCGACGCCTGATAAGCGATGACCTGATTCGGGAACCGGCCCACGGCTGCCACACCTTTGGCCTGCTCGGAGAGGCGATAAACCTCGGCATCAGCGATGATGTTGGCCGCCTCAGCCCGCGCCCGCGGCAATGACTCCGCCTTTTCACCTTCAGCCGTGTAGATGATACCCTGACGGGCCTGCATCGCCGCGTTCACCGATTCGTAAGCTTCCGCCACCGCAACCGGCGGATGGATGTCTTGTAATCCCACAAAGATGATCTCGACGCCCAGCTCATGCTGGTCGGCGGTCTTTTGGATCATGGCCTGCAAGTCCTTGGCTGCCTTCAACCGGCCGCTGGACATGATCTCATCCAAGTCCACGCTCACGAGATAGCTCACCACTTCGCGGGTGGCCAATTTCTCGAGCAATTCTCCGGCGTCCTCATGGTTGACGGCCCACTTGCTCAGATCGGAGATGATGTATTGCACCGGGATGCTGGCCGTCAGCAGGTTGACCGGCACGGCGGCCTCGGTGGAGGTATCGTTGCTATTCGTCGCCGTGAGTTGCTGGCGGCTGGCCACCAACATATTGACCTCTTCCTTGTAATGAGCCTTGGTCCACAACACGACGTGTTCCTTTTCCAAGTTCTCATCCGGCACTACGCCCACCAAAAAGCTCTGGATAGCCCGGGTCTGGTAACGATAGACCTTGCTCATGGGCCAAGGCAGTTTGAAATGCGGCCCAGGATCCAAGACACTCCCGACCGGCTTGCCAAAACGTTCCAGCAAAGCCTGCTCACCCGGCTCAATAAATACGACTACCGTGGAGAGCCACAAGATACCGATCTGTGCCAAGATGATCCACGCGATGGTGCGTTGCAGGAAGCGGTAGAACCAAGTCTCGGAGACCTTGAAACCGAACTGGTAATCCAACGCTTGGGCAGCGGTGGAAAAGAACCCGGCTGGATCACCCACCAGACCGATCACACGGCTGTCATACAAGAGATGTGTGACCTGCCCTTTCAAGCGCGGGCGATACGCTTCGAACACCACGTTGAACAGCGTCTCCACCGCAGACAATCCCATGATGATGACCAATGCGCGGGCGATGATCACGTCGGCGCGAGGGCTGTCCAGATAAGCAAAAATCAATGCCGTGAGGGAGAGCAAGCTCGCGAATGAGCAGAGCAGCATGTAAGCCGAACCGGGGCGCATGAGCCGCTGCTTCTCCAGCCGGGCGATACCGGCGGAGAACTTGCCCAACAGAAATTGGACGAGCATGAAGATACCGAAGAAAGTCATGCCGATGGGCGCCTTATCCACCGTCAAGCCCGGGTAATCGTTGCTGTAACGCACCCACAAAACGTACGCTGCCACCGCCTGCGCCAGCATCAGGACCACCGAGAAAACCGGCACACCGAAACGCTCGAACTGGATACGGGAACGCTGGGCCGGAAAGTTCTCCGCTTCTGCCGTATCGAACAAGGCGGAGGCGTTCTTGGACTTCTGCAGTTCGTCGAACTCCAGTTTTTCCAACTGCTCCTGCGTTTCCAGGCGCATCTGGAGGTAGGAGACCAGCGACACCAGAAAGCCGAAGCCCACCAGCAGCGCGGTGACCTCGGCAGTGGCCGATCTCACATATTGCGCGGCTACGGCGGCGGCAATGCCGATGCCCAAAAATACCATCAGGTTGATCAACCCGTTTCGTTGCACGTTGCGGTCGGTACTCATGTTAGTTCAATTCCCGGTCTTCAAACAGATACAGCGCGACCATGAGGGTGGCTCCGAGATAGCCCACCACATAACCGAATGCCTGCGCCACATAACTCCACGGCACGCCGGGTTTGCCCGGTTCCAAAGTGTCTGCCGTCCAAAATAACTGCCAGTTGGGCGTGATCGTATACAGGAACTTCGCCCAGAGCGCACCCGACTCAGCCGGACGCCCAAAAAGATAATCTGACATCAACCCCAAGATGAACACGCCGGAACAGATGGCCAGCGTGGGAATCGTCTCCAGCCGCGTCGAACAAACCAACGCCACTCCAGCCAAGGTCCAAAGGGCGAACAGGATCAACACCGTGACCGGCACCATACGTGGGTCCACCTTGTTGGGCTCCACCTCTACCGAGTGCTTCAGCACCATGAAATTGGTGATGATGATGTAAGCGATGGTCGTGGTAACCACCAAGGCGATGACACCGTCCGAGGCGAAGGGACGACGTAAGAAATAGTTGCTGATACCCGCCACCAGATAGGCCAAGGCAATCGCACCATAATAAACTCCTGTCCCGGCTACGTCAGCATCCCCATAGGCATCATATGCCATGCGGCTGGCCAACAGCACACTAAGGAGATTGATGTAAGTCAGCAGGGTCAAGGCACCGGCTACCCCCATGAACTTGGCGATGAGGAATTGAGTACGACTGACCGGCTTGGACAGCACGGCCAGAGCTGTGCCCGTGCGGATTTCCTTGGCCACGGAGGAAGAGGCACTCAACACCGCCCCGAACAACCCGGTAATCAAAGTGACCGCCAGCACACTGTCTTTCACCAGCTTGGGATCATCGCCCAAGGCGATGTACGGAACAGCCGCCAAAAAGACATTGAAGACAGCCGCGCTCGTCGCCAGCAGCAAAAAAATTGGCTGCCGGATAAGCTCCATGAACGCATTGACTGCTATGGTCAGTATTTGCCGCATTTAGATTTGGTTGCGCCGCGTATGATAGGTGCGGAGCCCTTGATTGCAACGGCTAACCCCATCTGCAATCACGATTTCCGCAGTTTTATGGAAAATTTTCGTCATTTTTCCCACTGCATCCGCTTAACCGGACACCCTGATCCATCTTTGGTTAATAAAAACAGACAACCCATATAACAGGTTGTTCAACTCAAACACCTCGGCAAAATGGGTGATAGACATAGATTAACAAACGAAGAAGCGGGCACCTAAGGCCGGAAAAAATACCGGCGTGAGGCTGGCCGGGGATGGTATATTGGGGCTAAAAGGGGGCGATTTGTCCCCGAGCGGGCAGGGATAGCTTAGTAGTATCGGACGAATGATTTTTTCTTCAGCCGTTCAATGTATTGGCTGCGCAGCCGCGCCCGTTCTTCGCCGATCAAAATTTTCTCGATCTCATCCCGCACCTCCGGCAATGGCCGTGCCTGGGCCTGCTTGGCGTCCTCCACCAAGAGAATGTAACAGGCTTCCGGCGTCTCGATCACCCCGCTGCGTTGGCCTTTTTTCAAGGAGAACGCGGCGGCATCCAGTTCTGAGCGCAATTTGTTTCGCTCCACCCAGCCCCAATCACCCTGCTGGGCACGTTGGGCACCTTCTGAATAGATACCCGCCATCTCGGCAAAAGAGGCACCCTCATCCAGCTTGGTCAGGATTTCCTTGGCCAACTTGGTCGTCAAAGACGGATCCGAACCAGCTGGCTTGTTCAACACGATCATCCGCAATTTAACCTGATCCTCCATCCGGAAAGACTCTTTGTTGGTCTCGTAATACTGCTCAATCTTGTAGGGAGAAATCAGCACCACCGAGCTGATATGCTTCTGCGCCAAGGCATCGACGATGATCTGATCCCGGATGGTCCGGCGATAGCTTTCATAGGTGCCGCCTTGGGCCTGCAAGGTCTGGGTGAGCTTCAAACGGTCACCGAACTGTTTCCGGATACGGATATTGATTTCATCATCGATGATGCTTTCTGGCAGGCTGTAGCCGGAAACCTTGTAATCATTCAGGATCAATTGACGCTCCACCAACTGCTGCAGGGCATCGTCCTGGATCTGCGTCATCTTCTGCTGCATCAGGGCCGGCGGCGTGGTGCGCCGAACGGCTTCGATGGCCGGGCCGGCAAAATCCTCCACCTCACTATAGGTGATCACCGCGTCATTGACGATCACGGCAATGCCGTTCAAGAGACGGGTTTGCGCCGACGCCGTCAGCGTCAACGCGAGCATCAGCCCCAAAATTATACGGGATACTTTCATCACAAACGTGGCGCATAGTAGGTACGCCGCTAGGGCCGGGTCAAGCCGACCTATAGGAAAGCCGAAAATAAACTGCCCCACCAAAATGGCGCTTCAACCCATGCCATCCCCTGCCCCACTTCCCCATTGCGCCCCGAAACGCTCCTAACTATTCTGCGCCCGACATGAAACATCAGCTTGAATTCGAAAAACCGATCGTCGAACTCCAGCGGAAGCTGGATGAGCTGAAGCAGAAGCCAGACGAAAATAAGACGCTCGGAATCGATTTTGACCAGGAAATCAAGCAGATGGAGCAAAAGATTGCGGAAACCCGCAAACAGATTTACTCCAATCTGACGGCCTGGCAGCGCGTCCAGATCGCCCGCCATCCCAAACGCCCATTCTCGCTGGATTACCTCCAGCACTCGTTCACCGATTTCGCGGAATTGCACGGTGACCGCCTATATTCGGATGACCGCGCCATCGTGGCCGGCTTCGCCAAGCTGGATAAGCACAAGGTGCTGGTCATCGGCACCCAAAAGGGCCGCGACACCAAGGAAAACATCCTCCGCAACTTCGGTTCTGCGCACCCAGAAGGCTATCGTAAGGCATTGCGGCTCATGAAGTTAGCCGATAAATTTAACATTCCCATCATTACTTTGATCGATACCGCCGGTGCTTACCCCGGTATAGGTGCCGAAGAACGCCATATCGCCGAGGCTATCGCGGTGAATCTGCGTGAGATGATGCTACTGCAAGTGCCTATCATTGCGGCAGTTATCGGTGAAGGTGGCTCCGGCGGTGCCCTCGGTATCGGCGTGGCAGACAGCGTGCTGATCATGGAAAACGCCTACTACTCGGTCATCAGCCCGGAAGGTTGTGCGGCGATTCTCTGGAAAGAACGCAATGCCGCTCCGAAGGCCGCCGAAGCCTTGAAAATCACCGCCAAGAACCTGCTGGAGCTGAAATTGGTGGATGAAATCATCCCGGAACCACTGGGCGGAGCCCATGTGGATGCCAAGACTGCGGCCGAGAACCTGAAAGCAGTGCTCCTCAAGCATCTGGAAGCCTCCATGAAGCTCAGCACTACCGAGCGCTTGAACCAGCGTTACCAGAAGTTCCGCGCCCACGGTCACTTCAACGACCCTTCGGCAAAACAGACTGCGGCCGCATAACCCGGCCGCTACTTAAACCAGCTAGGCTCCATGCCCCTCTATCCGCTCACTTTCCAGCCCATCTTTAAGGAACGGGTCTGGGGTGGGCGAAGGCTGGCGGAGCTGTATGGCAAGCAGCTCCCTCCTGACGTTCCTATCGGCGAATCATGGGAAGTCACGGACCGGCCGGAAGGTGTCAGTGTCATCACCAATGGTCCGCTGGCTGGAAAGGACCTTCATTGGTTGATGGAGCATCATGCGGCGGAGATGCTCGGACCGGCCAAATCTCAGGACGGCCGCTTTCCCCTGCTCGTCAAACTGCTCGATGCCCAAGATGACCTCTCGCTCCAAGTCCACCCGCCCGCTCACGTAGCTGCCTCGCTTAAAGGCGAGCCTAAGACGGAGATGTGGTATGTGGCTCAAGCTACGCCTGAAGCGTTGATTTATGTGGGGCTGAAAAACGGGGTCACAAAGGAAGAATTCGAACGCAAGGTCCGTGATGGCTCGGTGGCGGATTGCTTTCATCGCCATACCATCCAGACCGGCGATGCCATGTTTTTGCCTAGTGGCCGAGTCCATGCCATCGGTGCCGGCAGTGTCCTCTTCGAGATTCAGCAAAACTCGGATACCACTTACCGGGTGTTTGACTGGAACCGCGTGGGGCTCGATGGCAAACCGCGTGATCTGCATATCGAACAGGCCATGGCCTCGATTGATTTCAATGATTTCGAGCCCGCCAAGATGACTGCGAGTAACAGCTCATCCAGTTCTTTGAGCCGACGCTCGCTGGTGGATCACGAACTCTTTTCTGTGGATCACCTCAGTCTGCCTCCCAAGTCTTCCCTGCCGTTGGAACACAAAGGTCCATTGGTGGTGGCTGCGACACAAAACAGCGTGACCCTTCACTCCGCTGGCCAGCCCGTCCATCTGAGCGCGGGCAAGTTCACTGTCATTCCTGCCAGTGTTTCCGAGGTCACCTTGCAGACCAGCGAGATGACGGGTGCGGGTGTCTTGGTGGCTGAAGCCCGCTAACCGCCCTTGAGCCGGGGACATATTCCGTCTTTACTCGGCGCATGGGTAAACGGGTCGTACGGAAACCGGTTCAATTCACCGCTCTCAAGCTGAAGTCAGTTTCAGCGCAAGGGATGTCGCTCGCCTCGAAAGCCGGGCCGCTGGAGGTATCCGTCATCGCACCCGACCTCATCCGTATCCGGGCGACTCGCAACAAATCTTTCTCGGAGGGTTCATTCGCCGTCATACCCTGCACTTGGCCGGAAGTAAAAGCAGCGGTGCGCGAAGGAAAGCAAAGCGTCACGCTCCGCACCGAACAGTTCTCCTTCCAAATCGACAAACTCAAAGGCACCTGGCGCATAACGGACGCGAATGGGTGGACGGTGCTCAGCAATTCCGACGCGATTGAACATACCAAGAAGTCCGGCTTCACGCTGCGTCTGGGCTTGGAGGGGAAAGACCAAATTCTTGGTCTAGGTGAAACCACCGGTCCGCTGAACAAGCGCGGACTCATCCGCGAGTTCTGGAACATCGATGTGCTTGGTCATGCTTCGTGCATGTTTCCAGCGCTCAAGAATCTCTACGTCTCCATCCCGTTCGGCATCGGCATCCGCGAGGGTCGCACTTATGGTGTGTTCTGGGATAATCCCGGCAAGCAGGTGTGGGACATGGGCTGCACGCGGGATGATGCGTGGCAACTCACCGCCGCGACCGGTGAGCTGGATGTCTATCTTTTCCTCGGCGGCTACTTGCCTCAGATCAATCAGCGCTACACTGAATTGACCGGCCGTATGTCGTTGCCACCGAAATGGGCGCTGGGTTATCAGCAATCGCGCTATGGCTATCCCACGCGCAAACACATCGAGGATGTCGCGCGCACTTACCGGAAGAAAAAGATCCCGTGCGATGTGCTGCATCTCGACATCATGCACATGGATGGCTACCGCGTGTTCACGTTCGGCAAGACCTTTCCGAAACCGAAGGAACTCGTGCGCCAACTCGGCAAGCAGGGCTTCAAATGTGTCAGCATTGTGGACCCGGGCGTGAAGGTGGATCGCAAGTTCGGCGTGTATCAGCGCGGGCGCAAACAGAAGGCGTTCGTGAAGGATGCCAAGGGCAAGGACATCATCGGGAAGGTCTGGCCGGGACGTTCGGCCTATCCCGATTTCTTCCAAGAAAAGGTGCGGCAATGGTGGGCCACTGAGCAAGCGGCCATCGCGCAAGCAGGTATCGCAGGCATCTGGAATGACATGAACGAGCCATCGGCCTTTGACCTGCCAAGCAAGACTCTGCCGCTCGATGCACAGCACATGACGGAGCTCGGTGAGAAGGCACATGGCGAGGTGCACAATGTTTACGGTCACATGATGGCCCGCGCCTCGCAGGAAGGCATGCTCGCGAATGCGCCTGAGCAACGGCCTTTCGTCATCACGCGTTCGGGTTATGCGGGTGTGCAGCGTTACGCCATGGTGTGGACGGGCGATAACAGCTCCGTGTGGGAGCATCTCGCCGAGTCCATCCCCATGTTGCTGAATCTCAGCCTGAGCGGCGTGCCGTTCTGCGGCGCGGATGCCGGTGGTTTTCTGGAGCACACCACGGGAGAACTGCTCGCCCGCTGGACGCAGATGGCCGCGTTCACCCCGTTCTTCCGCAATCACACGAACAACGAATCGCGCGACCAGGAGCCGTGGACTTTTGGCCCTGAGGTGGAAGCGGTCTGCAAACGCTACATCGAGCTGCGCTACCAGTTGCTGCCCTATCTCTACTGTCTCTTTGCGGAGGCGCAACGCGATGGCACTCCCATCATGCGCTCGCTCGCCTGGCACCATCCGCAAGACCCGGTGGCGGTGGCGTGTGGCGATCAGTTTCTGCTCGGTGAGAACGTGCTGGTAGCGCCCATTTTGCTACCGGGCAGCGTAGCCCGCAGTGTGTATCTGCCGCGTGGGACATGGTTCAGTTTCTGGAACGGTGAGGCCTTTGACGGCGGCCAACACATCGTCGCGCACGCGCCGTTGGACACGATGCCGGTGTTCGTTCGTGCAGGAACGATTCTGCCCTTCGGCCCGGTGCAGCAATACGTGGGTGAAATCACCGAGCCGCTACAGACGCTCCACATCTGGCCCGGTGGCAGTGGCGTGCTCGAGTGGTATGAGGATGACGGCGCGACCAATGATTATCTCACAGGCAAGTATCACCGGCGACGCATCGAAACAAAGTCTATCGGCGAGGAAACCGAGATCATCATCGGCGCGGGTGAAGGCGAGTACGAGTCACCGCTGCAAGTCTGGCGCATCATGCTGCACCAGCAGGATAAAAAACCAAAACTACGCATCAACGGTCGCCGCTTCGATGTGCACTATGAAGCGGATTGGGGTTTGGCGATCATCGATCTGCCGGTGGTGGCGGGGGAGATACGGATGCGGGTGAGGTGATAAAATTGTGGCGGGCTTGATAATCGATCAAGAACCCTGCTTGGTGGGAGTTCGTACCCAGAGAAAGTAAAAACCCATGCCATTCACTATCACCAATATGGCCACATCACGCAGCATAGACCAATGCAGATAGTTGTTAATCCGGCTCAATTCTATGTCTAAAGCGGTTTGAGCTGCGGGAGAAGGGTGAAGGCGATTTTCGTGATAAGCAGCCAGACGCTCTGTCCTACGATAACGAAGATCAAGCATAGGCCCATGAAGGAATGTGCTCCAATACAGATAACCAAACGACTCACCAACGAGCGCCAAGCAAATGATGAATAATTTGAAGCCTTTCGTCATGATATGACTATTTGGATCCGGTCAGTTGGCCGAATGTTGCATTCCATGGAATTTGCTCCTGTCCGTTTAACGGTATGACATTTGACACAGCTTGCACTCCATCCATGACGGCATACGCGAGAACTGGCCGCGTCCCTTCGGGTTTTCGGGATGAGGACGGACAAACCAGAGACTCCAATGGTATCCGATAAGTGAGACTGCCCCCAGATGGCAAAGTCACCTCCGGGTTAACCCAAAACGCTTTGATGAGTAGCGTGAAATAGTTTGAGGGATAAGTTTGGAGCGGAACTAAACCTTCTTGAAGAACCCATATCGACCCTTCGAAATTAGTCTTGGGAAAAGCGTTGGTGATCGGACGTGAGCTCAGGTTCTTCAAACTCAAGATCAAATCTGAAGTTCGCTCGTCTTGAACCAATTGCAGAGTCAGTACGTTTTCAGCGTGCCTTTGCCGTATCCGTCCTGATGTGTCACTGCTCCGGGAGGTCGCACATCCGGCCAGGATCAAAACGAGAGAGATAAGAGCTATACTGCAGGCCTTCATGAAAATCGATGTGATGGAAGATAAGCATGACCGACCTTATGCATAACCTGACAGTAAGTTTTCAAGGCGATTTGGTCAAACTGAAAGGCCTAACATAAAGGCGAGAACTTTGGTCGTTGGAGCCTGGAACTTCTTTTGAGCTTTGAGCTTGGGATTTGGAGCCTTCTAAAAAAGCGTGCAGCCTTTCCGCGTTTCTGTCTAAGGACGAAACTCGGTGAATCCGATCTTCTTAAGCGCCGCCCGGGCACTCTCTAAATCGGGAGCTGACTCAATGGCCACCATCTCATGAATAGACGGCATCAAACCATCTTCAGATTCTGCATTCGGAACTGTCGAAGTAAAATGATCCGGGTCTATTTTTCGGAGCTCTTCTTCCACCTCTAGATGTCGTTTATGCGTTTGCAAAGCGCCGAAACTGCCGCAGAAGTGGCGGCGACTTTCGAACCAACCGCCCCCACTATCGCAAGCTACGGCCATGGAACGAATCCCTCCACCATGAGTGTCGAGGTATCGGATGGCTATCCAAGCATTATTGGTCAGTTGAATGACTATGCCCAAGCTTCCGACCGCATTAGTAAGATTGCCAGATTGCTGAGCAGCTTGAAGTCGCTCGATCGAGTCTTTCCGTACGTTGGAGTGCCAAGTAGCGGGAATTATGATTTCAACATACGCATAAAGCCCAACCACCCCCAGAAGAATCACAACGGCAATGATCTTTAGCGCTCGCATCAGTGATGTATGCCATCCTTAAACACGATCGGTTCAGTGCATGTTTAGAAAGTAGGTTTTAAGTGTGTGCCGGTCAAAAAGAATTGGGTGAACAAACAAAGTGATTCTTAAATGGTGAAATACTTCAGATACAGAATAACCTTGTCACTTTCTTGCACAAGATGAGCTTGAATGTAGAAGGCGCCTTTGGTCGAGAATTTGGTGGCGATTCCATTTGTTACAGCAGCCGGAAACCAATTGCATCGGCTATTTGCGAAGTCTGAATAAAACTTGCCAGAGAACTCTTGCATTTTGTCTAGCCGCTTCACCATCAAATCTTTTGATTCGGATGGGATTTGTATTTTCGCGAAGACGATTGGATCAATTGGAGGTTTATAGTGAAACCGCAAACCCTTAGTGCCGGGTGGAAGCTGCAAGCCGCTTTCGGACTCTATCTTGGCCAGGGTATCCGCTTTGAAAGATCCCTCATCTAGTTCGTATTCAGTGAAAGCAATGTCTTTCCCACCGCCTGCGAAGAAAACGTAAACTCCGGCAAAAGCCAAAGCGCTTACTAAGATGACCACAACCTTGCGCATAGTTTAACGGTATGCCTTTCGCTCGTTCAGTCAAAAGGAATAGCGATGCAGGAAAACGCCCCTTCAGAAATAGAGCGCAGCCCTTCCCTGCTTCTGTTTAAGGATGAAATTCCGTGAATCCAATCTTTTTTAGGGCAGCCCGGGCACTCTCCAAATCAGGGGCAGACTCGATAGCCATCATCTCCTTGTAGGTAGGAAAACTACCATTATCCGAATCAGCACGAGAAACGCGGTTGGTAAACCACTCAGGGTTAAGTTTACGTTGCTCTTCTTCATCAGCAACCAATGACTTCAGGCGCGGCCAAAAACTCAAACTCCCACAGAAATGTCTCTCACTCTCATACCATCCACCACCACTGTCGCGTGCGACAGCAAAGGAACGAATATTTCCCGAGTGACTATCGCGGTAGCGGATTGCAATCCATGAATTGTTAGTAAGCTGAATCACCACACCCAACGTGCCGACTGCGTTGGTCAAATCAGCAGTATTTTGTGCAGCCTTAAGCAAACTGATAGACTTATGTTTGGTGCTCGATCGCCATAGCACCGGGTAAAGGACAAAAGCGTACAACAAAAATCCAAACACACACAAAGCACATAGAGCTATGGCCAGCTTAAATTTTTGCATTTTCTGAGGATTCAATTGATGACTTTTAACGGCCCACCTTTGAGTAGCATTATCTTATTATCCCCCTGGGTCGGGTCAAACCGAAATGATTGGATACCGTTTGCGAAAGCCTAGCGCAATGTGCTGCCGGCATCTTGCCGGCAGTCGGGAGACATCCGCTAGCAGCCGGACTTGTCAAATGCAACAAGGGTTCCCCCTTATAAGATTTCATGAGAGATTGACTGCGAACACGCTCGAACTGCCGGCAAGATGCCGGCAGCACATTGATAAAAAGCGTGCAGCCTTTCCGCGTTTCTGTCTAATGGAGGGCATGGATGCATTGTTGAAGATTTTGCACGACAACGCCGCGCTGAAGCCGGCGCAGTTGTCGGCCATGTTGAACCAGCCGGAAGCGGAGATCGCGGCCAAGATCAAGGCCTATGAACAGGACGAAGTGATCCTGGGCTACCGCACCATCCTCAATGAGGAGAAGCTGGGCGTGAACATCGTGCGCGCGGTGATCGAAGTGAAGATCACGCCGGAGCGCGAAGGCGGCTTCGACCGCATCGCCCTGCGCATCGCCAAGTACGACGAGGTGCGCTCCTGCTACCTGATGTCCGGCGGCTACGATCTGCTGGTGGTCATCGAGGGCGATGACCTGCGCAGCGTGGCGAGCTTTGTCTCCGAGAAGCTGGCGACCATCCAGGGCGTGCTCTCCACCGCCACCCACTTCATGCTCAAGCCCTACAAAGAACAGGGCGTGCTCATGCACAAGGAACGGAACGAAGAGCGCCTCGCAGTCTCTCCTTAACAACCGTTCAGTTTTCATCCAGGCCGCAACCAATTGGTTGCGGCCTGTTTTCTTTCAGAGGCGACTACCGGCAGGAAACGAACCGGCTATTCGTCCTTCTCCGCCTGCGCCTTGCCCCGGGGTTCACGTTTGGGAGCGACATACTCGGTGGCAGCAGAAGCAGCCCAGGCCGCATCTGCCATCACAGCCGCAGACTTGGCGTGCGGGTCATTGCTGGTCTTGAGGTAGGTTTGCAAACCCTGAGCCAGTTCCCGGATGAGCGGACGTTGCGCAGGATCACGGAAGAGATTCTTCAACTCAAACGGGTCCGTCTCCAGATCGAATAGCGCCGGATCATCCGTGGGCGAAAGGACAAACTTATGCCGTTTCGTGAAATTGCCCACCCACCCGGCTGCACCTTTCCCCGTACCACCGATGCGAACGAAGCTTTGATCCTTCCAATCCGCCGGGGTCTTGCCGGTCTGAAATACCTTCGAGGCATCGCGGCCTTGCATGGTCGCTTTAGTTTTAAAACCCAGCAGACCAAGCAAGGTGGGTTTGAAATCGACGGTGCCCAACGCCTCATTGATGACGGTGCCCGGCGGGATGATTCCCGGCGCGGCGATCACGAAGGGAATGCGTGCGCTGCCTTCGCAAGGAATCCCTTTGTTATAGCGGCCATGCTCTCCGCACATATCACCATGATCCGAGGTGAAAACGATGATGGTCCGCTCCAGCTGCCCGCTCTTCTTCAAGGCTTCGAGTAAGCGACCGATATTATCATCCACGCACTTCACCATGCCGAAGTAGAGCGCCATCTGTCCTTTCACAAAGCGATCTTGAATCACCTGCGCGTAGGAAGGTAGTTGCTCGCCCTTGGACAAAGCGGATTGTGGTTGCTGGAACTTCGCGGGATCAAACATCGTGTCATAGGGTGCACGCACCGTGTTCGGCCCATGGGGATCGGGGATGCTCAGCATGTAGCAGAACGGACCGTCGCGCTTCCGTGTCACGAATTCGATCGCCCGGTCCATGAGGAAATCTGTGGTGAAGGATTTCTCATCGGCACCAGCGAGATTGTAATTCGGCTCTCCTTTGGGGTTCGTGGCGGCGACCTTGGGACCGTTCTCATCTTCGCCCAGTTTCTTCCAGTGGCCGCGATTGAACATGTAACGGTTGTCCGTGAAGCCGAATTTCCGTTCCGGCCCCCAACCAGGCTTTGCCGGGCCATCGAGGTGCCACTTGCCCGCGTAGCCGGTATCGTAGCCTTCGCGCTTGAGGGCGGCGGCGAACGTTTCCATCGCGTCGAGCATCGGCAGATCGTTCGAAATGCTGCCGGTGTTCTGCGGATACATGCCGGTCATCAAGGCGGCCCGCGACGGCGTGCATACCGGAGAAGTCGCGTAATAGCGTGTGCAGATTGCTCCTCGAGCCGCGATGGAATCAATGTTCGGCGTTTCCACTTTCACGCCCTCACCCCAGATGAAAGCCTGATCCGGTGGCAGCAGTTTGCGGTAGCAGCCCAGCGTGCGGAAGTTGTGTTCGTCCGTCTGGATGACCATCACATTCCAGCGCGGTGACGCAGCCAGGGTGGAGACTAGAAATGCTGACAGCAGCAACAACCCGGCAGTGATTGAAAAACGCAAATCAGAGAAACGCGGGGAGCGGCCACGGATTGTAGAAATCGTCGTACTCATGGGATTAACTAAAAGCTGCCGCAAGCCGACGGAATCACAAGCAGATTCGCTAAGCATCCGTGAAAGGCCCGGCATTTTGGCTGCTCAATTTCTCCCGCACCTTGGCACCGTCCAGTGACGCGACTTCTTTCTTGGTTTTCAGAACCAAAGCGGCAGCACAGCCGGCAGCCTCGCCCATGGCCATGGCAGTGACCGTCACGCGGGTGGAGGCATGGGCACCGCGAGTGGCCGAGTGGCAGCGTCCCGCGACGAGCAGGTTCTCCAGCTTTTTCGGCACAAGGGAACGGTAAGGGATGTCGTATGGCTCCGGCTGCACCTTC
>JAURFH010000258.1 GCA_030834415.1 Verrucomicrobiota bacterium | reverse complement strand
GAATCAGGCCGTGAGCTACTTTGTAAACGTAGATGCCAATGAGACTAATCCAAGCATGGTCGTGATCGGCGATCGCAATCTCCTCATCGCCGGCCAGAGACCCACCTCAACCGGCCTTACTCTGCCAGGCACCAATCTGCTCCAATGGAACCACGACATCCATAAGCTCCGTGGCAATGTCGCCCGCGCTGATGGCAGCGTCTTCTCCCAGATCCCCTCCATCCAAATCTGGACCAACCATTCCACCCCAGTGCGCCTCGCCATCCCCTAGAAATCAATCACCAGCCAACACCATTACTCATCACCATCATGGGAAATGTTATCTCCTTCTCCCCAAGGGAGAAGGCCGGGATGAGGGGAAAGGTAATTCCTGAATCTAAAACTGCTCCAAGTTCCAACACCGCATAGCGAAACAAAAAAGCCCCAGACACCTCACGGCATCTGGGACTTTGTGAATTGTTACGCTTAGACCCGGCCTTACTTGTCCTCCCGCGCCAGATCGATCTTCTGCACGATGATGGCGATGGCGTGACGCGTCTTCTTCTCCTGCGGTGTCAGATCATTTGCGTTCGCCAGCCGGTCCATCTGCTGTTCCATGTGCGTGAGTTTTTCCAGGGCCCCATCCAGTTTCTCTTTGATGGATTCCTTCTCATCGAACTTCTCATCCAGCAAGCTCAGCATGTCCTGCTCGATGGAGGTGAGCAACACCTGCGTCTTCTGCTTGTCATTGGCAGTCTTGAGCAGATCTCCGATCTGCTCTTGGTGATCCGCCAAAAACACATCCAGCCGTTTGCCGAACTGGACAGCGTGTTCGCTCAGATGACTGCGCAACGTCTCTTCTGCCTTGTCCTCGATCTGGATGCGCCATTCCGGCAGCTTCTCGATCACCACATCCGGGATGCGCGCCACCATCTCCGGCACACGCTTCTTCAGATCCTCTGCGATGAGCGGTGCCCGCTCGGTCACTTGCGCATAGATCATGTCATTGGCCGTGCTGGCCGCCCCTTCCGGCGTGAGGAAAGGTTTGAGCTTGGAGGTCAGGATGCTCATGTATCCGCTCACGAACAGCAGCAGGATGATACCCACGATCTGGGCCTTCTTCAGGCTGCTCCGCGCCTGGGCCAGTTCGCTCGCCACGAATTCCTGGGCCAGCTTCTCATTCGCGGGCGTTTTCAACGGTTCGCTCTTGGGAGTTTCTGGCGTGCTCATTTGGCCTCCTTCTTCTCGGCAGATGTCTTCGCCGCTTTTGCGTTCTCGCCTTCGCCCGGTTTTATCTCATCGCGCATCAGGTCCATGATGCTCAACGCCGTTTCCCAGCTCGCCAGGTCTTCATCCGGGTTGATCTTCTCCGTGCGCTTGATGATGTCCAGATTGGCACTGATCGTCGTGAGCGCCTGCAGATGCCGGCCGAACAATGTCTTGCTCAGGTTCTCCATGGAGGAATGCGATTCGCTCACCAGGTTGTTCACCAGGGAGGCCACATCCTCTTCCTTCACTCCGGGGAACATCCCCTTGATCTTGCCTTCGCGGGATTTCAATTCCCGGCCCAGCGTGGCTTCCATGATCTTCTCACCGCGCTGCGGCAGGCCGTGTTGCAAGATCTCCAGCTCCTTGTTGAGCGCCTTCACCAACTCGGGCGAACGTTCGTTCACCTTTTTCAACTCCACTTCCACATCGCGCTTCACATCGCTCAAGGAGCTCTTCACCAGCCGGTCCAGTTCGGGAACCACCTGTTTTTTCAAGCCGCCTTGTAATTCTGCCACAAACTTGTCCTGCACCGGACCGGCCTTGGCCAATCCCATCACCGAACTCAATATGGACCACACGCCCGCACACATGATGACGACGATGAGTAGGGTGGTGCCGAGTTGCCATCGTCGGGTGCTTTTTCGGAGTGCGGTCAGTTCGTTGATCTGGCGCTGTATCTCATCCGTGGTTGGTGCGGACATAGTTCTTGTGCCTGTGGTTGACTAGTTGTGGCAAAGGCATGGCCCATGCCGGTCGTTTTCACCCTCTGAAACGACGTGAGGATGCCTGAAGTTATTGGGAACAGTTAGCCGTATAAAGCGGGCATGCCCATGATGTCAACTTGCAAAGTGCCCATTCGCTCCAAACACGCTCGACTCACTCTTTTTTGACCTTCAGATGCCATCTAACACAAAAGCCGGAAGCAACCAAACCCCACTCAAACCAAGCTCACACAAATTCAACTAACGCGGTCTGTGCTCTCTCCTTCTCCCCAAGGGAGAAGGCCGGGATGAGGGGGAAGGAAACACCCGCAAACCAAGCGTTTCCAACAATCAGTCCAGTCTCAAAACACAATTTGAGAAAACAAAAACGGGCCATCCATCCAGATGACCCGTTCTGCTTGTGAGATTGTGATATAGCTTAGCGCTTCTTCAAGATGGCCCGCGCCGGCGCACCATCAGCACCAAGAATCTTCAGCGGCAGACAGACGAGATCATACTTGCCCGGCTTCACCTTCGAGAGGTCCAAGCCTTCGATGATCCACACTTCTGCACCCAACAGGATCTGGTGGCATTCCACGCCGTCCTGCATATAGCCGCCCACGCTCAAGTAATCCACGCCCACCGTCTGGATGCCGCAATCCACCAGGTATTGCGCCGTGTCCGCCGGGATGTAGATGAACTTCTCGTCGAACTTGGAGGTCTTCGCCATCTTCCAGCTCTTCGTGGAATTGCGCGTCTTGAACAGCACACGCTCACCCTTCTTGAGCTTGTGCGGTTTCAGCTCCTTCACCGTGATGGCCTTCTTGTCCTTCAGCTCGATCACGCGGCAACGGCCCACCACGGCCTTCAGCGGCATGGACTCCATCGTGCGGCCATCCTTGATGAAATGCCGCGGGGCATCCATGTGCGTGCCCGTGTGCGCGCTCAGGGACATCTGCGTGAGATTGCACGGGATTGTCTTGCCCTTCTGCCCCTTGATCGGGTCACCCAGCTTCACGAAGAGGGAGATCTTGCACTCAGGGTCACCCGGCCAGTGCACCATGCCGTCCCGCATTTCCACGGAGATATCGATCCAGTCTTTGCTCATGATTGTAAAAGATACTTTGTTACTCAGCCCACGCTACCAAAGCGCACTGGAATTGTAAGCCCGATATTTTCCTGAGGTTCTCAGCCGCTATCTGGGCTACAAATCTGCTTCACCCGTGCCGTTAGGCACGAAAGATTCATAGCGGCGGCCTTCAAGCAGACTTGCCTCAACTCAAGCAGCATCTCCCTCTCCGTCAGCAGTAGCTGGGGGAGAGGGCGCGGGGAGAGGTGGCACCTGTAAAAACAAAAACGGCGGCTTGTTGAAGCCGCCGTCTTGTATTTTGTATGTCTGCGCTTACTTCGCGAACTGGATCACGTTCTTGATGCCCGTGTTCTTGCCCTGGAGCAGTTCCTTGTAGGCATCCGGCGTATGACGGCCCGTGATGATGGCCTCCAGTTGTTTCGGCCAACGGCACTTAAATTCACCCAAGTCCGCGATCGCGTTCTCGAACGAAGCCTTGTCCGCGTTCACCGTGCCGATGACCGCTTGGTTCTTCAGCACCAGATTCCGCATCAGGTTGCTGCCCAGCAGCTCGACCTTCTCGCCCTCGGGCGGGATGCCGGTGAAGACGAAAACGCCGTTCACCCCCAGCACCGGCAAGACGGAGAAAGCGAGTTCCGCCGTGCCCACGGCCTCATAGATGAGATCGATATTGCCGATCTGCTCGGCCAATTGCTCCGGCGTGACTTCCAGCGCAGAGATGTATTTGGCACCCAACGATTCCACCAGTTCCGCTTTCGGATTCGGCGCCTTGCTGCGGGAATAGACGTAGGTCTCAAACCCCTGCACGATCAACGCCATCGTCCCCAAGATACCGATCGGGCCAGCTCCCAGCACCACTGCCTTCAAGCCATGTCCCGGCCGCTTGCTGAGTTCCGTGCAGGCCCAAGGCAGGCGCTTCTGCACCTGCCAGACCTGTTGCAGGCCCTTCTCGGCGATGGTCAGCGGCTCCGTCAACACCGCCACATCCCGCAACTCCGCCGGGACGAGGTTCAGGAACTTCTCTTCCTCTACGTAATACTCAGCCATGTAACCATCCAAAGACATGATGCCACGCTCTTGATACTGGGCCGTTGAGCAGTAATCCTGACGGTCCGCCTGACAGGGCTTGCAATGGGCTTCCGTGCACGGGCGACGGACGGACGGCACCACCAGGTCGCCGACCTTCAAATTCTTCACATCTGCCCCCACCTCGATGACTTCACCCAACGATTCATGCCCCAAGACAAGGTAATCACTGCCCTCCGGCGGTTCGCCGTAGGCATAGGTGCAGATCTCCCGGTCGGTGCCGCAGATGCCGACATCCAACGTACGGATGCGGACCTGATTATCCTTCGTGATGGCCGGGGCCGGATAGTCAAAGGTCCGCAAGTCCTGCTTGGACTTCGAGACCGCGATGACACGCATGGTATTGCTCATGGACTATGGGTTTCTAACGCTTCATCTGACCACAGGAACACACCCGGGTTTCAGCGAAACGAGGGCGTATGCTAGCGCGGGTAAATCCCTTGTGAATCAAAATCTGAGAGCCTGTTTGAAAAAGGGCTTTGAGGGAAAATAGGGCCTTTCCCCGTCAAACCGGCCAACGTAGGCTCCCAAAAGCGATGAAACTCTTCTACACCGGCCCCGTCATCAACACCGAGATGCTCGTCATGATGCTGGAAAAGCACGGCATCATGGGCCGGGAGGAGTTGGTGGATAGCGAGAGCGACCCCGAGGATCTCAACCGCCTAGCCAAAGTCTTCGTCCCCGAAGCCGACTACCAGCGGGCGTATGATCTTTTCTATGGAGAAAAGGAAGGTGAGCTCTAGCTCCGCAATGACCAATGCCCAAATCCGAATGACGAAGGAATGAAAAATGTCCAATGATTCAAGCAACGGTTGCGTGCTTGGGATTTGGACATTCCTTCCTCATTCGTGCTTCGTCATTGGTCATTTCGCCTGTCGTCAGGCGAGAATCCCTTTAACCACGTTGCTCTCTTCCACGCCCGTCAGCTTCTGGTCCAGACCTTGGAAGCGATAGGTGAACTTGCTGTGGTCGATACCCAGGCAATGCAGGATGGTGGCATTCAGATCGTTCAGATGCACCGGATTCTCCGTCACGTTGTAGCTGAAATCATCCGTCTCGCCATAGATCGTGCCGCCCTTGATACCGCCGCCCGCCATGAACATGCAGAAGTTCTTCGGATGATGATCGCGCCCATAGTTCTCTTTCGTGAGC
>JAURFH010000257.1 GCA_030834415.1 Verrucomicrobiota bacterium | reverse complement strand
AACGAGAAAGGATCAAACGGAAGACCATCGAAACGCGGCGCTTGCTTCACCGCAAATCCGCCGCATAATCACATGAACCAGATGAGCCAGACCCTCTCTTAGCTCAGCCCGCCAACTGGCCCAAAAACTCTGACGACGGACAGAGTGTCGCTCTCCCGCTCGATCCGGAACGGACCGTCCGCGGTTTGGACAGTGATAAAGGGAACACCCTCGCGGATATTGACCGCACCCTCTTCTGCGACAAGGGTCGTTGACGTCAGGCTCAGTAGAAGGGACAGCAGGGAAAGAATGGAAGTTTGCACGAGAAGGGCTTTCGTCTTTTGCAGGGTTGTTGCTGCCAGCGTGGTGCCATAGCGCCGAGATCACAAGAAACTTGATCGCGGGAAGCGGAATTTCGCTCTGATCCGAGATGAACAGGAAATGCCGACAGGCGGCTGCTGTGTCTGTCTGAGGGAAAGAGAGACCAGGAGAAGCTGGGCCGGATCGGGAGGCTACATCTGGTCTTTTAACTAGCGAACGAAGTCGTTGTGCTCCGAACAAGCTCTTCTGCCAGTGCTTGCCGATCCTCAGAGTAATCCTTTGTGATATTCGAGCTACGCTGGCGGGTTCTCCAATCGGGATCTGCCAAAAGCGGCGCATCCGTTGCTTCCGGCAAATGGCGCCCCCGGATCAGGTCGGACATCCTTTCCGCAAGGGCCAGAGTTGGTGCGTTAAGATCGCCAGCCGTTGCTTGCGGCATGAGCGAGGCGTCAACAACCCGCAGCCGCTCTACCCCCCGGACCTTGCCATCTGGTGTTGTCACCGCCGCATCGTCTGTTCCCATGCGACAGGTGCCACAGGGATGGTAGGCGCTTTCGAGCTTGCGCTTGAGGAAGATATCCAGAGCGGCGTCCTCTTGTGCCGGCTCGCCCGGAGCAAGCTCTTGACCCCGGTAAGGCGCAAAGGCGGGCTGGGCAAAAATTTCGCGTGAAAGCCGAATACAAGCACGAAATTCGAGCCAGTCATCGGCATGGATCATGTAGTTGAACCGGACCCGCGGAAGGCTTTCCGGCCGTGCGTCGCGCAGACGAACCCAACCGCGACTCTTGGAGCGCTTGGTCCCGACATGGACCTGAAAGCCATGCCCGGCCGCTAGCGACTTGCCATCGTAGGAGATGGCGAGAGGCAGAAAGTGATACTGGATGTCTGGATAGACAATCCCGGCGCGGCTCCGAATATGACCGCCACTTTCGAAGTGGTTGGTTGCGCCTAGGCCACCGCGAGTGGCGAGCCACTCCATCCCGATGCGAGCCTTTCCCCAAAGGCTCTGCGTTGGAAACAGCGTGACAGGCTGACGACACTCCATCTGAAGATAGATCTCCATGTGATCCATCAGATTCTCGCCGACATTCGGCGCATCGTGCAGGACGCCGATTCCGTGTCCCCTAAGCTCCTCCGCAGGTCCGATGCCGGAGCGCTTGAGGATCGTCGGCGACATGATCGAACCGGCCGAGAGGATAACCTCGCGCTGAACGGTCACGCGGTGATCCGTGCCGCCGGCATGGTAGGCAACACCCACAGCGCGTTTCCCGTCAAAGAGCACCCTGTCAACAGTCGCGCCCGTCACGACCTTGACATTGCCGCGCGCCATTGCGGGGCGCAGATAGGCGCGCGCCGCGCTCATCCGCCGCCCGCTGCCGACGTTCATCTCCATCGGGCCAAAGCCTTCGTGCTGGCGCTCGTTCATGTTCGCGCTGCGGGCATATCCCGCCTGTACACCGGCCTCGACAAAGGCGGCGTAAAGCGGATTGCGTTCTGGCCCGCGCGTAATCTTGACAGGTCCATCGCTCCCGCGAAGCGGGCCGCCCCCGCGCACCCCTTCGAGCCGCTGGAAATAAGGAAGCACGTTCGACCAGCGCCATCCCGCGGCACCGAGGGCTTCCCAGAGCTCATAGTCCATCGGGTTGCCGCGAACCCAGCACATACCGTTGATCGACGACGACCCACCAAGCCCCTTGCCCCGAGGCAGGTTGACCTCGCGCCCATCCAGCCCCGGCTCGGGCTCGGTCTTCATGCCCCAGTTGAACCTTTTGGTGTTCATCGGGATCGACAGCGCGGCGGGCATATCGACGATGACCGCTTTTTCCGATCCACCAGCCTCAAGCACCAATATTCGAGTTGCCGGATCTTCGCCGAGCCTATTGGCAAGGACGCAGCCGGCCGATCCTGCTCCGACAATCACATAGTCAAACTCGCCACCCGCTTTCATGGCCTAGCCGATGATCACATAGAACTTGAGCATCGGACCCGGCTGGCTCCATGTGCATTTGAAGCCCTTGGGAACGAAAAAGCAGTCCCCCTTGCGATAGGTGTCTTTGAACCCCTCGCCCTCGATCGTGACTTCGCCGTCGAGCACGACCATGAACTCGTCGGCCGGATAGCCATCGTAGCGCTCAGTGTAGGCAGTGCAGCGCCAGATCCCTGTCTTGAGGCGGCCGTCCGGCCGCTCGAAATAGGCGTGGTCCAGACCGAAGGGCATGCCTTCCAAAAGCTCTGCGTGCTCAAGCGGCTGATCCGGCTGCGCCATCCAGCCGTCAGGGCCAGAGGCAGAAAAACGAACGGGTTTCGACAATCTGGAACTCCCTTTGGTATCTGGGAAGAGTCCTACCAAATCTGGAGGAGCATGACACACGCAAAAGCGGCACTTCCCAGGCGAATCTGGATAGGCCCAGTGCGGCTATCAACAATGATGGATGGAATGGTGCCCAGGAGAGGCACTCGAACTGGTCAAAAGACCAAGCAATTATAGCAACTTGTAAATGCGTGACCGGGGCAAAGTGGTCCCGAAAGTGGTTCAAATCTGGTGGCAGCTTTCCATTTAAGATTGGAGCTTAGCGCTATGGGCCCGCACGGACCTATTGATCCTTTGGATTGGATCCCGAAAGGTCCGCTCGAGACGAACCATAGCGTCAATCATGAAGTCAATCATTCTCGGCACGCACTTCGCTAATTTAAGCCACGATCTGTGCCATAGGCGCTGACGGGGGACAAATTTCTCTTAATTGAAAATGTTCCGAATATTCGCTCACCTTTCTCGCAAACCAAATCCCATTCCTCTTCGAGAGCAACCCTTTCAAGTTCAATTAAATTCTGGATATCAAATATCCTAACTTTTTCAGGACCTTGCATGTGATCCATCAAACGATGTGAATGAATTATCGTCGGCCTTGCGTCCCCTGGCTCCCAAGAGTCCAAAATAGTAACCCTTCTTAGATTAAACTCTGGCGGCAATATATAGAATTGCAAATCTGAGGTCCAAAGTAAGTCCTTGAGAGAGATTTGATCTCTCATCTTTCCAGTCTCTTTATACATGTCCTGCCATGATCGAAAGAATTCGATAGTCTTAAAAGAATTCCGATATAGCATAACTCCAGAATTTAGCTGTGGGAAAGCGTAGGGTGTTTTTACTTTAAGACCCTCTTGGACAAGATCAGTGGAACGCCTCATATCGTGCGCGATCGCAAGGTCAAACCTGATCAGAATATCGAATAGATCTTCGAAAGGGGCGACTATTAACGTATCGCAGTCTAGATAAAGCGTTCTTGTAAACCGACTGAGTGGCATACAGTCAATTTTTGATCTAGGCTTTGGATCCGAAATCAGGTGAACAGTGTCAAACGTTACAGCTAATTCTGGCAGATCAAGATCTGTAAAGATGTCGATCGGCAAATTAGGATTATGATGGCGTAGAGACATAGCCGAGGCCTGTGCGAGCTCGACATAATCTAGGCCGGTGGCGACGTATATTACTCCGTCCATCGATTTCCTTCCTCTATGACCCTTTTTAAGGGCACCAATCAGAATAGACTAGCAACAGCCATTGAGTGTTCTTCTAGCTCTCGCGGTGGCGTGCCCCCATCGGGTGGCCCGGCTTGATTGTTAGTGCATCGTGGGCCTCTGGTCCACTGAAACGATGCTTTCCGGCGCAGGCGGTCGATAGCCGAGCGAGCTATGCGGCCTGACGGTGTTGTAGTGGCGGCGCCAGGCCTCGATCAGGATCTGAGCTTCGGCCAGAGTGTAAAAGATCTCTCCGTTGAGCAGTTCGTCCCGCATCGAGCCGTTGAAGCTTTCGCAGTAGCCATTCTCCCAAGGTGATCCTGGTTCGATATAGGCTGTTTTGGCGTCGACCGCGGCGATCCAAGAGCGACATGCCAATTTGCCCTGCAATAGGAGCCCGCTGGCCTTCAAGACGATAGCTTGTTCAGAGCTGTTAGGTATGGGCTCGGAATGGTGTGCCCCCATCGGGTGGTCCGGTTTGATGAAGTAAGTCATATGGAACATCGGACCGAAGTTCAGTGGATACCGCAGCAAGTGTGCAGAAATGGGCAGGACCAACCCGTTCGCGTTCTTCCAAATAACGAGGCCATCGTCCGCTTTTTCGGCGCGTTGCTGCTCGAACAAAACGAGAGCGGGCCGTCCAGCGCGCCCGCTGCGCGACACTGGAAGACATCGCGCCAACGGGCGAACATGCCGCCATTAGCTTGCCCGACTTGGCATCCTGTTCAAGCAGGCCCGCCCCGAACATCACGGTGACGATCAGCGCCAGCTACCCCACTCCATGGGGCAGCAAGGTGCCAGAGGCCGACTTTTTGAGGACGAGTTTTGACAAAAGCGGTCCCAGAAGCGGTCCCGATAATAGTCCCGACGAATTGAAAACCCCAAGCTTCCTTAGGTTTCCTCAGCTTATCTGAGGGGAAATGGTGCCCAGGAGAGGCACTCGAACCGTTCAATTTTCTATTTAGTAATAGATCTTTATAGCCTGACGCTCAAAGAGAAGCGGTCCCGAAAGTGGTCCAATTTGATGAAGTAAGTCATACATTGGCGTGCGGTCAGCGACGCTTGCCCAATCGGAGTGATTTACGACGCAGACTAGGACACAAAGCTCACTCGAAACGACGTTGGCTCTATTAGCCAGTTCCCCGTTTCCAAGTTCTTAGCCGGATTAGTGATGACTTGATACACTGGCGTGTCACTGATGCATCGGGCCACCAGATAGAGCTCATATCCCTCGCCATACTTCTCAGCAGCCTTGAGCTCGTTTGCGGTAATCTCAACGTTTTGGAATGCAGCTGCTTGGGTGCCTTTGACTTCAACTCTGTGTAGAACACCTTTCGCATCTACGTAGTCGATATCCCACCCGGGCGTTTCGCCGATCGCTGCCCGGTGGACGTGCTCACTGGTCCCTTCAGTATCTAGCAAGAGCTTAAGTACGAGTTGCTCCGCCCAGTCACCTATTGTCTTCGCCTTGATG
>JAURFH010000256.1 GCA_030834415.1 Verrucomicrobiota bacterium | reverse complement strand
TCGCGGAACTGGAAGGTCGCGTGACCATTCTCGACAAGAACAACCAGATCGCCACGCATCTGGGTGACAATCCAGACCGCGTGTTGTGGGCGAAGTTCGATGTCGCACCCGCGCTCTGGCAACCGGGCGTGTTCACCGCACCACACGGCCTGACCTATGATGCCAAGGGCAATCTCTACGTGCAGGACTGGAACAAGACGGGCCGTGTGACCAAGCTGGTGAAGACCAGCCAAACAGCCAGCGCAGGAGCAAAGTAAAGCGAATGGTAGGGCTGGCTGTCCTCAGCCGGCCGTCGCCGAAGCCTAATGCGCATGATATCCGGCGACGTTCTGACGTCAGAACGCTCAACTAATTTTGGATGGAAAGCCTTCGTGCAAAATCCATAACCAAGCCTCAATCATTCGTGCACCAACTGCTCCGTCAGCGGCCAGCTGAGGACAGCGGGCCCTTCCTGCGCTACAGCTTCATTGCGAAGTGGATCTGGCGACCGACCTCTTGGAAGCCGCAAGAGGGATACAGGTGGTTCCCCACTTCGTTGTAGGCCATCGTCTCGATCATGGCGTATCCCATACCTTCCGAACGGAAATAGGCCAGCGCATGCTCGATGAGTTTGCGGCCTAGCCCCTGCCCGCGTGTAGAGGCATCCACGGCCAGATTGGGTATCCGCCCCTTGCCCAACTCGCGATCAATGCGCGTCGTGATATAGCCCACCACCTTTCCGCCGCTTTCAGCCACGAACACACCAGTCGGATTGGCCGCCACATCGTCATCGATATGACGGGCCTTGCGCCAGCGCCAGTCGTGTCCATTCAGGACACCGCAGAGTTCTTCCACCTTTTGATCGATGGCGATGCCTTCAAAACCTTCCACGGTCAGGCGCTTGAGTTCAGCCAAATCGTCCGGCCGATAGACGCGAATTTGGATTTCCATTCCCCTAGAATGAAGAAAGCCGGACGCAGACTCAATCCTGCGTCCGGCTTGTATGATTAGTTCGAGACTTACTTGAAATCCGCCTCGAGCACGATGCGGTAGCGGGCTTTGCCGGCACGCAGATGGTCGAGCGCGTCATTCACGCGAGACATCGGGAACACTTCGGTCACCGGCGCGATGTTATGGCGGGCGCTGAAATCCAGCATCGTCTTCACCGTGGCCGGACTGCCAAGCGGCGAACCAGACAGCGATTTCTGCTGGCCAATGAGCGAGAACGCCGCCACCGGGATCGGTTGCAGCACCGCACCGACAAAGTGCAAGCGCCCCTTCGGCGACAAAGCCCCGATGAAAGTGTTCCAATCCATCGGCGCATTGACCGTGGAGATAATGAAGTCCAGCGAGCTAGCAATCTTCTGCATCTGCCCGGCGTCCTTAGAATTCACCACCTGATGCGCGCCCATCTTCATGGCTTCATCGCGTTTGGAATCGCTCGTGGTGAAGGCCGTGACTTCGCAGCCCCATTTATTGAGGAACTGCAACGCCATGTGTCCCAACCCGCCGATGCCGATGACCCCTACGCGATCCGTCGGCTTCACACCGCATTGCACGATGGGATTGAAAACCGTGATGCCACCGCAGAAGAGCGGCCCCGCCTTCGCGGCGTCCACCTTGTCCGGCAAGGGCGTGGCCCAGACCCAATGCGCGCGCAAGCGTTCGGCGAAGCCGCCATGGCGACCCACCAAGGTTTCTTGCGCGTTTGGGCAGAGGTTGTGATTACCAGAGAGACATTGCTGGCAGGCCATGCAACTGCCCGAGAACCAGCCGATGCCGACCGTCTGCCCGAGCTTCAGCCCTTTGGCCTGCTCACCGAGCGCGACGATGGTGCCCACCGCTTCGTGACCGGGCACGAAGGGAAACGCACTGCGGCCCCATTCGTTATCCAGCATCGAGAGGTCGGAGTGGCAGATGCCACAATGCGTCACTTTGATCTCCACCTGTTCCGGCCCCAGAGGACCGGGATCGAAATCAAAGGCGGACAGTTTGCCACCCGCTTCGGTGGCACCATAAGCGCGGAATTTCTCGGCCATAGTCTGGTCAGGTTGATTGTTTGATCACGCGTTCACCGGTTGGAGAACTGGGTAGTCAGTATAGCCCTTTTCCGTGCCGCCGTAAAATGTACTCATATCCGGCGGATTGAGAGCTGCCCCCGTGCGATAGCGATGCACAAGGTCCGGGTTCGCGATGAATGGAACCCCGAAGGCGATCATATCCGTCTCCCCCTCATTGATGCTGTGAGCGGCAGCCGCGGCATCGTAGCCACCATTAGTGATGAACGGTCCCTTAAACGCCTTGCGCATGTGCGGAGACACGCGCGGTCCGGGTGCGGCCAACATATGGCCCGGCACGGCCTCCAACACATGGAGGTAAGCAAGCTTGAAGCGGTTCAACGTCTTCGCGGCGTGCGTGAAGGTGGCGGTCGGATCGCTATCGCGCATGTCGTTGTAAGGATTCGTCGGCGAGAGGCGCACACCGACATGTTCACCCGACCAGGCACCCACCACGGCGGCAGTCACTTCTAGCAGGAAGCGGCTGCGATTGGCGATGCTCCCGCCGTAATCATCCGTGCGCTGGTTCGAGCCATCACGCAGGAACTGATCGATGAGATAACCATTCGCCGCGTGGATCTCCACGCCATCGAAACCGGCTTCCCGGGCAAGGCGCGTGGCTCGCACGTAATCTTGGATCACACCGGGAATCTCGCTGGTCTCCAAGGCGCGCGGGGTGACGTAAGGTTTCTTGCCACTGGGCGTATGGGCATCGCCATTCGCGGCGATGGCGGACGCAGAAACGGGCAAAGCACCGTTTTGGAAGTCCGGATGCGAAGCGCGTCCCATGTGCCAGAGCTGGAGGAATATCTTGCCGCCCGCTTGGTGCACGGCTTCGGTCACCTGCTTCCAGCCCTCGACATGGGCTTGGGTGTAGATACCCGGGGCATTAGCCCAGCCATAGCCTTGGGGTGAAATCGCCGTGGCTTCGCTGATGATAAGGCCGGCCGTGGCGCGCTGGCGGTAATACTCGACCATGCGCGGATGCGGCGTGCCATCCTGGTTAGCGCGGCCGCGCGTCAAAGGGGCCATCACCATACGGTTGGACAATTCAACCGCACCTGCCTGAAACGGAGTGAAGAGAATTTCTTGGCTCATAAGTCAGAAGGGTTCGTTTGGGTTGTTGAGAAAGAGTTGGATCACTGGGCGGTGAAGCCGCCATCAATGGTGAGTGACTGGCCAGTGATGAAGGAAGAATCATCCGAGGCCAGGAAGACCACGGGATTCGCGATCTCGTCGGAGACGCCTACGCGACCGACCGGATGCAAGTTCGCGAGATACTTGCCCGCATCGGTGTCCGCGCCGCCGGTGAAGCGCTCGAACATGTCCGTCTGGATGGCCGCCGGAGAGACCGCGTTCACGCGGATGTTTTGCTTGGCGAGTTCCAGCGCCACCGATTTGGTGATACCGATCACTGCGTGCTTGCTGGCAACGTAAACAGAGACATTCGCCATACCCACCAAGCCAGCGACCGAGGACGTATTGATGATGGAGCCGCCGCCGCTTTTCAGCATGGCGGGGACTTCGTGTTTCAGGGAGAGCAGCACGCCCTTCACATTGATATCGAAGACATGCTGATAATCTTCCGAGGTCACCTGCGTGATGGGTGCGGGATGCCCCTCTACACCGGCGTTGTTGAAGGCGATATGCAGACCGCCAAATTTCTCGACGGTCTTGTTCACGAGATTGATGACATCGGCCTCATTGGAGACGTCGGCTTTTACGAACAGGGCTTCGCCGCCCGCGGCTTCAATCTGGAGGACAGTCTCCTGCCCTTCAGTTTCGCGACGGCCACTGACGACGACCTTGGCCCCGGCCTTGGCGAGGGCGATCGCGGAAGCACGGCCGATACCGCTTGTACCACCGGTGACGAGCGCCACTTTATTTTGCAATTTGGAATTCATATGTGTGTTTGTTTGGAAGGTTTTTCAGATTGGGGAAATTTTTTATCCTGGCAGTCAGTAGAGCGGCTGGCTTGGGGAAAAGCCAGCCGCTTTGGATTTGCTTATGCGGTCACCGCATTGAGGGCTTCAAGTTTGGTGACGATCACGCGCTTGCCGACAGCACCCAAGGTGATGTCACTCACTTCACCATCGCGGAAGTAGAGCAGTGTGGGCATGGCCTGCACGCCGTAGCGTTGGGCGATGTCCGGATACGTGTCCACGTTCAGCTTGGCGACCTTGGCGTGACCGGCATGTTCGCGGGCGATCTCATCCAAAGTCGGCGCGAGCATTTTGCACGGGCCGCACCAGTCGGCGTAGAAGTCCACGACGACAGGTTGAGTAGCTTGCAGAACCTCGGTCGCGAAGTTCGCATCAGTGAGTTCGATGGTATTTTTCATGGTTCAGGTTCAGTTTGAGGTTTCGTGGGAAATGGTTTTCGAGATCACGCCGCGAGTGCAGCCAGAGAACGGCCATTGCGCACGGCGATCTGCCGCACCGCCCAAGTGTTCACCGCTTGCACCTTTTCCATGGCCAAGGCCGGGAACAACAGGTGTGGGTAAGTCGTCTGCCAGGCCATCGCTTCCGCCTCGTTCAGGGCGAGCTGGAGCATGTGCTCGTGATCCTTACGCAGGCTGGCGAATTGCGCCTTCACGCTCTCCTTGGCCTGTTCGATGGCGGCGAGAACACGCTGGCACGCACCGAGCGTGACTATGTGGCCGCAGACTTGATTCTGACTGACTACCGGGTTGTTGCTTTGTGTGTTCATACTTTTACTCGCTTTCTTATAGTTGACTAATTAGTAAAGTTTTTGTTCAAAAAAATTTAAACCGAGACTGCTTCCGTCTGCTTGGCACCCAAGATGGCCATCATGCCTGGATACTGATCTTTCAGGATGCTCGGATCGTTATGGATGCGTGCCTGAGTCATCACGCCTTCCATATAGGCGAACATCATACGGGCCATGATCGCCGGATCCCCTGCCCGCACCAAACCTTCGGCCTGGGCATCGCGGATGGTGCTCTCAAGATACTTGCGATAACGGCCCAAAACATCCTGCACCGTAAGGCGCAATTTATCGTCCTGCGTGCAGATTTCCGCACCTAAAGTGAAGATCGGGCAACCCAGCACGGAACCGCAACTGCAGCGCATTTCCGACTGTTTCTTGAACGATTGATCGCAATAGTTCTTCAAGCGCTCCAGCGGCGGGATCGAGGGGGAAAACGTCACATCCATCTTGGGGCGATATTCTTCCCAGTTCGCCAACAAAGCTGCTGAGGCCAAGTCCGCCTTGGATTCGAAGAAGTAGTAAAAGCT
>JAURFH010000255.1 GCA_030834415.1 Verrucomicrobiota bacterium | reverse complement strand
AACTCGGACAAAACTGAAACGCACTTCAACTCACCCATGGCAGCCCATCAAATACCTAGGGAAAAGTTTGTGAAGGGCCATGGGACCTACTCTAACCCCCTTCCGTGGGAATCGCGTGTCACCCCGGAAGCGTTTGAGATTTTTCCTGTGCCACTGAATTGGGTTGGCCCTACGGTGATAGTCATTTTCATTGTCGTCATGTTTTCCCTCTTAGCGTACGGAATGGCACGCGAGGGCGATGTCCTCCTGGCGATACTCATCATCACCGGCGGGCTCCTGACCGCCGCTTTCGGCTCGGCGCTGACTCTCAAAAACCAGCAGGAATTACAACAACGAGGGACTGTGTTTCACTACGATCGACGCACAAGACAGATTTCACTGCCTGACCGACAACTGACTTTTGATTCGGGAAGCCATCTGAGTTTCGACTTCATCATAAGTCCTTACTATTCGCCGGAAGGAAGACGTGAAGAGTTGGTTGCCGAGCTTCAACTTGTCGTCGAGAAAGAAGGCCAAACCGAGCGCTATGTGATCGTGCAGGCGTTGACGCGATACGAATTGAAACCCATGGTGGCCGAGGTGCATCGTTACGTAAAACTTCCGATCCGAGAGATCGAGCACTCAGGGTTTCTGACTCCCAGAGTTTACGAAAAGATGTTCGGGCAGGACTGAGCTCCGCAGAGCCCAGTCCGCACCAACAGCATCCGGCTTATTCCCGACCGACAGCGGCCAAGATCGGCTTCAGCTCCTGCACCAGCTTCGCGAAGACATCGAGTGTCACCTGTTGTGCGCCATCGCTGAGTGCCTCGGCGGGATTCGGGTGCACCTCGATGAGCAACGCATCGGCGCCCATCGCCACGGCACCTTTGCACATGGATGAGACCAGGTCCGCACGTCCGGCGCCCTGGCTCGGATCGATGACGATCGGGCAGTGCGACGCATTCTTGATGATGGGTACAGCGGACAGGTCGAGCGTATTGCGCGTGTAGGTCTCGAACGTACGGATGCCGCGTTCGCAGAACATCAGGTTCGGATTTTCATTCGCGAGGACATACTCGCCCGCCAGCAACCATTCCTCGATCTTCATGGAGAGGCCGCGCTTCAGCAGCACCGGTTTGCCGGTCTTGGCGGCAGCGATGATCAACTGGAAGTTCTGGGCGTTACGCGCACCGATCTGGAAGATGTCCGTATATTCTCCCACCAGATCCACGTGCTGCTCAGAGAGCAGTTCCGTGATGACGGCGAGCCCGGTTTCCTTGCGCGCCTTGGCGAGCAGCTTCAGGCCCTTCTCGCCGAGCCCTTGAAATTCGTAGGGTGAAGTGCGTGGCTTGAACGCACCTCCGCGCAGGATGGTCGCTCCTGCTTTCTTCACCGCATGGGCGGTGGTGAGCAATTGCTTCTCGCTCTCCACCGAGCAAGGGCCGGCCATGATCTGCACCTTCTTACCGCCGATGACGATGTCCTTGCCCACCTTGATGGTTGAATTCGAGGGATGCGCTTCGCGGCTGACCAGCTTGAACCGCTTCTGGATAGGCATCACGCTTTCTACCTGGGCGAAGCTCGTGAGCGTCTCCAGCGTGTGGTTCTTGCGCTCGTCCCCGATGGCGCCGATGACGGTGCGCGCCACACCGCGCATCACATGGGGTTTGTAACCCAGCTTGCGGATTTCGCGCAGCACGGCCTGTTCGTCCTTACGACTGATTTTCGGTCTTAGTACGATGATCATAATCTGTTTTGCTTTCTGGTCCGATGACTCACACTGCGGGGCGACAAAAAAACCGCAGGTGAAACACCTGCGGTTGAGTTATCTGTCTTAGGAAAATGTCGCCATCTAGCGGGACATCTCAACACGCAAGTGCGGGCGGCTAAACCAATAATAACCGCTAAAGCTGAATCCGTAAAATCGCGTGTTGAGTGCGCTCACTGTTTGGAACGTAGCACAGAAGCCTTCCGCGTCAACGCGAAGTTTTGGGCCATTTCGATCGATTTCGCGCCCTTACTTCCCGTAAGCCCGCTCCACCTTGGCCACGCGCAGGGCATAATTCTCATACCAAGTTTTCTTCCCTGTCTCCTGCACCAACTGATGTTCCGAATGCGCTTTCCAATGCCGGATATCCTCCTCCGTGCGCCAGTAAGATACGGTGATGCCGAGCCCATCCTCGCCGCGCACGGACTCCACACCAAGGAAACCGGGCATCGTCTGTGCCAGCTCCACCATACGGGCGGCCATGTGACCATAACCCCAGTCACCTTCGGTGCGTTGAGAAGTGAAGATCACCGCGTAATACGGTGGCTCTGGTGTCTGGGCAAATCCAGCGGCGGACATAAAAGCTATCTCCGGCCATCATACCAGATGGCTGCCGTCTCGGCCTGCTTCAAAGTTTTCCCACGACTGAAAACCGTGCGCAGCATGAACTTCACATGCTCGCCCTTCGTATAGAGATGCGCCTTCCGCGCCGAGGTGATGAGCGGATGCTTTTTCAGGATGATGACCTCGCGCCCGCGCTGCTTGGCCAGTTTCTTCAGGCGCTGACTGAAATCGATCTCCTCGCTCGCGAACAATTCCAGACTGAAGCCGCCCAGTTCACGGAACGCATTAGCTTCACAATAAACGAACGAACCTGCCGCCCACCGCTGCCAGCGGCTGAGCTTGTTCCAAAACTCCGCCAGCATGCCCGCACGCCCGATGTCTTGGTCCAGCTTCACCGCCGCGCCACCACCCAGAGCACGGCCAGCCGTGATGGTATCCGCCAGGTCAGCCAGCAATTCCTTACTGGGATGTGAATCGGCATCCACAAAGAGAAACCACTCCCCCTGCGCGATGGAAGCACCCGTATTACGGGCTCGGGAAATCTGATTCTTCGGCTCAAAGACCACCCGCGCCCCCGCTTCCTTGGCAATCTCGGAGGTGCGATCCTTCGAGTTGTTATCGCATACCACCAGTTCCCATTCCCAACCACGCTCGGTGAAAGCCGCTGCCGCTTCCTTCATCGCCGCCAATGATTGCGCGATCAACTTCTCTTCGTTGAACGCCGGGACGATGATGGAGATCTTGATAGGCACAGGTGCTTGGGGATAGTGCCTCACGTTTTACGCTTCCGCAACTTGTCGCGGGCCGCTTTCACCTGCCACCCATTGCGCTCAAGCTCGGCAAGCGCGTCTTCATACTTGGCTCCGGTGAGCTCGACCACAATACGGGCGGCACGATCCCGCAGTTTCACGTTGCTAGGATTCAGGTCCACCATCAGGTTGCCGACCACGCGCCCCGTCTGGACCATCGCCAATGTGGTGATCATATTCAGGATGAGCTTCGTGGCGGTGCCGGATTTCAAACGCGTGGACCCGGTCAATATCTCCGGGCCGATTTGCGGAGCGATGACGGCATCCGGTCGAAAGCGCGGTTCGATGATGAGATTTGGATTCAGGCAAATGATTACTGTCTTGGCATGTCGCTTTTTCGCCTCGGCCAAGGCGCCCCAAACAAAGGGAGTGCGCCCACTTGCCGCAATACCCACTACCACGTCCTTTGCTGTGATGCCACGAAACTGAATGGCGCGTGCTCCGGCCGCTACGTCATCCTCCGCGCCTTCCACGGCGGTGAAGATGGCGCGTTGTCCTCCGGCGATGATACCCTGCACCCATTCAGGCGGCGTGCGGAAAGTCGGCGGACATTCACTCGCGTCCAAGATTCCCAAACGCCCGCTCGTGCCGGCACCGGCGTAAAAGAGCCGACCACCGCGTTTGAAGGCCTTCGCAGTCCAGCTGACCACCTGAGCAATCTTTTGCTTTTCTGGCAGGATAGCAGCCGGGAGCTTGGCATCTTCAGAAAGCATCAGCTCCACCGCCTTCACGACCGGCAACTCATCCAGCTTCATCGAGCGCGGATTGCGTTGCTCGGTAGGCGACATAGCGGAAGATTTCGGGATCGGCGAAATCGCCACCTTCGCTTTGCTCTTCGGAAATTTCTTCGCTGGTGATGGTGAAATGGGCGCGGATGAAATCGAACGCTTCGCCAATTCAATCGCGCCAAAGACACCGCCGCGCGTCTGCTTCAAGATGACAGCTTGCGGCCAGCGCTCGCGGATCAACTTGCCTACCTTGGCGGCAAACTTGGGCTGCTTCATCAACACGCTGCCTGAGAGGAGAAATTCCACGGTGGCTGATTTACTCGCCAGTTTGTTTGCACATGACACGGCATCTTTCGCCAGGCTGTGAGCGGCACCCTCAAGGATATCCCGGGCGATCGCGTCTTTTTCCTGCGCGGCGGCAAAGACTTCGATGGCAAGGGCAGCAACTTCATTCTTGGGCGCTTGTTGCACCCAGCCGATGAGGTCATTCGGTTCGTTGAGCTGGAGGGCGCGCAGGATGCGCTGGCCGAGCGCAGACCATTCACCATCGCGATCCAGGTAATACACGCACGCCTTCAAGGACCGCAGGCCGATTTCAAACCCGCTGCCTTTATCGCCCAGGATATGCCCCCAGCCGCCGACCTTGCCGGTGGTGCCATCGGGAGCTTGGCCGTAGCAACAGGAGCCGGTGCCGCTCAGGACCAACACGCGCGGAAGTGGCTTAGTCTTCACCGGCACCGCCAGCAAAGCGGTCTCCAGATCGTTCGTCGGCTGACAGTGAATGCCAGGCCAGACTTGCGCCGCCGCTTTCACGATGCGTTCACGATCAGTAGCCGTGCGTGCCCCAGCCATACCGATGCCGATGGCCGATGGCGTTTCCGGCAAAGCGGGCAAGGACTGAAAATGTTTCACCAACTGCTCATCGCTGAGGAGGCGAAGATTGGCTGGACCGGCCTCGTGTTGCCAGATGGATTCCCCGGTGGCATTCGCGAGGCAAACAGTGGTGCGGGTGCCTCCCGCTTCGATACCGAGATAAAATGGACCAGACACACTAGACGGCATGCGTCGAGTATTCGCAGCCGCGCTCCGCTGGCAAGCGGATAGGAGAAAGCTAATCCTCAAGTTCGGGCCGAGGCGAGAGCTTAAGTTTCAGATTCTTTGATAGCAACTTGTCCAGTTCTGAGATCTGAAATCCTTTGATTTCGTCAATCACATCCGCAGGTAGATTCGGATGCAGTAGTAGGCGTTCATGATTTAGAAGCTCACGTGGATGAGGCTTTGCTTCGCGAAGCAGCACTCTTTCCATCACCTCATTATAGTGATCACGCAATACCGCTGCCGGTGCATTCCGGGCTTCAATCAAATGCTCTGCATTGATGATGGTGCCGGATTTACGTTTATTCCAGAGGGTTTGAATTTCATCCTCCGAAAGAGTGTTGATCACTTGGCGTGAGAGGAATGCGTCCGTTTCCGTCTGCGTCAGTGTTTCAGATC
>JAURFH010000254.1 GCA_030834415.1 Verrucomicrobiota bacterium | reverse complement strand
GGACCATTGGGCTGGAACTTCGCCCCAAATTTTTTCGTCCCCCAATAACTCGCCAAACCACCAGCAAACCTGCCGCCGATGCGCACATCGAAGCCGAACACCTTGGGATCTTCACCGGGAGTTCCCCCTGCGCCCAGATGACCTTTGCCAAATATCATTGTGCGATAGCCCGCCTTTTTCAGCAGCGCCGGAAGCACGGCTGTATTCACACTATGGGCGATGCCGGTTTCCGGTTGCAGACCGTTCCAGTTCCACGCCGCATACGTAAGATCAGGATCCTTGAGGTCGGTTACCGGTTCATCCCCCGAGAGATGGGTCCAATTCGACACATGATGCCGCGATTCGTTTTGCCCCGTGAGAAAACTCACACGCGTGGGCGAACAGACCGCACAAGAATAGGCTTGGGTGAATTTCATTCCCTCCCGGGCCAAACGCTCCAACGCGGGAGTATGATAACGGTCATTCCACTTCGTCCGCTCCTTGGCAAACGGCACGCTCGTATCCTGCCACCCCATGTCATCCGCGAGGATAAAAAGGATATTGGGCTTCTTCTCAGCCGCCTGCGCAGCAGACAACAAACCCACCAGAAGCAATACGAGCGTACAGATTTTCTTCATGATTGGAGGGAATGACACCTATCCAAATAGCCACCAAGTCCAAAAGAAGCCAAGTGACTTTTACTTATCCCTGCGCATTCTTCTGCGCCCGCCGTTTCGCAGCGAACCTTTTGATCAATTCATCCGCCATCACGCCACCGAGGATGACCACGCCGATGATCGCGAACTCCGTGCTCTTGGGCAGCCAGTCCACAAGCTGGATCATGTTTTGCAGCACCTGCATCAACGCCGCGCCGATGATGACGCCGCAGATGGTCCCCTCACCACCGCGCAAGCTGCATCCGCCCAGCACCGCCGCCGCAATGGCATAAAGCTCATAGAAATTCCCGAAATCCACCGGCTGCGCCGAGTTCACATCCAACACGAAGAGCAAACCGCCCAGCCCGGACGTCAGCCCGCAAATCACATACGCGAGGATGATCATCCGGTCCGTATTGATGCCGCTGAACCGCGCCGCCTGTTCATTCCGTCCCAGCGCCATCAGGTAACGCCCATAGATGGTCTTGTTCAGGAAGACGGCCGCGATGATCCCCACCACGATCAGGATGATGAACGGCGCAGGCAGGCTGAAATTATCCATGAACGGCACCGGCACCTTGCCCGTCGCGAGGATGCGCAGCCCCTTGAACTCGTTCCCGAATCCCATCGTCTGGTCCTGCGTGATGCCGCGCGTGAGTCCGCGATAGATGAGCAGTCCGCAAAGCGTGACCACGAAGGGCTGTATCTTGAGCTTCGTGATGATGGTCCCGTGCAACAGCCCCAATCCGCCGGAGATCAGCACCACCGCCACCAGCGCCACCGGCACGGAAACCCCTTTCACCGTCAGCAACCACGGCAACCCGCACCCCACCAGACACACGATCGACCCGATGGAAAGATCAATGCCGCTCGTGATGATGACAAACGCCACTCCGATACTGAGGATGCCGAAGAGCGAGGTGCGCCGGATGAGATTCTCAACATTATACGCCGTGAGGAAACGGTCGCCCAACAACGCCGTCACCACACACACGACTATCAACAGTCCTAAAATGCCCAGAATCTTCTTCATGACCGCATCGCCACGCTGCCTTAGCCAGCGCGGCAAAACTGAATTCGGGTAAAACTTGCTTCGTCGATAACCGAAACCGCGCCCATGCCGCAAGCAGTTCGTCAGGAAAAATGCATCAGAGCCCGTGCTGCTGGCATCTTGCCGGCAGTAAGTTGCCAGACAAAGTAATCCGAAGTCACATTGATGAAACGGAACACCCACTCTTCTCCCTCTCCCCTAAACGGGGGAGGGCCGGGGTGCGGGGTGTGACTGACCAACGCCATTACTGGCTTATAAATTCTTAAATCTACGGCAAACATAAACATGATTGCCTCCCCTCCCCGCCTGTTGCTTTAATCCTCGGACCAATTTACACCATGAAAATGTTAGCCCGTTACGTCTCTTTGCTCGCCCTTTTCGTTGCGAGCTCCGTCCTCGCCGCGGATAACTCCACCGTCAACTGGATCTGGCCCACCAAACCGGCCACCGCGAACCAAAAGGCGTGGTTCCGCAAAGAGTTCAATTTCAAGAAATCCGCCGCCGTCACCGCCCGTCTGTTCGCCTCGGCGGACAACGAATTCCGCCTCTTCCTGAACGGCGAGGAGATCGCCGCCAGCAAAGAATGGGAGCGCCCGGTCTATGTCAGCATCGGGGCCAAACTGCTTGAGGGCCGCAACGTCATCGCCGTGGACGCCAAGAACGATGGTGGCAACGCCGCCGCCCTCATGGTGAAGCTGGAAATCGATAGCGGTCGCGCCGTCCAAGTCATCGGCACGGACGATACTTGGAAAACGACCGAGAAAGCGCCCACCGGCTGGCAAAAGCCGGAGTTCAATGACAAGTCCTGGGGCAAACCCGTTGTCCTCGGTCAGCTTGGCAGCGGCCCGTGGACCCGGGTGAATGAGAAATCCTTACAAGCCTTGGTGAATGTCAAACCGCCCGAGGCCACGCCCGTCGAACGCATGCGCATCGCCAAGGGCTTCAAGGTGGAGCGCCTCTACTCTGTGCCCAAGGATGAACAAGGTTCCTGGGTCAGCATGACCGTGGACCCGAAGGGCCGCCTCATTGTCTGCGATCAATACGGCGGGCTCTACCGCCTCACCCCGCCGCCGCTCGCCAGCAGCACCGGCCTCGAGATCGAGAGGATCAATGTGGACATCGGCGAAGCCCAAGGCCTGCTCTGGGCATTCGACAGCCTGTATGTCGTCGTGAACAAAGGCGCCAAATACGCCAGCGGCGTCTATCGCGTCCGCGACACCAATGGCGATGACAAGCTGGACAACGTCGAGACCTTGCGCCTCCTCCAAGGCGGTGGCGAACACGGTCCTCACGCCGCTCTGCTCGCCCCCGATGGCAAGTCCATCTACATCCTCTGCGGCAATCATACGAAACCTACGGAATTCGATTCCTCCAAAGTTCCCCTCGTCTATCAGGAAGATCATCTGCTGCCCCGCATGTGGGATGCGCGCGGCCATGCCCGTGGTATTCTGGCCCCCGGTGGCTGGGTCGCTTCCATGAGCCCGGACGGCAAGAAATGGGAGCTTTTCTCCATGGGCTTCCGCAATGAATACGACGCTGCCTTCAACTCTCGCGGTGAACTCTTCGTTTACGATGCCGACATGGAGTGGGATGTGAATACGCCGTGGTATCGTCCCACGCGCGTGGTCAATGCCACCAGCGGCAGCGAATTCGGCTGGCGCTCCGGCACCGGCAAGTGGCCGGATTATTACCCGGACAGCCTCGGCTCCGTGGTGAATATCGGACCCGGCTCTCCCACGGGCGTGGTCTTCGGCTACGGCGCGAAGTTCCCGGCTAAATATCAGGAGGCGCTCTACATCTCCGACTGGAGCTATGGCAAACTCTACGCCATCCACTTGAAGCCGGAAGGCGCCGGTTATGTGGCAGAGAAGGAAGAATTCATCAGCGCCTCCCCGTTGCCGCTGACCGATCTGGTGGTGAATCCGAAGGATGGTGCCTTCTACTTCGCCGTCGGTGGTCGCAAGACCCAGTCCGGTCTCTATCGCGTGACCTACACCGGCAGCGAATCCACCGCGCCCAGCAAAGGCATGCCCGCACCGCCGCAACTCGCTGCCCGCAAGCAGCTCGAGACCTACCATGGCAAGGTGGACGCCAACGCCGTGAAAGATGCCTGGAAGTCGCTCGGTTCCGATGACCGTTACCTGCGTTTCGCCGCACGTACCGCCATCGAATGGCAACCGGCTGGCACCTGGCAGGAAAAGGCGTTCAGCGAGAAGAACCCGCAAGCCGCCCTCACCTCCCTGCTCGCCTTGAGCCGCGTGGGTGACAAGACCATCCAACCGAAGCTCCTCGCCGCGTTGGACAAGCTCGACTGGAGCAAGCTCTCGGACATGCAGCGCGTAGAACTCCTGCGCGTTTACGCCCTCGCCTTCACCCGAATGGGAGCCCCGGACAAAGCCACGAGCCAGCAATTGATCGCGAAGTTCGATCCGCTTTTCCCATCGGTTCGCCGGGAGGTGAATGCCGAACTCGCCCAGATGCTCGTCTATCTGGAAGCCCCTTCGGCGGCAAAGAAAGTCGTGGGCATGCTCGCCTCGGCGCCGACACAGGAGGAGCAGATGGATTACGCACGCATGTTGCGTGTGCTCAAGACCGGCTGGACGATGGACCTGCGCAAGACCTACTTCAACTGGTTCCTGAAAGCAGCCAACTTCCGCGGTGGCAACAGCCTCAGCGGCTTCATCAAGAACTTCAAGGATGAGGCCATGGCCAATCTCAACCCCGCCGAACTGGCCGAACTGAAACCCATCATCGATGCCAAGCCCGAGGTGAAATCCTCCATGGCACTTTTCATGGAAGGCCGCGCATTTGTGAAGGAATGGGCCGTGGCGGATATCGCACCCAAGGTGGAGAAGAGCCTGAAGAAACGTGATTTCGAGCGCGGCCGCCAGATCTTCGCTGGAGTGGGCTGTGCCTCGTGCCATCGCTTCGATACGGATGGCGGCGCCGTCGGGCCTGACCTGACAGGCGTGGCCGGACGTTTCAATCCGCGCGACCTGCTGGAGTCTATCATCGATCCGAACAAGGAGATCAGTGATCAGTTCGGCTCCGTGGTCATCACCATGAAAGATGGCGAGAGCTACAATGGCCGCGTGGTGAATCTCGCCGGCGACAACATCCGCTTCAACACGGACATGTTCGACCCCAACCAATCCGTAGGAATCGACAGTCGCCAAGTGGCTTCCGTGGAACCATCTAAAATCTCCATGATGCCCGAGGGTCTCATCAACGTGTTGAAGGAAGACGAGATCGCCGATCTCGTGGCTTACCTGCTCTCTGGCGGTGACCGGAAAAACGCGATGTTCAAGTAAGCCTCAAAGAGTCTGAAAACAACAACCGCCGTGGCGCAAGCCGCGGCGGTTTTTTAATGTGCTGTCGGCATCTTGCCGACAGGGGAAGTGAGAAGACAAAACGTAGAAAAACATCTCACTCAAGCCTGCTGGAGGTTCCTCGCTTTCTTCTGCTGGCAAGATGCCAGCAGCACATTCCTCACCCCCACTTCACATGGTCACTCGTATACGAGCGATCCAAGTGCGTATACCCACCATCCACGAAATGGATCTGCCCCGTGGTATGAGCCGAAATTGGCGAAGCCAGAAATACGACTGCCGCGGCAATCTCATCCGGCGTCGTCATCCGATGCCCCAGCGGCACCAATCGCTCCACCGTAGCTTTGACCTCATCCGGATTC
>JAURFH010000253.1 GCA_030834415.1 Verrucomicrobiota bacterium | reverse complement strand
CCTCCGATACGCCCAAGGGCAGGTATTTAGTAGTCGAAAGCGCTTCAGAGTGCTGGTAGCCGGGCGAAGATTCGGAAAAAGCTACCTGTCATGTATCGAATTGCTGCGTGGGGCGATCGAAAGGCCGGGCGAAACATTCTTCTATGCCGCCCCTACATACCGAATGGCGAAAGACATTGCCTGGAAGGTAATGAAAAAGCTAGTCCCGAAAGCCTGGATCAAGTCGAAGAACGAGACAGACCTGAAGATCGAGCTGGTGAACGGCTCGACGATCGAACTGAAGGGCACTGAAAACGCAATGGCACTGCGCGGCCGCAGTTTGGCTGGCGTGGTGCTGGACGAAGCCGCCTTCATGTCGAGCGAAGTCTGGTTCGAAGTCATCCGCCCCGCCCTCGCCGACAAACAAGGCTGGGCCTTATTTATCTCCACGCCAGACGGCACAGCTAGCTGGTTCTACGAACTCTGGCAGTACGCGGACAGCGGCGATTCCGACTGGAGCCGCTGGCAATTCACCACGATCGACGGCGACAACGTCCCACCCGAGGAGATTGAAGCCGCCCGAGGCCAGTTAGACGCTCGAACATTCCGCCAAGAATTTGAAGCCAGCTTCGAAAATCTCTCGGGTCTGGTGGCAGTCAGCTTCAGCGACGAAAACATCAGCCCCGAAGCCGAAGACATCAGCGTTCTCCCCGTCCTGCTTGGAGTGGACTTCAACGTGGATCCGATGTCGGGCATCTGCGCCGTCCGCAAAGACGACACCCTCTACGTGTTCGACGAAATCATGCTGACTGGTGGCGCCACCACCTGGGATTTCGCGGAAGAAGTCACCCGCCGTTTCGGCGTGGAGCGCCGAATTATTGCCTGCCCGGACCCCACTGGCGGCGCCCGCAAAACCTCCGGCGTGGGCCTAACCGACCACAACATCTTGCGCCGCAGCGGTTTCAACGTCTCCAGCCCCAAAGCCCCCTGGAAAATCCGCGACAAGATCACCTGCGTCAACACCGCCCTCCTCGACGCCACTGGAGCCCGCCGCACCTTCATCCATCCCCGCTGCAAGGAACTAATCAAGTCGCTCCGCACCCTGACCTACGCCCCCGGCACAGGTTTACCCAACAAAAACCTCGGCGTTGACCACGCCTTCGACGCCTTCGGCTACATGTGCCTCCAGCAATTCAACTTGGCAAAACACGGCGTCCTCGGCCAAACCTCATATCGCCTGTACTAACCCAAATAGACTGGAGCAAATACCGCAGCACGATGGCCAAAAAACCCACCAAAGCCCAAAAGAAGGTGGAAAAAGTGATGCGCGAATACGGCGCTGGCACTTTGAAATCCAGCGCGGGCAAAAAAGTGACTTCTCGCAAGCAAGCCATCGCCATTGCGATGTCTGAAGCGGGCATGGCACGCAAAAAACCGACCAAAAAGGGAGGCAAAAAGTAATGGCCGCCAAAAAGAAGGGTCTTTACGCAAATATCAACGCTAAGCGCAAGCGCATCGAGGCTGGCTCGGGCGAAAAGATGCGCAAACCAGGCAGCAAAGGCGCCCCAACCGCATCAGACTTCAAGCAAGCAGCTAAAACAGCCAAAAAGCGGAGGAAGTAATGGCTCTCACCATCGACCGTGGCACCAACTTGGTGGAACACCACCAATCCACCCCACTTACAGCACTAAACGACACCTTCGAGGTCCACGCCGACAGCGACAGCTTTACTTTTGCCGTCGTCGTAACGGGCGGCGCCAACTTCAAACTCGCCTTTGAGTCCAACTTCAACGGCGGCGCCAGCTGGTTCGAGCTTGACACCAGCAAAACTATCAACGCCAACGGCCAATACATCTATTTTTACAGCGACAAACCATCCAACAGAATCCGTATGCGCATCAGTGAAATCAGCTCTGGCACCCCAAGCGTCGTACCCCACATCGGCGTCGCTTACCACGGCTAATGATTGAAACAGTCAGCGGCGGTTGCGTCCACATCGAAATCGACGCCGAGGAGGGTACAACCACCGCCACATTTGTATTTGCCACTCCAAACGAACCGGCAATCCTTGGCGCCTTCGTCTCTAAGCTGGCGCAAGGCATCGAAGTCCTAATTCCCATTGAAGAGGAGGAAGAAGATGACAATTGAATACCGAGGCGAGAAATTTGACGGCTATAACAAACCCAAGCGCACCCCAAAACACCCCACTAAATCACATGTAGTCCTCGCAAAAGAGGGCGACCAAGTAAAACTAATCCGTTTCGGCCAGCAGGGCGTCAGCGGCAGCCCCAAGCGCACTGGAGAGTCTGACGCGGATAAGAAACGGCGTGAATCCTTCAAAGCACGCCATGCAGCTAACATTAAAAAAGGAAAGATGTCGGCTGCCTATTGGGCTGACCGCACCAAATGGTGACTAAATGACTTACGCAGTCCCCGGCCGCATCCGCACCCATCTCGTCAGTTCCACCTACATGGGCGGCACTGACAACCCCTTCACGCGCACCGCCGCCGTGATGGAGCAGATGAAGGGCTGGGAAATAATGAAAGCCGTGACACTCGGCACCGAGTACCTGCGCGAGAACAGCGAAGCCTTTCTCCCCCTAGAACCCCGCGAGGACTACACGGCCTACCTGGCGCGAGTCAACCGCGCCGTCTTCTCGCCTTACACACAGCGTCTAATCCGTGCCGCCGCCGGCCTAATCCTGCGCAAACCCATCACACTGACCGGCGACCCCTACTGGAGCGAGGTTTTCGCCAAAAACGTGGATGGTTGCGGTTCCGACCTGGACGAATATGCCCGCCGCAGCCTTATTTGCGCACTGACCTACGGCCACAGCCACACGCTGGTCGATTTCCCCGCACCAACCGGCGCCCGCAGCCTGGCCGAAGAACGCGCCTTAAACCGCCGCCCCTACTGGATCGAGATCGACCCCGCCAACATCTACGGCTGGCGCCTGGACCGCGAGGTGAATTACGGAAACCTGATTCAGGTAAGAATCGCCGAAAAGGCCGTACTGCCCGACGGCGAATTTGGCGAAAAGGTGTACGACCAAGTCCGTGTCATCGAACCCGGCCGATACCGCATCTACCGCCAAACCGAAACCAAGAAAGAGCAAGTCGGCGGCTTCCCTTATCCCAACGCCTTCGACGCCACCACCAGCACCTCCGACTACGACCTAGTGGAGTCGGGCGACTACAGCCTGGGTGAGATCCCCCTGGTCACGCTGTATTCGAACAAGACCGACACAATGACCAGCAAGCCCCCGCTGCTGGACATCGCGTATCTCAACTTGGCCCATTTCCAGCGCCAAGCCGACCTAATCCACAGCCTCCACATCGCATCCCAACCGATGCTTGTCCTTGAGGGCTGGGACGACCAGACCAAGGACATGGCAGTAAGCGTGAACTACGCCATTGCCACCCAACCCGGCAACAAGGTCTATTACGTGGAGCCTGCTTCGAGCGCATTTGAAGCCCAAAGCAACGAAATCCGCGAACTACAGCAACAAATGGCCACGCTCGGCATCAGCACTCTGAGCCAGCAGAAATTTGTTGCCGAGTCTGCCGATGCCCGCCGCCTCGACCGCGTAGACACCAACTCCATGCTGTCCATGGTCTCCATGGACCTGGAGCAAACCCTGCAAGGCGCCTTCAATCTGGCCGCCAGCTATCTGCAGCTGGAGCCCCCGGAAGTCAAGATCAGCCGCGACTTCGACATCGACCGTCTGATCGGCCAAGACATCACCGCACTAACCGCACTCTTCGGCCAAGGCGTACTGGACCGCGACGAGTTCCGCCAAATCCTGGTCCAAGGTGAAATTCTCCCTACCGCCTCCGAATCCACCGCCGAGGAAGAACTACTGGAAACCTCAGAAGAGGAAGCCGCAGAAGTCGAAACTCCCGACAGCGAAGACGCCCTGGAACGCAACAACTTTATTAAGTAGTAAACTATTAGCGCACTCATCTCTTTGTCATGGACAAGCACCTTGACAAGGTTCTCCAGCCCGACGGTTCTTACAAGTGGGAACTTGTAGAGCTTCGTGCTGAGATCTTGTACGAAAAGGACAAGCCTGCCCCCGAGCCTGCTGCCGAACCCCGCAAGCGCAAGACCAAAGAGTCTGTGCTGGAGATCCCTGTAACCCCCGAAACTGAATTTTGAGTATGGAAGAGCAAGTCATCCAGGAATTTCCCGTGGAAACTCCTACCCAGCCCGTGGCTGGCGCCGACACCGCTCCCCAACCTGACCAATCAGCCCAACTAAAGGCTGAGTACGAAAGTCAGATTGCTGCGTTGAAGAATCAAGCGGTCGAAGCCGAGGAAAAATTCCAAGGCATCAAGGCCAAACTCGACGAGGTTTACAAGAAGCAGGACGACCAGCGCAAGAAAACGCTGGAAGACCAAGGCCAATGGAAAGACCTCTGGGAGGAAGCCAACAAAACCGCCCAGGAAAAAGACCTACAAATCGCGGAATTAAACCGCCAGCTGGAGGATCTGCGCACCTCAAACGAGACTGCCGCAATGAAAACCAGCGCCCTCGCTGCCATCAGCCAGGCTGGAGCTATCAATGCCGAGCAAATGTTGCAGCTTCTGCAAAACAACCTCCGCAAGAATGACAGCGGCAGCGTTGTTGTTTTGAACGGCGGTGTTGAGCAAGACATTAACGCCTACCTTTCCAATCTCAAGAACCCCGGTTCTGGATTCGAGCATCATTTCAAGCCAAGCAGTGCAGCTGGAATGGGTGCAAAACCCACTCCCAACTCCACGATTGCGCCTGGAATGGCTAACCCATGGAAGGAAGGTAGTATTAACCTAACGAGGCAAATGGCCTTGGAAGCCAGCGATCCTGATCTCGCAGCTGTGCTGAAGAGAGAAGCGGGTCGCTAAGTCCCCGTGGGACACCACCTCAAGTCTGTGACTTGAACCCCAACCCACCCCTTTCTGGAGTTTGAAGTGGCCGCACCATTTCAGAATTATTCCGGCGGTGTCCTTCTGGCGGACATCGTCAAGCGCAATAACCTCAGCACCTATGTGTCTGAGGCGATCAAAGAGCGCAGCCTGTTCATCAAGAGCGGCGCTGTCGTTCGCAACAGCCTGCTGGATGCCCGCGAAGGCGGCACCCGCATCCAGGTGCCCGAGTTCAACTCCGTGTCTCCCACCGAGGAGATCATGGACGGCACCGCCACTTGGGGCACCAGCACCGCTGGCTACCTGCCCCCCCAGAAGATCGGCACCGGCACCCAAATCGCCACCATCTGCCATCGCGGCTTCGCGTATGCAGTGGACGACGTTGCGATGCTCGCCGCTGGGGAAGACCCCATGCTGCACATCCGCAACCAGCTTGCTGATGCCATCAACAAACTGAACAGCTCCCGTCTGTTCAGCCAGCTGTCCGGTCTGTTCGGTTCGGCTCTGTCTGC
>JAURFH010000252.1 GCA_030834415.1 Verrucomicrobiota bacterium | reverse complement strand
AACCTGCTGCCTTGAACTCGGCGAGCGCCTTCTCCGCCCGCGCCTGGTTGTTTGCGTAATTCAACGCCACCTTCGCCCCGGCCTTGCCCAATGCGATAGCCATCGCCTTGCCCAAACCCGTCGTGCTACCGGTCACCAAAGCCACCCGCCCCGTCAGATCAAATCCTTTGTTATTCATTTCCATATCCTCCACATCCCTTGGTCATTGCTCATTCCTTCGTCATTCGGATTTCGTAATTAGTCATTAGGCTAGTATCTCCTTCACCACATGCCCGTGCACATCCGTGAGCCGCATGTCGCGTCCGCCGAACCGATAGGTGACCCGTGTGTGATCCAGCCCCAGCAGGTGCAGCATCGTCGCGTGCATGTCATACATCTCCAGCTTGTTCTCCACCGCCTTGTAGCCGTACTCATCCGTCGCGCCATATGTCATGCCGCCTTTCACGCCACCACCCGCCATCCAGATGGTGAACCCGAACGGATTATGATCGCGCCCGTTCGTCCCTTGCGCGAAGGGCGTGCGCCCGAACTCACCCGCCCAGATCACCAGCGTCTCGCTCAGCAATCCGCGCGCCTTCAGATCATGCAACAACGCACCGATCGGCTGATCCACGGCACGACAATTATTCTCGTGGCCATCCTTCAAGTTGCTGTGCTGGTCCCAGCGATCTCCCGCCACTTTCGGGCACGTCAACTCGATGAACCGCACACCGCGCTCGATCAATCGCCGCGCCACCAGACATTGCCGCGCAAAGATGCGTGTCTGCTCAAACGGATGATCGAAGCCGTAAAGTTTCTTCAGTGTCTCGCTCTCGCGGTTCAACTCCATGAGCTCCGGCACCGCTGCTTGCATGCGGAAGGCCAGTTCGTAGTTCGAGATGGCCGATTCGATCGGATCCAGCTTGCCCATGTGCTCCACCACTTGCCCGTCCAATTGCCGCAACAGCGCCAGTTTGTTCTGTTGCAATTTGGGAGTAGCCTCTGTTGGCACGATATTCGCCACCGGCTTGTCCGCCGCACGAAAGATGGATCCCTGGTAAGTCGCCGGGAGAAACCCATTCCCAAAGTTCTCCAAGCCACCCGGCGGGATCAGCCCACCGTTCAACACCACAAACCCTGGCAGATTCTGGTTCTCTGTGCCCAGACCGTAATTCACCCACGCACCCATGCTCGGGCGTCCCGCCAGCCCCAGTCCCGTGTGCAGAAAGTAATTCGCATTCGTGTGCTCGGAAAATTCGGAGGTCAACGACCGGATCACGCAGAGGTCATCCACATGCTGCGACACATGCGGAAATAGCGAACTCACCGGAATACCGCTGCGACCGTGTTGCTTGAACTCCCACGGACTGCCCAGCGTATTGCCATTGTCGTTGAACTGCGTGGGCTCCATCTTCATCTTGAACGGCTGCCCGCTCTCCGCCTGCAAACGCGGCTTCGGATCAAACGTGTCCACCTGCGAAGGCCCGCCGTCCATGTAGAGGAAGATCACATTCTTCGCTCGCGCCTTGAAATGCGGTGCCAACGCCCCGCCCTTCGCCGTTCCTCCAAAAGCCTTGTCGCCCAGCAACGCCGATAACGCCACCGCGCCAAAGCCATTCGCACACCGCGCGAGCATCTCGCGCCGCGTCATCGGCCTCGCTGCATATCTGCCACAATGTGCCATAAAATCGTCCTTGCCTCTCACTGGAGAGGACAGGCTCCCTCGCCTTTCCTATCTCACGCCTTCAATTTGCCCCAACTCACTGCGCATGCGTTATCACTACGCTCGCTATAACACGTATAACTACACAAAATTCACTTTCCACAGCCTCATCCTGCACTCTTTACTTCAAAACCGTTAGCCTTCCATCGGCTCCATCGGCTCCATCGTCACAAAATTTCAAAAATCCGCACCAAATTGCCAGCAACCCCAAACTCGAAACCATTCCCTCAATTCACAAATACAAATTCCTTCACGTTAAAGATCACATGGCAAAAGTCCGTCCATACCCGGGCATCCTGCCGCCAAGCCTCACCGCTCAATCCATACTCCGCACCCTGCTGCTTCAAGAACGCCAGTGCCTCCGCCCGTTCCTTCTCCGTCACCGGTCTGCCGAAAGCCGTTTCATAGACCCGCTCTACTAGCGTCTCTGCGCTCATGTTCTGCTTCAATAAACTTTCCGCCCACAGCTTCGCCTGCGCCACCACAAAGGGATCGTTCATCATGATGAGTGCCTGCGCCGGCACATTCGAGACCGTACGCCGCCCTACCGTAGTGGCTGCATTGGGTGCATCGAACGCCTGCATCATGGGTGAGAGGAAATTGCGCCGTATCTCCACATACACGCTCCGACGACCAGCCCCGTCCAGTGGACCATTGCGCCCTGGACGACCACGCCCATCCATGAACTCCGTCAGATGGATGGGCACTGAGGGACCATAGAGCGTCTTGTCGAGCCGACCGGAAACCGCCAATACCGCATCCCGAATCGCCTCCCCCTCCAGCCGCTTCACATTCATGCGATGCCACCACACATTATTCGTATCCTTCGCCTCTGCCATCGCATCATCCGGCTGGCTCGCCATCTGATACGTCCGCGACAGCACGATCTCTTTGATCATCCGCTTCACTGACCAGCCGTGCGTGCGGAAATCATCCGCCAGCCAGTCCAGCAGTTCCGGGTGCGACGGTGTTTGCCCCAGAACCCCAAAGTTATCCACCGTCGGCACGATGCCCCGCCCCATCAAGTGATGCCACAGCTTGTTCACCAGCACCCGCGCCAGCAATGGATTGGCGGGAGAAGTCCACTCTTCAGCCAGCCGCAACCTCCCGCTGCCTTCATCAAAGATTGCGCTCTCACCGCCACCCAATGCTTCCAGGTTCCGCCGCTTCACCACCTCACCCAATCGCCGCGGACTTCCGCGTAGAAACACCTTCTCATCATACGGTGTCCCATCCGTCATCGCCGGGATCGTCACCACATCGGGAATCTTCGCCTCCACCTCCGCATGTTGCTTGAGCAACCCCGCCAAGACCGCATCCCCACCGGTCTTCCACTCGATGAGCCGGTTGCTGACCAGCCATTTCAGCAATCCGTTCTGATCCGTCGACAGCGGTTCGCTCTTCAGCCAGCCAGCCAGGGTCCGTTCCAGCTTCTTCGCCAGGGCCGCCACCTCCGCCTTGCCCGACCGGGCCTCCAGCAAAACCTCATTCCCGGTCTTCAGCGCCGCCAGCTCCCGCGCATCCGCGAACACCACCCGCTCCAGCGCGAGCCAGGCCTCCGGGCTGTAACCGCCCGGCTTGTAGGTATCCGCCGGATCAGGTGCCGTGCGATCCATCAGCTCCAGATACGCCCGATGCCCCTTCCACATGCTCACGTCCACCGCCAACCACCGCGCTTCAGCAGAGTTGATAGGCTGCTTGAGCTGCCCGTAGATCGGATTGCGTATGATCGTGAACCCGTCCACCACGATGTTGATCCGCGCCTCCGCTCCCGCCGCCAGCAGATGGATGTAATTTTTCTCGATGACAAACGCCGGAGAACGCAGCGCCCCCTGCAAACGCTTCGACTCGGCCGCGCTGTTGAACGCCGAGGGAGCCACCAGTCGCTCGATCACCTTCCCCTCCTCCGTGCCCGGCACAAAACCCAATCCCTTGCCGCTGCGATCCGCGAACGCCGTTCCATCCGTTAGCCATCCTGCCGGCAAAGTGGCCCCCGCCCGCATGAACTCCACCTCCCCTTCGCCCAACTTGCTTTCGCCCCCGGTCATTCCCGCCTGCAAAGCCGCCACCCAACGCTTGAGTGATTCCGTATCCAGTCCGCGACTCATCGCCAAGGCAGCCACTGCATCCCCGTTTGTCACTGGCTGATTGTTCTGGTCGAAGAAACTTTCGCGGTCAGAGAAAACGATGTGATCCACCCCGATGTTGCCCCATCCGCGCTTCTCCATGTCTACGATCTCAAGTTGCGCTTTTTTACCCGCGAAACCAGCTACATCGAATCGTGCCGGCGCCATCGCATTGGAATTCTTGCCTGTCACCGAAAGCACCGGTTTGCCATCAACCAAGAGATTCACACAGGTCTTCCGGGCATGGGCTCCACCACCGACGAGGAAATGGACAAATTTCTTCGTCACTGTGAAGCTCGGGCTCAACATCCGACCGGTCAGCTTGTCATTGCGTGAGACCTCTCCCCCGCGCTTCACGTTATGCGAGTTCACAAAACCGCGCCCCACCGCGCGCACATCTCCCTGATAGCTGCCAATCTCCGATTGCGTCACCGGCCCGTCACCAAAGGCATCACCGGTCACCGTCCAGCCCGCAAAATCTTTCCCTTCGAAATCAGCGAAGAGCACTGCCTCATCACCGCCCTGCTTCGCTGTCGGCAAACGGCCCGCGCGAATATCATCCGCAGCCAGCAGGTAATCAGCAAAACGCAAAGCCTCTGGCTTCACCACCTCGCTCAAGCGCACCTTCATCTGCTCACGGATCTGGACCAATTTCTGGGCTTTGGCAACGGCATCGCGCGTATCGGAAATCTCCGCCAACCGGTAGCGCGAACTCTCGATGATGCCGTAGAGCGAATAGTAATCCTCATCCGAAATGGCATCGAACTTGTGATCGTGACAACGGGCACAGGACACCGTCATACCCAAAAACGTCTTCGAGATGACATCGATCTGGTTGTCGATCAGTTCCGCCTGCTCTAGCCGGATATCCACCGGGGAATGCTTCTGCTGCGGCAGCCAGAATGAAGTTGTGCCGATGATCGATTCGTTCAGGCTATCCGCCGGATTGATGCGCGGATTCTTGAGCAGATCACCCGCGAGATGCTCCTTCACGAATTGGTCGTAAGGCACATCTGCATTGAAGGCGCGGATGACGTAGTCGCGATAGCGCCACGCGTTGTGGATGGGATAATCGAACTCATGCCCCATGGTCTCCGCGTATCGCACCATATCCAGCCAATGCCGCCCCCAGAGCTCACCGAAATGCGGCGAGGCCAGCAACTCATCCACCAACTTCTCCGCAGCCTTGGGTGAAGTGTCCCTCACAAAAGCCTCCACCTGTTCCGGCGTGGGCGGCAGGCCGATGAGGTCCAGGTAAACGCGGCGGATGAGCGTGTAACGGTCGGCTTCCTTGGACGGCTTCAGCTTCTCCTGCTCCAACCGGGCGAGCACGAAGTTGTCGATCGGGTTCACCGGCCACTTGCGGTCTTTCACGCGGGGCGGGGGAGCTTGCTTCGGCGCGATGAAAGCCCAGTGAGGCTGGTATTCGGCGCCTTCCGCGATCCACTGCTTCAGGATCTCCTTCTGCGCGTCCGTCTTGTTTCTAATGGACTTGGACGTGCGGATGAAACCACTCATTTGCTTGCGAGCCTCGGCGCCGAGAATCTTGAGCGCGGTTTCGTCGTCGAGACGAACGTT
>JAURFH010000251.1 GCA_030834415.1 Verrucomicrobiota bacterium | reverse complement strand
GGATTCTCCGGCGTGGGCAGACCCCGCTTGCGCATGACGCCTTTCTCTTTGCCCAGATACCACGGCTCCCAGTAATTCACACTCGTGCGTTTCTCATCGAAGGCGATACACGGATCGGACCATACCGCGCAGGCGAATTTTTCATTCAGACACGCCGAAAACATCGCCCATTTGCCGCCATACGAATGCCCCATCACCCCGATGCGCCTCGCATCCACCTCCGGCCGGTTCGCCAGCGCATTCGCGCAATTCGCCGAGACATAGGCGTGATACGAAAGCGGCTGACAGGCCGCCCCCGCCGTATCCGGCTCATACGCGCTGCCACCCGGCGAACCGATAGCCAAGGTCACAAAACCCCGCTTGGCCAGTTGCCGGGCGAAATCGCGTAGCGGCTTGCCCGCCAATCCCACGCTGGTTTCAGGATCGTAGAAAGGCACCAACACGGCCGGGAACTTTCCTTTTCCCTCCGGAATGAGCAGATACCCATCTTGGAATTGATAGGCTCCATACTGCACTTTCACCTTGTGCTGGATGTAGCCGTCCCGATTTGTGCTGCTCTGGATCTCCAGCAACGGTTTCTCCAACACCTTCGGCCACGGGCCCATCACCTCCTGCCATTTCGCCAGCAGTTCCGCCCGTCGCTTCAGCCAGTCCGCCGCCGACTTCACTTCCTTGCCATCGTAGAATTTTAGTGGCGACCGGTAATCTCCCAGTTTGCCCGCGAACTCGGCGGGTGGCACAAAGTAAGGTTTCAATTCCTTGGGCAGATCCTGCGCCCGCAAGGGTTGAAAACAACTGGCAGCGATCGCGGTCATCGCTAGGAACCGGCTGATGTGGATGAAATTTTTCATGCGGATTTTCTGACCATCTGGGCGGCGACCAAAGACTACCTGATTATCGGGTTTCGCGCGATCCTGGCGGCCAATCTGCCGAATCCAAATGACAACGCCCTCACGGGCATGACTGAATCCATCCGTAAAGCCTCCAACAGTAAATCAAGACTGGTCAAAGGATGCTTCAAAAAAATCACCGCCATCCGCATGGCTGCATCCTGCCGGATCAGTTCACGCACCTGACCGGGTATCTCTGCCCGGGCGGTGAAAGTTTCATACACTTTCCGGATATATGTCCCTTGTTGTGAGACGTTATCCTCGTCATCGGCCAGCACCCCGTCCAAGCCCGCGACACTCAACTTGGGCAGCATTTCGGCCAAAATCTTCCGCTTGGCCGCTAGCTGTTCCGGCCGGTGGACGCCGCTCACCCCGGCGGGGTTTCGCCGCACACAAGTCAACGCCTCGGGCAGACAGGCCAGTTGGGTGATAAAACTCAGGCGCCACCACAAGTCAAAATCCTGCCCGTAGCGGAAATCCTCCCGGTAACCGCCCACTGCCCGGAACAGGGCACTCCTTCCCATGACAGCCGGGTGAGCCAGCGGATTCTGAAAACACAGGTACCACTGCAAGAAATGATGGTCGTTCTCAAAAAGGAAAGTCATGCCGGCACCATCCTCCAGATCGATGAACTTGTAGGCGCTTCCGACCAGGCCGCAGGCGGGGTGCCCGTCCAGCCACGCCACCTGCCGCGCAAACCGTTCCGGCAGGTTGATGTCATCCGCATCCATCCGCGCCAGATACTCACCTTGCACCAGCGGCAGAAGTTCATTCAGCGAAGCCGTCAAACCCCGGTTGCTCTGGTGGGTCACCACCCGGACACGGGCATCCTTTTCCGCATACTTTGCCAGTAAAGCAGCCGTGCCATCCGTCGATCCGTCGTCCACGATCAGGAATTCAAACCCTCGGAAAGTCTGCCCCAGAATGCTGTCGATGGCGGACGCCAAATAGCGTTCGCCATTATACACCGACATGATCACCGAAAGCTTCATCCGAATTTTCAACCCGACCCCGCCCGGAATATCTTAAACAGCATTGTCATGCCCTGCTTTCAGGTCATATACCTGAGATCCGGGCAACTGCTTCAGTAAAGACTGCTGTTCTGATGGATTTCAACCTGAATTCCTGACCTTCTTCCGCGCTTAACCGGTCCGGCCTCGTACCAACCCCGCCAGCGTTTGCCGCCAGTTCAGCCAGCGCCACCGCTGCTGACGTTTTCGTAATTCACTGCCCGACCGTTGTGCGAACCGTTCCCGTGCCGTCTGCCAGATTCCGGCGAAATCGATCTGCGGAACCACCACCCGGTCATCCCGCTCTTTCACGACGAGATCGCGTCCGGCACTCTGCAGGCGCTCTCGCAGCTCTCTTCCCCGGTCCAACCGCTCCAAGGCCGTCAGGTAAGCGCTCACGTTACCGCTTTCGGCCAGCAAACCTGTCTCCCCCTCCCGGATCACCTCGGACACATGGCCAACGGGTGACGCCACCACCGGCACTCCACACGCCATCGCCTCCAGCACCGTCGCCGGTCCGCCCTCTTCCCTAGCAGTCACCAACAGCACATCCATCAACCCGTACGCCTCACGGGTGGCGTTACAGTTGTCATAGCTCCTCTGCACGACGTTGATTCCGCACGCACGCAACCTCCCCGCCAAAGCCTCCCACCCGGTTCCCGTCAGCACCACTGCCGTCGGCCTCTGCCCGGCTAGGGCCATCACCACTTGAAAAAAGATGTCCGTACCCTTCCGGTCGGCCACATTAGCTCCCGCCTTGCCGACAAAGCCCACCGCCAGGTTCTCCACTGGTATCCCTGCCTCCCGCTGTTTCGCTTTCTTCCCCGGTTCTGGCTGAAACCATTCCGTGTCCACGCTCTGTGGCGTAAGCCACACCGGCTGGCCCGTCAGCCTCTGCAGGCGCTCCTGCCACAATACGGAACCGGCTGTAAGCACATCCGCCTCCTTCGCCAGCCGGCTTATCTCCTCTTCCTCCCCGGCCAGATGATGGTAAATCGTCACAATCTGCGGACATGACGTTGCCGAGGCCGCGCGCACACCCCGACGCCGGTCCAGCCAATGGATTCCGCCGGACGCAACTCCCCGCCGGCAGCACTCCGTGAGCGACACCTTTTCCGAAAGTACCACTTCCATCTCCTCACCCCATCCATGAGCACACCAAGTCAGCGCTATCCTTTCCAGGATATGCCCGGCGGCATCCGCGACCAGCAGTGCTGGCGGCGTTTTGGCTTCAAGCTTTTTCAAGCAGCATCCGGAAAAAATTGTGTTTCGCAAATCGTGTCGGAGGCTGCAGCAGCGGCGCCACTACCCGCTTCACCTGCCGTTTCAATCTCTTCGCCAGGCTCGGCACCCGGCCGATATGCAAATAAATCTGCCGCCCAAACTCCCCATGTCCCGGCGCTGATTTCAGCCCCAGCCACTCTGTAGGCAATCGCCCGGGATCGTTTCCTTTGCACTGCAATCCCGCCGCCTTCACTGCGGCCAATACCGGGGTGATATCTTTCACACTCGTTCCGAACGGTTTTTCCGTGTGATAATCCCCGTAATCAAACGTCAGATAAAGCCAGCCGCCCCGCCGCATCACCCGTGCGCAGTTCGCAAAGACCATGGGCCATTCCTGCTCAGGGATATGCTCCAGCACTGAAACCAGTGTTACGAGATCGAAACCTTCACCGGCCACGGACAAATCTTTAGCCGCGTCACATGCTTTCGCTTCCAGCCGCAGCTTCCGTTTGCCACCCACATCGGCACAGGTCGCGACCAGTTCGGCGTTCAGATCCACAGCCACACCCTGATGACCGCGTTCAGCTAGCACATAAGCAAGCGCTGCCCCTGCCCCGCCCACATCCAAAAATCGTATCCTGTCCCCCAACTCGGGCAATCGTTGCAAAAGCGAAGCATACTCCCACTGCCGATAAGGATTCAACGTGAAGACATGATCTGGTCCTTCATTGAAGTTGCTGTATCTCAGGCTCCCGTTCATCACCGGCAAACCTTCCCGCGCATAACGTTCGATCAACTCGCGCATCTCGGTCACGCTTGACTCCTGTTCCAACCATAGAAGATCGGATTCCGCCATCGGGCGGTTGAAACAGTCCTTTACGGATGGATCGGCGTTTACGCTCATCTCAAATCACGAACGAACTTTTCTGCCATTTGCCCCGGCTGCAACCAGCGTCCTGCTGCGAGCCCTTGAAAAATAATGTGGACCGCAAACGCCAGCAGGTAGGCGGTCGCCAGTCCCCACGCCCCGAATCCACGCAGGAACCAGCCCGTCAATCCCAGCACCACTCCCCACACTAGTGTATGACAGCACTGCACCCAAACTTTTCCAGCCGCGTATAATACAGACCGGAACACTAATGAGCATGCCCCTAACAAGTGGGCCAGAACCAGCATAACCAACACCTCACCACCGCCTGAAAAACCAAACCAGCCAAGAACCCATTCCGCTGCCCCAATCATGGGAATAGCGACCGCCGCCGCCAGCAAACAGGAAGTTTTCAGCTTGAGTCTGGCCAGATTCAACACCTGTTCACCAGAGTTCTTACCCATCATACCAGCCAGCAAGGATACCCCCGGAGTGGTCAGTTGACGCGGCAGAAACAACATGAATTGGGCGCATGTGTAGGCAGCAGTGAACAACCCCAATTGCACAAACCCGTCCGGCTCACGGACCAGCATGATCCGGATATACCATTCAAAAGGCTGGGTGATGGCACCCGTCAAAATGAACGGCATCGCCTCACGTAAAAGCCAACCTTTGTCAAAACCCGGCGAAGCCACCGGATCTTTTGGCAACCCGGCCAAATCGACTTGCAAGAGACGATTCCGGTAATACCACGCAATCGCGCCTGCCGCACAGGCTCCAGCTACGGCACCATTCACACCCGCCAACTTCGCCCCGATTACCACCCCTAGCAGATTTCCCACCGATTCCACCCCCATGCCTCGAGCGATGTAGTTGAACCTCTCCAAACCACCCAAAATACCGTTCTGGATGGCGGACAGTCCATTGAACAACACCAGCGGACAGCCCAACCACAAGGTGATCTGTAAACTCCCCTGCCCCAACCAACCATCGGCCATCAACGGGGTCATTACCGCAACCAGCAACGATGTCCCGCAAGCACACCACCAAGAGAGCCTTTGCAGAAATATTATTCGCTCCCGCAGACGCGCCTGATTCTGTTCACGGAATTCCGCCACATAACGCACCGCCGCCAACCCTAATCCCGCCCCGGAAAACAATCCGAACGCCAAAACCAGCCCTCGCACGGCGGAGAGCTGTCCAAACCCCTCGTTACCCAGCATCCGCGCCGTCAGCAGGCCGCCGATGAAACCCAGCACCTGACTGCCCACCGCTCCGGCCAGCGTCCACGAAGCCGCCCGCCACAAGCGTGTCATCAGCGAAGACACATCGGTATTGGTAGGCTGGGCTTCAACGCTCATGTCACGGCGGAAATCCAAACGCCATCTTCACTGCCCGATATTCCGGATGCACCGAGCCATCCGTCAAACGGATGGTCAACGCGGGCTCCTCCCAAGTCTGGATCCG
>JAURFH010000250.1 GCA_030834415.1 Verrucomicrobiota bacterium | reverse complement strand
AGTCCGCGCAAGCCGTAATCTCGCGCCCGGCGATAGAGCTTGCGGGTGCGGACCTTCAACTCTCGGGAGCGGGTGAGATCTTCCTCCTCCAGCTCATCGGCCTCCTGCTGGATGAAAGCATAGCTGTATTGCGTGAACCCGCTGGCAGCGGCAAGGAGCAGCCCTTCGTGCTCAGGCGATTGCGCGAGCAGGCTCTCAATAAGCTTGAGACTGAAAGGGATGGCGCTCTTGACCAGTTCGGGATCGTCATCGCTGGAAAAAGTGGTCCCGCCCCCGGCCAGGGCATCGCCGAGCTTGTTGATGGCCATTTTCTTCACCGAACAACCATTCCCGACCGCCAGCACTACGGCCAGCAATCCGGACAACCATAGGTTCTGTTTCAGGTGACGCATGGGCGGACTTTGTAGCACCGGACCCCGCAAGAGGCTAGCGGGAAACGCACCCTCTGGCACAGGCCACCCCCCTGAACCGTAACTTGCATCATACAGCTAAATGACCCTATGCTACTCAAACGTGTGAGCGTCCACGGCTGTAAACGATTCTTAGACAGGTGCCTTTTGACCCTAGCCAGCATACTGGTAGTGACTGGCTGTGACCAGAAACAGCCCCCACCTGCTGCCCAACCAGCCACCCCCGCCATCTCTCACGCTCCTTCGGCCGCCGAGGCAGAATGGCTGACCCAAGCGGAAGCTGGTGATGCCGAAGCCCAATACCGTCTGGGCCTGCTTTATCTCAACGGCATTAGCAGCCCCACGGATCCGGAAGCCGCGACGGAAAAATTCCGCGAGGCCGCCGATTCCTTCCTCAACGCCAAATCCCGACCCGCAATCACTTCCGTACGGGCTGCACCCGATGCGGAGAAGGCGCTGAAGTGGCTGTCACTTTCCGCCGCCCAAGGCAATCACTGGGCGCAACCTTTGCTCGCCGAGTTGTACCGCTACGGCAAAGGCACGCCGACCAATATCACGGAAGCCATCAAGTGGTATGAGACTTCAGCCAAGGACGGCAACCAGTGGTCTGCCTACGAACTGGCCTTGATAAATGTGCGTGGGGAGGGCGGTGCCCCCAAGGACGTCGAGCAGGCGGTCAAATGGTATGAACAGGCGGCCGAGGCCGGCATCGTCTGGGCCCAGTACGAACTCGCCACCCTTTACGATAAAAGCAAAGAAATCCCGCGCGATTACGCCAAAGCCGCACATTGGTATGAACTCGCTGCGGAACAGGGTCATGACTGGTCGGAATATGGTATGGCCGAGCTCTACTACTATGGCCGCGGACAAAAGAAGGACTACGAGACTGCCTTCAAATGGTATCAACGCGCAGCCGAACGGGGAAATGCCGAGGCGGAGTATATGCTGGGCTTCATGCTGAATGAAGGACGCGGCTGTGAGCGCGATCACTTCCAGGCCGGCAAGTGGCTTTACCTTGCGGTGGAAACCGGCAAGAAGCCGCACTATCAGGAAGCTTGGCTGCTCGTCCGAAGCCACTTAAGCGAGAAGGAGATGGCTGAAATCCGTCTGCACGCCGCCCAGTTCAAGCCGAAGAGGAAGGCGCAATGAGCTGCCAGCACCTGCTTCGTCTTATTCGGCTCCCGGTTTGCCAAACCCGTTACCCAGATCGACAATCGGCATGAAAAGCGCGATGACGATGGTACCTAAGATGACCGCCAGAATGACGATCATGATGGGTTCCAGCAGAGAGGATAGGGCCGCGATGATATTATCCGCCTCCTGTTCCGCAGTGTCTGCGATGCGCAACAACATCTCCGGCAAAGCACCCGTCTGCTCCCCCACATCCATCAGCCCCACCACAATGGGTGGAAAGATGCCCGCCTTCCGCAGCGGAGCCGTCAGCGACTCGCCTTCCCGCACGCTTTGATGCACGGCGTCGATGGCATCTGCAAGCACGCGGTTGCCCGCGACTTCACGCACGATGGCAAGGGCTTGCAAGATGGGCACTCCACTGGCGATGAGCGTGCCTAAGGTGCGGGCGAAACGCACCAGCGCGAGCTTGCGCAACAAGTTCCCCAACACTGGCAGACGCCAACGACGGCGATCCCACCATCGCCCAACAAACGGCAGCTTCCGTAACAGCGCCAAGGCGATCCAGCCAACGACTAGCCCTGCGAAAATCCCCACAAAGTGCTGCTCAAACCGCGCGGATAAATCAAAGACAAACTGGGTAAAGGCCGGAAATGGCCTGCCTTCCATCAGGTCGGCAAAGACCAATTTGAACTTGGGGATGATGAAGTGCATCAGCACGACCACGATACCAGCGGCCACGAGCAGCACGGACACCGGATAAAACATGGCGGCGATGACTCGCCCCTTGATACGCTCCGCCTTCTCCAGAAAATCTGCCAGCCGATTCAACACCAATTCCAACACGCCACCCAATTCACCCGCCTTCACCATGTTGACATACAACTTGTCAAACGTCTTGGGATGTCGGGCAAGTGCTTCACTGAAAGTGTTGCCGCTTTCGATATCCTCCCCGATCTCTCGCAAGACCCGCAGGGTATTGCCACCCGTCTCCTGTTCTTGTAGTAGGCGTAAGGCACGCAGAAGCGGCATGCCTGCATCCAACGTTGTGGCGAGCTGGCGCGTGAGCGTGGCCAATGGCTTGGGTTTGATACGGCGCGTGCCGAACGAGAAGTTTTTCCAGCGGTCCAAACGAGTGCTGGATTTGCTGGTTGTTCGTCGTCCTTTCTCGGCTGGTTTGTTTTCGGTGACCTTGGTAGGGAACCAGCCCATCTCTTTGAGACGGGTCACCGCTTCCAGTGAATTTTCCGCCTCCAATTGCCCCTTGTTTTCCCGCCCTTTTACATCGAGTGCCACGTAAGTAAAACGACTCATATAGACTTACCGGGTTAAAGTTGAGTGACTGTAAGAATAGACAGTGCAGGAATGGAATGCTCACGTTCAGGGCAGACTGCGAGATCGCAAATCTCAACGCAACGGACCAGACGGGATACGGATTTCCAATGCCGACAGGCAGGCTGACTTGTCATTGGCCATCTTGATGGAACGCGTGAATGAATTTCATCATTAATAGGACAAACAATTTGCCCGATGACTCGCGCTCAAGCATCCTCCAGCGCATGCCGATATTGATCGCCAATCCCACCCGCATCAAGGCCGCCGGAAACCGCCCCAAGATCATCGAGGAATTTATCGGCAACGTGAATTCCAGCGATGACCGGATCAGCGTCGCCCGGATGATCAGCCTCTCCGGCTGGACGGAGCCCGGACAGACTCCGGAGTTCGATGAGTTCACGGTCGTGCTCAAGGGCATGTTGCGTGTGCTCTACAAAGGCGGCTACATCGACGTGATGGCTGGCCAGGCCGTGATCACCAAGGCAGGGGAATGGGTGCAATACAGCACACCCGGTGCCGAAGGCGCGGAATACATCGCCGTCTGTCTGCCGGCCTTCTCGCCAGCGCTCGTGCATCGCGACCCAGCAGAAGAGCCTTCACAGGCTTAAATTCCGTCACCACTGCCGCAAGCAGAACAGCGCTCCGCAAGGATGGGGCGCGGGTATTTTTCATTCTGCCACTGGACACATAGAGTTTTCGGCCGATAATTGGCCCGTGAACATCGTGCAGATAACACCGGGTGCCGGTGGCATGTATTGCGGGAATTGTTTCCGCGATAACGCCATGGTGGCCGCGTTGCGGAAGCAGGGGCATGGCACGCTCATGATCCCGCTTTATCTCCCGATGACGCTGGACGAGGAGAACGAGAGCAACGGCACACCCACTTTCTTCAACGGCATCAACGTCTATCTGGAGCAGCAATCCGCGTGGTATCGCAGAGCCCCCAAGTGGCTGCACAGCCTGCTGGCGTCGCCCGTGCTGCTCAAACTTGCTTCTGGTCGCGCCGCCAAGACCAAGGCCGCTGATGTGGTGGACCTGACCCTGTCCATGCTACGCGGCGAAGAAGGCAATCAGGCGCGCGAGTTAGAGGAGTTGATCGAGTATCTCAAGCCGCAGGCGCACCCCGACGTCATCAGTCTTTCCAATGCCATGCTCATCGGCTTTACGCGCCGCATGAAGCAGGAGCTTCACTCTTCCGTCGTTTGCATGCTGCAAGGGGAGGATTCGTATATCGATTCCATGCCTGAACCGGGATGTTCAGAAGTCTGGAAATTGATGAGAGAACGCGCCCGTGAAGTGGACCTGTTCATCGCTCCCAGCCGTTACTTCGCGGACCGCATGGCGAAGAAGATGCAGATCCCAGCCGAGAAGCTGAAAGTGATCCATAACGGCATCAACCTGACCGGTTATCCGACCACACCGCCGCCGCTTACCACGAACAAGGCCCCGATCATCGGCTACTTTGCCCGCATGTGCCCGGACAAGGGCTTGGATGTCTTGGTGGAAGCGTTCCTCACGCTCAAGAAACGCAATCGCGTGATCGGCTTGAAGCTCAGGGTCGGTGGTGGTTGCGGCCCGTCGGATGAGCCGTTCGTAGATGAGCTCAAAGCGCGTATCCAGCACGCTGGCTGCACCGGTGATGTGGAGTTTCATCCGAATCTATCCCGCGAAGAAAAGCTCGGGTTCTTCCATGGTCTCAGTGTTTTCTCCGTGCCCGCGCTGTATGGGGAGGCTTTCGGGCTTTATGTCATCGAGGCTCTCGCTTCTGGCGTGCCGGTGGTGCAACCCAAAGTGGCTTCTTTCCCGGAGCTGGTGGAGGTGACCGGTGGCGGTGCCTTATACGAGCCCACCAACGCCGGTGCCTTGGCCGATGCTCTGGAAAAGACACTGCTTGATGGCCGCAGCCTGCGGACGATGGCTGAGTCGGGTCATCGCACGGTGCATGCCGCTTTCAGCGTGGAAGCGATGGCTGCACAAATGGCCGCTGCGTTTGCGGAGTTGAAGCCCGCATCCGTTTCAAGCTAACCTCCAGTCACCATGCCATACGAATTCAAAGCGGTCCGCCGGGTGGAATTCTCCGAGACGGACATGGCGGGGATCGTCCACTACTCGAATTTCTTCCGTTACATGGAGACAGCCGAGCATGCGTTCTTCCGCTCGCTGGGGTTCTCCATCGTCACGGAACAGGTTGACCCGCCCGTAGGCTGGCCGCGCGTGCATGCCTCGTGCGATTACAAGCAGCCGCTGCGCTTCGAGGATGAAGTGGAGATCCACATGCTGGTCAGCGAGAAGCGTTCCAAATCGCTGACCTACATCTTCAAATTCCGCAAATTGAACTCGCCGCATACTGCCGAAATCGCGCGCGGGAAACTCACGGTGGTCTGTGTCACGCGAGATGAAAATGGCAAGATGGGGGCGACGAACATACCCACGCATCTTGCCGATCTGATCGAAGTCGCTCCGGCGGAATTGCTGGCGTAAGGACACCCGCAGGCATCCTTACGCCCGGCAGAAACTTACTTCTTCTTCGGTTCCAACTGGCAATCCGCATCATGCGGCACCGGCTGGCCCACCTTGTCCACCGGCTGGTTGAAGAGATAACGCCACACGGATTCGTGGATGTATT
>JAURFH010000249.1 GCA_030834415.1 Verrucomicrobiota bacterium | reverse complement strand
ACAGATCATTGAACTCTGCGCCGAACTGAAGCTCACCGTGCCGGATGAAGTCGCCATATTGGGAGTGGATAATGATGAACTCCTTTGCGAACTCACGGCCCCGCCCCTAAGTAGCGTGATGCCAGACTGCGAACGTATCGGCTATGAAGCTGCGATACGATTGGACCGTTTGATGTCAGGAGAAAAGCGGACTACCGAGTCGCTTGTGATTGCTCCAGCCGGTGTCATTACCCGTCGTTCCACTGATGTACTAGCCTTGGAAGACCGCCACGTGGCCTCGGCGTTACGCTACATCCGCGAACACGCCTGCGAGGGTATCGGTGTGGATGCCCTGCTGAAATGCGCGCCCCTCTCCCGTAGCTCCTTGGAAAGACGCTTTCTCAGGCACGTGGGACGCGCCCCAAAGGCCGAGATTCTCCGCGTGCAACTGGAGCGCGCCCGCCAGTTGCTCATTGAGACCGATTGGACACTTGCCGAAGTAGCTGAGCGCAGCGGCTTCCGCCACACCGAGCATTTCTGCACCCTCTTCAAAAGCAAAACCGGCCAGACACCTGGCCGGTTTCGTAAATCCAATCAAAGGGGGTAAGCCGCTTAGTGCTCGAGATCCTCTTCCTTCGGCTCCGGCAGCCAGTGGGTCAGCAAAGCTCCCACTAATGCATATATGCCCGCCACCACCGCAGCCATTGTGGCCAATTTCACTGCGCTGGGCGGCGTCGAGGCGGACAACGAAATGGTGAACCAAGCCGCCGCTGTACCGATCACGCGCCCACCGATATTAGCGGCGAAGCTCTCACCCGTGCCACGCAGGTGGACCGGGAACACCAGCGGTATGTAGTTACCCCAGAAACTGAACTGAGCTACCGTGAACACGCCGGCAAGGAAGATGCCCACCTTCACCATGGTATACGTATTCGCATCACCCAAAGCTCCGCCGATCCAATAAAAATAGAGCGGCACCACGATCAGTGCAGGGATCTGGAACACCCGGAAAAGATTGCGTCGGCTGATGATCTTCACGGCAAGAATCGCCAGCAGAAAACGCCCCACCAGACCGCCTGTTTCCTGCATGACCGAGACATCCGAAACCTCGCTGGCCGTCACACTCGCACCGATTTGTTTCAGGGTTTTCGCATCGGGTGCGGGTTTGCCAGCAGCGACCGCATCGGCTACCGCTTTGTCTTGGGCTTCCTTGGCTTTGGCCATGATCGCTGCATGCCCCTTGGCTCCTCCGATGATCTGCGGCAACTGCTGGATGGCCCCAAATGCGATGCCATAGCTGGTGGCGAAGAGAATAGTGGTAAGGATGGTCGTCTTGCGCAAAGCGGGGCTGAAAAGCTCCGCGATGCTCGGCCGCTTCAATGTGCCCTGCGCCTTCTTGGCCGCCCATGCCGGCGATTCAGGCAGGAATGGCCGGATGAAGATCAACGGCAAGGCCGGTATCACACCCGAGATCAAAGTGTACCGCCAAGCCTCATGCCCGCCATGGATCGCGGGAAATGAAAAAGCATGCTCCGCCGCTACACCAAACATGAAAGCCACCAAAAAGCCGCCCAAAGAGGAGAATGCCTGGGTGTAACCCAACACCTTCTCACGCTGCTGCGGATTCGGGAAAAGCTCCGCCAGCCATGCCACCGCCGCCACAAACTCTACGCACACCCCCACAAACACCAGACAGCGAAAGATCAGCAATTGCTCCAAAGAAGTGGCGAAACCCGCCGCAAAGGCCGAGAAGGCATACAACAAGATACTGAAAGTCAGCACTCGCCGGCGGCCTAGCAGATCAGTGAGATAACCGCCCAACAAACCAAACACACCGCCCACCAGCGCTGGCACGAAGAACAGGATGCGCGCCCACTCCACATATTTGGCCCCGCCGGGCAGCCATAAGGCGACCGCTTCCGGCCTCGCCATCCCCCCAGACACCGCCTGCTCGATCAAAGGCGCACTCAAGGTGGCCATTGCCGGCTTGATGATGAGCGGCAGCATCAGCAGCTCGTAGATATCGAAGGCAAAACCGATGGCGGCAATGATGCACACCAGCCACTGGGTCGTGGACAGCTTCAATCCGGGTTCCGAGGAGTTCATGGGGGAGTATCAGAACGAACAGGCCAAATTCACGCAAGCCAAAATAATACGGATACGTATTATTTAACCTCCCCCTATTCCTCACAGGTCGTTTCCCTGCTGCGCTAAAAGCGCAGTTATTTCTTTTTCTTCGGCTCCGGGTATTTGACCTGATACAACCGCTCCAGCACCTCCCCGCGCATCTTCCCCTTCAAGCGCCCCGCCTTTTTGATGTCGATGCCTTCTGCCTCGGCGATGGCTATCCAACGGCCCAAGGTCACTTCGTCAATCTTCTCGCGGGGATTCACCTCATGCCCCGGTGCAGCCTCGGAATACTGCCCGAATATCTGCTTTTGCTTCACCAAGGTGGTAAGCGAAGGATCGACCAAGCCATGGAACGCACCCCGGTTGCCGAACCACTGGGCAGCCGGAAACAGATCCGACCCCGGTCGCACATCAGTGAGGTAGATGGTCGCCAGACGGTCTTTATGCAGGCGATCCTGCAAGACGGGCACGGAAACTTGCTGTACGATGGAACCTTGCAAGATGGCCAGTGACGCCGCATGACCGGCGGCCTGACCCAGCACCATCCAGGTCGGCTCCATGCGCAAGCAGGAATAGCCCACATGACTGGCGGAGACGGCCACCGGCACCAGCAGGTTCCCCACATCCTTCGGCACAATCACACCATAAGGCACCTGAAATGGCGGAATGCTCTTGTAGAATTCACCCGTATGCTTTCCATCAAAACGTGTCCCCTCCCGGCCCGTACCGTGACAGTTCAATGAGTAATCCCCCATCGCGATAGCATCCGTGAACAACTTGGCCCGCACATCATTCGTGGCTTTGGCCGTATCATTCTCGGTGTAGACATATTGACCGATCATCCGGCGTGCTTCCCGGATGTAAAGCTGGGGCGGCACATAGCCGCTATCCACGAACTCATCTTTGCAGAAACCCCATTCCCGCGCCGGTCCCTGAATATTCTTCGGCACCGCCGTGTCATTCTGGATGAAATACAGCAACCCGACATTGTAGTAATAATGCTGGTCAAAGATGCGTTGCCGCGTGACTGGGAAGCCATCCGGATAACCGTCATTGATATCGGGCATGCTCAGGCGCACAGGGGCGTGTGGTGTGTCGTTCACATCTGCTTTGCCGTTCGGCAATAGCGGCAGATGCGTGCGATAGATACCGTCATGATCGCCGGAGAACACCTTCTTGACCTTGCCGGAAGCAAAGACATCCAACACCCCCACAAAGTCCTCCCGATCATATCCTGGGGGAGCCTGCGGCATGATCCGGCTATCCGGATTGGCCGTCATGCTGAGGCGGAAATTGTAACCCTGCACCTGACGGTCACCGCCCTTGGGCACATTGGCCGCAAGACTTTCGCCGTAAGCATCCGGCCCTTCACGACCCACAGTGTAGCTTACACCCGCCTTGGCCATCAGATCGCCTTCATAGGAAGCGTCAATGAACACTTTCGCCCGCACCGTTATCACACTGCCAGTGGCCGAAACAAATTGCACCGTGCGGATCAAGGGATGTTCCGCCGTGCCGCCAACCTCCACCTGCCCGAGCTGATATTTGCGCAGGAGCCGCACCCTTGGGGCTTCGTTCAACATATCGGACAGAACGCGCAGGTTAACCATCGGCTCGCCATGCAAGCCGCGGAAGGAAGCTTCGTGCTGGGGTGAGCCCACGCCATGCCCGGCGATGTAATACCGCTCCACCCGCATGCAAAATTCCTGATAGGCACCCGAGATGGATTCCAAAGTGCGGGCGTCCGTCCAGGAGAGACCGCTCGCCAATAACCCGCCGATGCGATCGGTCGGCTCCACCAAAATCACCGAGTTGCCATTTTTCGCAGCGGCAATGGCGGCCGCGATACCAGCAGGAGTCGAGCCATAGACCGCCACATCCATCCGCGCCTCCTGCGCTTGCAAAGATGTGATCAACCCACACACCAGCATGAGCCAGCAAACCAATCGCCGTGGAAGAAATTGAGTCATAACGCAGACACAATCTGCCACCCTCGGGACACAAAGCAAACTTTCAAGTCGGACCGTGCAATTCATGGTATCATCCTTCAGATTCTTAGAGCCTTTTTTAAACAGGCTCATAAACTTCCCATATCTAAGCACTGCATAAAACATGCCCATACCACAACCGGAGGGGTGTGACATCCATGGACACAGGGGGGAAATATTTTGAAATTCTTTTTCCGGGGCGGTTTTACGTTCCCTCGCCCCCCTTTCCCGCTTAGACTCGCCTCGCCATGTCAGCCACCAGTAACTCCACCGACAAGCTCGCTTCCCGCATCCTGTGGGGTCTCGTCATCGGCCTCGTGCTCGGCCTCATCGCCCGCGCCATCATGTTCAAATTTCCTGATAGCGAACTGGCCTTCAAATCTTTCGCCAGCGAGATCTGCGATCCCGCCGGTCAGGTCTTCCTACGGTTGCTTTTCTTCGTCGTGGTACCGTTGGTGTTCAGTTCACTGGCACTCGGCGTGGCACAACTGGGTGACTTGAGCAAGCTGGGTCCATTAGCCGGACGCACCTTTGGCATGTTCGGCATCAACATGGTCGTCGGTGTGGGGCTTGGTTTATTGATGATGAACCTCGTGAATCCCGGCAACCAGATCTCCCCAGAGCTGAAGGATGACCTGATGACCCAATATGGCTGGGATGCTACGAAGTATCAAGAGCGGGCCGCCGAACAAAAACAACAAGGCTTCAGCCTCATGGTGGTGGTGGACATGTTCATGCCCAAGAACCTGCTGCAATCCGTGGTGGAGTTCAAAATCCTGCCACTCATCCTGTTTGCGCTACTACTTGGAGCCGCCGCCACGCAACTCGCCAAGGAAGCTCATCTACGCGTGCTCAATGTCTTACAGGATATGGCCGACCTGATGACGCGCATCGTCCACTTCGCCCTCCTGCTCGCGCCCATCGCCGTCCCGGCCATGATGTTCAGTGTAGTGGTGCATTCCGGATTACCCGTTTTGAAGGCCCTCTTTGTCTTCGTGATCGGCGTGCTGGCCGTCATGCTCATCCATCTCTTCGGCACGATGACCATCTTGCTGAAGTTGCTGTCAAAGCGTTCGCCCAAGGTGTTCTTCAAAGCCATCCGCACAGTCATCGTCACCGCATTCTCCACCAGCTCCAGCAGTGCCACCCTCCCCACCAGCATCCAAGTGGCGAAGGAAGATCTCGGCGTATCACCCAGCACCGCCGGCTTTGTATTGCCTCTCGGTGCCACCATGAACATGAGCGGGACGGCGCTCTATGAAGGCTGCGTCGTCCTTTTCATCGCGCAGGTTTTCGGTGTGGAACTGACCGTCGTGCAACAGCTCACCATGTTGCTGCTCGCTGTACTCAGTGCCGTGGCCGTCGCGGGTATTCCCGGAGGTTCACTCCCGCTTATCGTCGGGCTTATGATGAACTTCGGCATCCCCGCAG
>JAURFH010000024.1 GCA_030834415.1 Verrucomicrobiota bacterium | reverse complement strand
GAGGTGCGTCACGTAGTGACGCTTGATTCTCGGGAGGTGATGAGGTCATCGCGTCGCTACGTGGCGCGGAGCTGATAGGCTCGCAATCCGTGGGCTATGCCCATGGCTACCGTAGAGGCATGCCTAACGGCACTACAAAGATCTACGCTAACCACCTGGCCAGATTCTCCTTCACAAACGCATCATCATTCAGCTCCGGATAAGCGGCATACACGCGGTCGATCTCTTCTTTCTGGCCGGGGCTGAGCGTTTCGTGCGGATCAAGGCACCAGACGCCCTCCAGCAGACCTTGGCGGCGCAAGACTTCATGGACTCCGGCGATACAGCCGGCGTAACCATTGGCCGCATCGAAGAACGCGGCATTACAGTCCGTTACTTGCTGGGCGAGCGTGAGCACCTCGGGGCTGATGGGCTGGTTCTTGAGCGAGAGTTCCTGGCATTTGCTCAAAAGTTCGACCGCGTTCTTGGTCCACACCGCCCAATGCCCGAGCAAACCGCCGACAATCCGGCGTGTCTTCCATTCCCCATCAACTTGGAAACGAAATGGGGTTAGCAGATCGATCACGAGGTTGTCATCATTCCCCGTGTAGAGCGCGATATCTTCACGGCCTGACTCGGTGATGGCCCGCACCACATCCAGTGTCTGGTAGCGATTGAACGGTGCCATCTTGATGGCCACGACATTCTCGATCTCTGCAAAGCGTCGCCAAAACGAATAGGGCAGGGCACGACCACCGACTGAGGGCTGCAGATAAAAACCAATGACCGGAATCACCTCGGCCACCGCGCGGCAATGTGCGATGAGTTCATCATCGCTCGCCTGCTTCAGTGCAGCCAAGCTGAGCAATCCTGCATGATAGCCATTGCTGATGGCCAACTCCGCCTCGCTCATAGCTTGCGGCGTTGCCCCACAAATCCCGGCGACTCGCACCATCGGTTCAATGCGTTCTGCATCTGCCCGTTGAAATTCTTTCGCCGCCAGATTCAAGAGCGGTTTGAACACTCCTATCTCTGGATTTCGGATGGCAAACTGCGTGGTGTGCACGCCCACGGCCACACCGCCTGCTCCAGCCGCCGCGTAGTATCGGAGCAAGGCTCGTTGCCGCCCTTCATCCCAACGACGATTCGCATCCAGCGCCAGTGGCAGTGCTGGTATCACCAGACCACGTTGTAGTGCTGAACGGATGGCGGGATTCATGGCTCAGAATTTTCCGTCACGCGCTTCGAAGTGCGTGGGCTTGTTCAGTGAAGCTCCATCGGCCTTCACCCAGTGCGCGATCCATTTCATCAATGTAGGGATTGTTACGCGGGTATTGCCGTAGCGTTCCAGCGCCGCAGTGGCGTCGTTTAACAAAGCTGTGGCCTGTTCCTCTCCCGTCAGGTTGACGGGTTTGCCAAACAGTCTGCCAAATTCTGCTGCGACTTCGCGGATGCAGAGTTTTTCCGCGCCCGTTATATTGATGGCTTTCGGTGGTGACTGCACATCCGCCAGCGCAGCCAGCGTCACTGCGTTCGCATCAGCCTGCCAAATCGTATTGAACCATCCCATGGAGACATCCACCGGCTCGCCCGCCCACACTTTGCGCGCGATATCCGTGAGCACGCCATAGAGCATTTCACAAGCGTAGTTTAGCCGGATGAGCGCCGTCTTGGTCCCGTTTTGCCGGCTAAAGTGTTCGAACATCCGTTCGCGGCCGAGACAGCTCATGGCGTATTCACCAGTTGGGTTCGGCGTATCCGACTCGATGGAACCAGTTCCAGATGCGGGCACGAGTCCATAGATGTTCCCCGTGGAGAGTGCGACGATGCGACTCTTGCTAAAGCGTTGCGCCACTTGGGCGGGCAACCACGTGTTCACCGCCCAAGTCTGCGCCTCTTGATTCGTTGAACCAAATTTCATCCCCGTGAGGTAGATGACATTGGGCGCTCCTGGTAAGGAGGCGAGAAAAGCGGCATCCAGCAAATCACCCGCGATGGTTTCAATGCCGCGCTCAAGCAACCATTTCTCCGCCGTGCCTGAAGTAAAGCGCGAGACCCCGATGATCCGGCGCTGGGTGTGGGATACCTCAGCTGCCTTTTTGGCCATCAGCGCCAAAGTCAGCCCCATCTTGCCAGCCACTCCCAGCAATAGGATATCTCCCGTAATCTGCTTGAAAGTATCAAGGACGGCAGCCGATGGCTCCGCCAATAGTTCATCCAGCTGCGTTTCAGTAGTTATCAGTTCAGGCAGCTTGGACATACATGGTCACTTTGGAGTGTCAGCCCTTGATGACTCCACCTTCGGCGTGCCCGTTGGTGAAGTTGATATACGCGAAATATCCGAACAGAAAGGCCAGATAGATCTGCCGTTCACTGATGGCGTAAGCCACGACCAGCACTGCTACGATGCCACCGATAAAGCACGCGGCCTGCAGTCGTCCAGGCCCCAGTATCTCGCGCAATATCTGACCGCCATCAAGTGGTAGCACCGGCAGCAGGTTCATCAAGGTCCAGACGATATTGATGAAGAGGGAGAAACCAATCAGGGTGCGCACAGCCTGATACTCCGTCTTGATGACCAAAGCCAGAGCAAAGGTGATTCCGGCGAGCAAGAAGCCGGCGAGCGGTCCGGAGAAACTGACCCAGATGCTTTGCCCGCGACTGAACCGGGCATGCGGGATGATGGTCACTCCGCCGAAACCATGCAGCACGATGGTGGAATGGTAGCCAAACTTGCGGGCGGCGAGAGCGTGCCCCAATTCATGCACCAAAATGGAAACGAAACCGACGATCACCCAGAGCGCTACGTCGATCCAGTCATCCCGTGTCTCAGCGCGGATTGCCCCGCCCATAAGCGCCATGATCAGCCAGAAAAACCACTGAACCACGACGGGGAACCCCAAAACATTGAACTGCAACATGCGCAGAGAGGTATCACGCTTTTAAACGGAAGCCAATGGCTGACGGGGAAAATATTAGCCTGCCAGGGTAGGATTTCAGCTTGCCAGAAACATATCCTGACCAATCAAAAAAGACGTGGACCAGGCTAAGATACGAGCACCTTGACGGGCCGTAAGATAGTAGATGGCTCCGCAGAAGAGAAAGAACAGCAAGACGAGGAAAAAACCTACTATCAGTCGCGGGGTGCGGCGATACTGGTAAATATTACAGGCTGTGCACCGGGTTGATCCCGGGCGCATTTCACGTCCACAACGGCTGCATACTTTTTTTCCTAGTTCCATCTGGGACCATGAGGGAGCAATTATTGTTCCCTCCCTTTCAGAGATTAATAAACTCCCTGAAATCAGTTGTCTTAACAGACTTTGCTGTAAGCACATTGATAATTGTCCCAAAAACGGTCAGTGTCCAGCGGCTTGTTTTGGCAAAATGAACCGGTCACCCCGGATTCCGTAGTTATTTTGGATACGTATGCTCGCCGCTTTGGCTTGGGCCGCATCCAGCACCATCTTCTGTATGTTGCTGCCGTTCATGTACTCAAAGATGTGAAATCCATCTTTGGGACTCTCCAGAGCGGTGGCCAGATCGGTCATATTGCTGATCAGTTTGCCATTTACTTTATCCAGCACGATGAAGCGGTAATCCTGATAGCCGATATTTACCGGGTCCGGCAGGATGGCCGAGAGCAAGATCAGTCCAGCGCGTTCCTCGCTCTTGGATTGGTTGTCGTAATACGCCAGACGGAATGGTGCCCGCTGTTTCCAGTCAGCACCCCAGCGCTTCATGTAGGCACCGTCCATCGGTTGGAAAAGCAATCCGCCCACGATCAAGTATTCCGGTTCCCGGTCAAAAACTTCCTTCGGGATGAGGTCTGTGCCGTAATCCGCCTTGGGTAATTTGTAATCCACCGTCAATTCCTTGCCCTCTCGCCAGACGACCAGTTTGATGGTGTCGCCCGCCCAGTGACGACGGCTGCTCAGGTTTTCCAGCATCAGGTGACCGTAGTCAGGGTCGAGATAATCGCCTTGGATATCGATGTCGAAGCCATCCACTTTCAAGATCAGGTCCCGAACTTTCAGCCCATCTTTTTTCTTCTCCTGCGGCGGAATATCGATGATGACTACGCCTTTTGGCTCCGTCTTCCATCCCAGAAACTTGTGCATATCCGGGTTCAAAGCCTGTTGCCAGGTGAAGGCGAAGTAGCCCATGCCGGTGAATTTGCCTTTGGCTTGGGCCTCCAGCACCCGCTTGAAGAATGGTGCCGGGGTTACATTGAACTTCCGGCCGTCTGATGAAGTGGTCAGGCCTACCAGCTTGCCGTTGTTCACCACGGCTTCTGCCCAGCCCAGTCCCTCGATGTCCGAACTGAAGGTCACACTGGTTGAAGGCACGAAACTGACCTTGCCCTCGCGAACCGTGAACTCATTGAACTCCGCCTTGCGGCTTTCCATATTGCCGTTCCGCCAGCGTACCACTTGCACCAAGCTAAGATCCTTTAAATCATTGGCGAACTTGGCCGCTTTCAACCCAGGCCAGAACTTTTCCTCATCCACTGTTAGCAGGGCCACATTGGCGTGGAAGTCAGCCCACTTCAGCTGCGCCGTCCACCAGCGACCACGACCATTGCGCTGCACCCGGATGAGGGTCACATCGTTGAAGAACTCAGCCGTGGTCAGGATCTGTTTGCCGTCGATGACGACGCCGTTCTTCACGTCGGTGGCCGTTTGCCGGGTCCAAGGCTGTCCCATGTCGTAGCGTTGCCGGGTGATCTCCACCGTCACGATGGAATCTTCCCATGGATTATGAGCCAACTGGGCCTGGCTGCTGACGACGCTCAAGAGCGTCAGGCAAAGGAGGAAAAGTTTTTTCATAGACGGCGGTCGCTGGGGATATTGTAGGTCTTCAAGATTTCGACACTGGCAGCATCGGCGTCCTTGCGCTCGATACATTCAAAACCGCCATTCGGTAAAAATTCCATGATGTGCTGATCGGTCTTGGCTTCCGCGAATGCGCGTATCACATCCTCCAGTTTGTTAATCTTTATTCCGTTGATCTTGTCCACCAGCACCGCGCCACGCACCTGCAGGTTTGCGTTCACCGGATGGGCCATCACCGTGCTGAGCACGATCGGTTCTTCCCGGACAGTCTCGGGTTTTTCGCGCCGACGATAGGTCAGCTCATACAGCATTGCCGCGGTGCTGCCTACTCGTGGCAGGCGGCGCATGTAATCCATGCTCAAGGGTGTGAAGACCATCCCGCCATAAACGTAATAACGCGGGAGCACATCATACTGGCTGCCGGTCGGCAGGTCTTCCGTATCAGTGAAGAGCTGCAGCTTGGAGCTGATCTCCTTGCCGTCACGCCAGATCTTGATGGGGATGAATTCGCCGTTCTGTGGTTCTTGGAAGGCCACCGAGAGTGAGACGCGGTTGCCGTGATAGAGAATCGTGCCGTCACTGCCCACGCGGTAATCACCCACTTGCAGCAACACATCGTCCTCCTTCAAGACCTTTTGGCTGCTCTCGATTGGCAGCACATTGTCGACGCGTGCTCCGACATCGTTGTCGGGCAATTTGAGCAGTTTGCGAAACGCCGGGTTCTGCATCGCGGTCAGGGAGATGCCCGCCCGCGGGAAGCCGTCATACTTGCCGTCCTCAATGTCTTTTAGGAAATGCTTGATGATCTGCGGCGGGATAAAGAAGCCGGTGTTCTCCAAGCCCGGGGTGCCTTGGAAGGCGACGCCTACGACCTTGTCGTCCTGGATCACCGGACCGCCACTGTTGCCGGGGTTGATCGCGGCATCCGTTTGCACGGTCAGGAATGCGCGGTTGCCCATGTGCACATACCCTTGCACTTCGATACGGGAAACCACCCCTCGTGTGAACGAGATCTGCTCGCCACCTGCCGGGTAACCCATCGTCGTCACCGTGGAGCGCACTTCGGGCAGTTCACCGATCGGCAGCGCTTCCATGCCGCTGAAGAAATCCGGGTCTTCCACTTCCAACAAAGCCAAGTCGCATTCATGGGAGACAAACGCTACTTTCGCCCGGTAAGGCCGAGGATCTTGGTAGCGCTTTACCAGTATCTGTTTTCCCCAGCTGATCACATGGGCGTTGGTCATGATCTTCTTACCCTTGATCACAAAGCCGGTACCTGTGCCACGCCCCACCTGGCTTTGTCGCCACGGGGCCATCCAGTCGGGCGATTGGCTGAAAGTCATGACCTGGACGACGGATTTCTCCGGTTCGGCGGCAGTAGCCGCAGTAAGGCTCAAGCCGAGCAGCAGACAGGCGAGAAGTCGCTTCATGTTAGGTATCAAAGTTTCCGAGCTTAGGTATTGGGTCAAGCCATTACCGCACCTCTTGGACCATCTCATCCGGAATTCATTCAATCTGTATCAGGACATCGAGTGGGTGATTCGCGGCTTTGCTGGCTGACTGCGGAATAAAAAAGGGGCTCCTTACGGAGCCCCTTACTGAATTGTTTTAACAATGCCTCAGTTGATGAAAGTCGCTTCGTTGCTGAGCAGCAGCACGTGAGCGTATTTTTCCCACGAGCTGAGTGCTTTCACCGTCGCCTTGTTGTTGCCGGTGAAGTCCTTCTCGGCACTCCAATCCCGGTTCAAGCCGGCGATGGACTCACCCGTCTCCTGCACGATGCTGATGACCGGCGCCCAGACGAAACTGTCGCTGCCATCATTCGCACGGGCATCCACCACGAAGTCCAGAGTGTCGCCAGCTTTCACTTCGAAGCGGGTCACCTTGGTCGGAGTCTTCTGGTTGTAAGAGATCCAGCCGCCGACCTCGCCAGACCGGCTCGAGATGAGCCGGGCACGGACACCGTCACCGTTCTTGGTGCCGTGTTCTAATGAGCCGTTGATCGCCACCACGGCATCACGCGGAGCCGTCCAGCGACGGATGACCGCCTGCTTGATATTCTTGCCCGGGTGCCCACCCTTGTTGTTCAGGCTCAGATAGCCATACATCTTATCCGGCATCGCATTACCTGTCTGCCAGACGTTGCGCACGAAGTTCAAGGAGCGGAACTCCTTCACTTTCTTGGTCGCTTCATCCACTTCGCCCATGCCGTATTTCCAAGTCTGCTCGGCCGGCATGTCCGTGACTCCGGGGAGGGATTCGAGGAACCGTAAGCCTAGGCGAATCTCATCCTGTGAAGGTTCGCGTTGCAGTACCAGATCATACAGCATCTTCACGCGTTGCTCTTCGTTACCCTGCCCCTTGAAGTCCGGGCGTTCCACCAGGTTACGCGCCTGTTGGATCACGAGCGGGTTGTTCATGAGGAACAACGACTGCTGCGGCACAATGGTGAAGTAGCGTTTGCTGGTCGTCAGATCCGGGTTGGCGAAGTCGAAGTTGTTGAACACTTCCGGGAGGTTCCGGCGGTCCACGTAACCATACACGGTGCGGCGGGTGGTTTCCGGCTTCGTGATATCCACTGGATTGCCGCCAACCGACAGGTCCAGCTTGCCACCCAAGGCCAGCAACGTGTCGCGCAACGATTCGAAATCGAGCCGCCGGATGTTCATACGCCAGAGCAATTTGTTGCCCGGGTCCATCTGTGAGTAGCGCGGGTTGTGCGCGCTGGACTGCTGGTAGGTGCTCGAGAGCATCATCAGCTTGTGCATCTTCTTGATGGACCAGTTGTTCTCCATGAAGCTTGCTGCCAGATAATCCAGCAGTTCCGGATGAGACGGCGGCGTCGAGCGGGTGCCGAAGTCACTTGTGGTCGGCACCAGCGCTTCGCCGAAGTGATACATCCAGATGCGATTGACCATCACTCGCGCGGTGAGCGGGTTGTCTTTGGAGACGATGGCCTGGGCCAGTTCATAACGGCCGCTGCCGTCCTTGAACGGCTGGCGATCGCCAGTGCTCAAGATCTTCAGGAACTGGCGTGGCGCCGGGTCACCGAGGCTGCTTGCATTGCCACGGATGAAGATGCGGGAATCACGCGGGCTCTTGCTGTCTTCGATGGCTTGGGCACGCGGCGGGGAACCCGGGTGCGACATCTTCAATTGGGCGATGGCCCCGCGCATGTCCGTCTCGCGACGTTGCACATTCTGCGGCAGCAACCGATCAATCTGGTTGCTCGGCGGGTTGGCGGGAGAATTCTGGCCGTAGAGAGCCATGCGGATCTCCTCCATGTATTTGTCAGCCAGCCGCGTCGGCTCCGGCAGGTCATCCTTCTTGCTCAGCTTCTTGCGGGTCTTCCACATGTCCAGCTCGGCATTCCATTTCTTTTCAGCCTCCTCTAGGGCCCGGCCATAACGGACGGTCACATCTTTGAAGTCCGTTGGGCCGGAACCGGCGAAGAGGCGGGCGATATAAGGATTGATCGTGCCACCCTTCCAGTTGTTCTGGGCGAACATCGCGGAAAGCACGCGGCCTTTGGTGGCATACTCTTCCGGCTTCAGCTTGGAAAACTCGATCAACGGCGTGAACATGGAGGGCTGCTTCTGCCGCGAGAATGCACTCAATGTTCTTTGCCAGGCGCCCAGCACGCCGTTATCCAGCTTTAAAGTGCGCAAGGTGAACTCATTCCGTTCCTGTGCACTCTTGATCTTCGGCGCCTCATACGCGGCATAGAGGTAGTTCACCATATTGGTACGGATCTTGTTCACCACAAACACTTCGTTTGATTCGCGATATGTCCGCACTTCGTTCTGGAGTTTCTCCAGACGCGTCATGAATTCCACATACTCAGGCGTCTCGGCCGGTTTGCCCAGCAGTGGCTCGATCTCCGGCTCCACGGTGCTGTTGAAGATACCGTGCCAGGAGTAGTAATCTGCCGTCGGGATCGGGTCGAACTTATGGTCGTGGCAACGGGCGCACGAAACAGTCAAACCTAAGAGACCCTTGGAGACGGCATCAATCTGGTCGTCGATGATCTCATTACGATTTCCGGCGAAGCGTTTACCCAGCGTCAGGAAGCCAAGACCGGCGAGTGCCTGACGGTCGTCTTCCTTGACCATCTTGTCGCCCGCGAGCTGTTCCATGACGAACTGGTCATACGGCTTGTCATCGTTGAAGGATTTGATGACGTAATCGCGATATGTCCAGGCATAGGCGAAACGGTAATCTTCGCGGTTCTGGTTCACATCACCCTTCGTGTCCGCATAACGGGCGATGTCCAACCAGTAACGGCCCCAGCGCTCGCCGTATTGCGGGGAGGCGAGCAGGCGGTCAATCAGCTTTTCGTAAGCATCGGGAGATTTGTCCTCCACGAAGGTCTTCACTTCCTCTGGCGTCGGCGGCAGACCGGTCAGGTCATAGGTCGCGCGACGGATCAGCGAACGGCGATCTGTTTGGAAGGAAGGGAACATCGCCTTTTCATCCAGCTTGGAGAGGATGAAGTTATCCACCGGCGTGGCCACCCAGCCTTTCATCTTCACTTCAGGCAAGGCTGGCTTGCTCACGGGTTTGAAAGCCCAGTGATCGCGCTCGGCCGCAGCGAGTTGTTCCTGCCATTTATCAGGATCACCACCCTTGCGTGGATCGGGCGCACCCATCTTCACCCATTGCTCCAGATCGGCGATCTCTTGGGTGGAAAGCTTCTTGTTCGAAGGCGGCATCCGCAAGTCAGGATCGGTGTAGCGGATGGCCTTGATAAAAAGACTCTTCTCGGCATCACCGGGCACGATGGATGGACCCGTGTCGCCACCTTTGAGCAGCGCTTCCTTGGAATCGACGACGAGGCCACCCTTGGCTTTGCCTTCGGCAACGCTGTGACAGCTATAGCACTTGTCGGTCAGGACCGGCCGGATTTTCTTCTCGAAGAAATCCAGTTCGGCCGGTGTGGGCTCGGCTGCCTTGAGTGCCGCCGCTGAGATAAAAATGGCAACGGCGGTCGCCCTGACCGCCGTTACCCCTTGCCAACATTTTTTCATGACGCGTTAAGACCTGGTCAATTAGGCGATGATATCTTTGACGACGTTGCCGTGAACGTCGGTTAGACGGAAATCGCGGCCGTTGTAGCGGTAGGTGAGCTTCGTGTGGTCGAAGCCCAGCAAAGCCAGCACCGTGGCGTGCAAGTCGTGGATGTGCACCTTGTTTTCCACGGAAGCGGTACCGAACTCGTCGGTGGCTCCGTAAACCGTGCCGCCCTTCACACCACCACCAGCCAGCCAGGTGCTGAATGCGCGGTTGTTGTGATCGCGACCCGGCACTTCGAAAGCGTTGTTCGCGTTCGGCAGCTGGCGCGAGGCCGTGCGGCCGAATTCACCACCCCACATCACCAATGTGCTGTCCAGCAGACCGCGTTGTTTCAGGTCCGTCATGAACGCCGCCAAAGGCTGGTCGATTTCACGGGCGCGATCGCTCAGCGCACGTTCCAAGTTCGAGTGATGGTCCCAGCCACCGGCCCAGACCTGCACGAAGCGCACACCCTTCTCGATCAGACGACGGGTGATGAGCATCTGCCGTCCCTGCGTGGTGTTGCCATACATGTCGCGGATGTTCTGCGGCTCGCGGGAGATGTCGAAAGCGTCCGTCGCCTCGATCTGCATCTGGTAGGCGAGTTCGAAGGCCTGCAAACGGGCTTCCAGATTCGCATCCTTCTGCATGGAACGGCTGTGGAGATCGTTCAACTGATGCAGCAGGTCGAGCTGTTGGCGCTGTTCCGGCAGCGAGGTGAAATCATTCTTGATGTTCTCGATCAGCTTCTCGATCGAGGTGAACTGCGTGTTGATGCTCGTCCCTTGGAAAACACCCGGGATGAACGCCGACTGCCAGTTCTGGGCACCTCCGGGAGGCACGCCACCGGGACGCAGGGAGATGAAGCCCGGCATGTTTTGGTTGATGCTGCCCAAACCGTAGTTCACCCAAGAGCCCAAGCTCGGCATCGTGCGACGGCCAGAGCCCGTGTTCATCAGGATGCTCGCAAATTCGTGGGAAGGGATATCCGTCCACATGGAGCGGATCACCGCCATGTTATCGATGTGCTCGCCCAGTTTCGGGAAGACCTCGCTGACTTCCACACCAGACTGGCCCTTTTTCGTGAACTCAAAAGGAGAGGGGAGACCCACACCATTCGTGCCCGGCAATGGCTGGTCTGCATACTTCTGCAACATCGGCTTCGGATCCCAAGTATCGATGTGCGATGGCGCGCCCTGCGCGAAGATGTGTACCACCTGTTTGGCCTTCGCTGGGAAGTGCGGCTGCTTGGCAGCCATTGGGCCGCCGGACGCCGCGTGTGCTTCGGGCGACAGCTCGGACAGGAAACCGGCCAAACTCAACGCGCCAAAGCCCATACCGAAACGGTTCAAAAATTGACGGCGGCTGACACAAATGTCGGCCAGACTGGGCGTGTGTTCAGCGAGATACTTGTCCTTCATAGCGATACGTTTGGTTGTTATGGTTAGGTCACAAGCCGAGCCTGCTCTTTGCATGGTTGGTTGCTACGGCTTTTTCAACGGGAAGCATTAACACGATTGCGGCCTCTGGCAATAGGTTTTTTACGTGTTGGCCCCCTCCTTTTATAACCGCCTATCAAGCCCGCTAATTGAATCTGCCCTTGGTTTGGTGCATCAGTTCTTTTGAACCGTGTTTTTGGGGATTAAGCCGTTTGATGGAGGGGGTAGGGAGTGTTAGTTTAGACTGAACCCGGTCCCTGAATTGGTCATTATCCCTGCTTCCGGTCGGGGCGGTTGCATTGGAACAAGGTGGGGCGCTTATCCGCCGAATCCTTCAGGCGACCATACCCGTTATTGTCCGTCACCACCCAGATACTCTGCGCATCCACCGCCAGCCCCTCCATGATGCCGGTGGGATAGAGCCGGTGATAGGCATGCTCGGGGGCGTTTTCCAGTGCCCAGATGTCGAATTCAGCCACTACCCGTTCCGTTTTCGGGTCCACTTGCAAGACCGCCCGCGCCTCCCGCATCAGCACGTAGAGATGCCCGTCAAACCAGCTCAGGTCCGTGTATTGCATGTCCCGCGCCAGCAGTTGGACGGCCCCCACGGAGAAATCACTCAAAATCTCCAACGTGTTGAGATCCAATACGATAATGCGCCCGCGACTGCGCTCATTCGCCATGTATAACCGCCCATCCCCGATGGCGATCCCTTCCCAAGACGCATTCCGGTCATTGCTAAAATACTTCTTCACCGGCGACCAATCGATCTCCAGTCGCTCCACTTTTTCCGTCTTCGGATCCAGCCGCAACACCCAGCGATTACCCTCCTCACACAGGTAAATCCGCCCCTCAGTATCACGGGTGATGCCTTCTAGGTCCCAATGCCCCGTTTTGGCCACCTTGAACGGTTCCAACTGCTTCGTTGTGAAAAAGTTAGGAATCTTCTCCAGCTTCGCCTCCATGCCTTCCGCCGGAAAAACGACCTTGTAGAGCCCGGGCCGCTTGTCATTAACCGTCAGCAAGTCCCCATTGGGCTTCAAAAGCAGCCCGGAAGCATCGAACTGCTCCTTCTCCGGTGCATTCAACCGCCAAGCCTGATCTGGCTTCAGGACATAGTGCTGCCGCTTGGAAGGCTTTCCATCAGCGGCCCATATGCGTGTGGCTCCTAAAGCCAATCCACCACCAACCAACCCTATGAATGTCCGACGATCCATCTGATGGCTGGAAAGTAGGATAGATACATGGTTTCCGCCATGGGAAATCGGGCTGGCGGTGATGCGCTACATCCATTGGGATTGAGGGAGATAATGCCACGACGTAGTACGTCGTGCTTCTCGCCTTGCTTCTTTTTCATTCGTAAGGAAGCTTTTGGAAAATCCGATGAGTGTGCGCCTTTCAATTGTGCTATCGGTCTCGGCAGCGCTGCTTGTTTGTCTGTTGGTTGCTAGTGTCGGGCAAAAGCCATCCGGTCCTCCTCTAATTCTGCCTCAGGGGCACCCAGTATTGATTACGTTTGAGATGACTGTCCCAAACACGACCAACTATTCGATCGCCGACGCAAGGCTAAACGAAGTAACGTTAAAAGCACTCGGAGCTGCTCGAGGAGTCTCGGCTCACAAGTGCAAGAAACTTGGGGTAATGACGTTGAGCTATACAAACCGACCATCAATTCAGGTCGAGATCCTGCCCGGTCATCAATCCGATCACCTCGATTTTGTGTATGATGGCAAGTATTACTCAGGGCCGGGTAAGGAGTTCCAACGTGCGCTCAATGAGGCGCGTTGATTAAATGATAGAAGTAGGTTTTCGGTTTTCCTCATTGCTCTTCCTATAATTGAACTTCTTTGAAGGTAGTGCATAAATTGCCACCTGTTTACGGGATGACTATATATCACTATCTCGCCTGCGACCTCGGAGCCGAAAGCGGACGACTCATGCTCGGGGCGTTGCACGACGGGCGAATAACGCTCGAAGAGATCCATCGCTTTTCGAATCCGGTGCAGCGCGTGGGCGAATCGTTGCATTGGGACATCGCAGCGTTATTCGGTGAATTGAAGGCCGGTTTACGCTCGGTGGCCCAGCGCAAGCTGCCCATCGCCAGCATCAGCACGGACTCATGGGGACTGGACTACGTCTTGCTGGATTCCCAAGGCGAATTGATCACGCCCACGTTCCATTACCGCGATCCGCGCACCAAGCAGGGTGTAGAACGCGTGTTTTCGCTGACCAAATGGGAGAATGTTTTTGCCGAGACGGGCATCCAGTTTATGCCTATCAATTCGCTCTATCAGCTCGCCGCCGAATCTCCGGAGCGCATGCGGAGTGCGCGCTTGCTCCTCAGCGTGGCGGATGCGTTCAACTACTTCCTCAGCGGCAATGCCACGGTGGAGGAATCCATGGCCAGCACCTTTCAATTATACAATCCGCGCACACGCACGTGGTCTGATTACCTCATCCATCTGCTCGGCCTGCCGCGCGCGGCGTTCCCTCCTGTTGTCAGCTCTGGAACAAATCTCGGCCCCATCAAGCATGACCTCAGTGAAGCGCTGTCGTTGAAAAACCTGCAAGTCATCGCAACATGCTCGCATGACACCGGCGCTGCCGTTGCGGCAGTGCCTGCGCAGGGAAAGCACTGGGCCTATCTTAGTTCTGGCACGTGGTCCTTGCTCGGTGTGGAACTAGAGCGTCCTGTGCTCACGGATCTCTGCCGCACGCACAACTTCACCAATGAACTCGGCTACGGTGGCACGGTGCGTCTGCTCAAAAATATCGTGGGCCTGTGGGTGATCCAGGAGTGCCGCCGCCAGTGGGCCGCTGAGGGTAACGACATCGACTACGGCACCCTGACGAAACTCGCCGCCGATGCACCTCCGTTTTCAGCCATCTTGAATCTGACGGACCCGCGCTTCGTCGCGCCGGGTGATATGCCCGCGAAGATTGCCGCTTTTTGTCGTGAGACAAATCAACCTGTTCCGACTTCACCGGGAGCGATTGCCCGCTGTGTCTTGGAAAGCCTCGCGCTGCTCTACGACCGCACGCTGCGCCAAGCGGAAGAAGTCTCCGGATTGAAAGTTGAAGTGGTACACATCGTGGGTGGTGGCAGTCAAAACCGTCTGCTCAATCAATTCGCTGCGAATGCCACGGGACGCAAAGTCGTCGCGGGCCCGGTGGAAGCGACTGCGCTCGGCAACGTCATCCTCCAAGCCATCACGCTGGGCCATCTCCCATCCCTTGCCGCCGCCCGTGAACTGATCGGCACCTCCTTCGCTGTGGAAACTTATTTACCCACGGATGACGCCAGTTGGCGAAGCGCCTCCGATAAACTGGAGCATCTCCTGAAACTTTAGGAGGCTGCTGGTATTCACTTCCCACCACGCTCCGCCACATACAACTGCGTCCACTTCCCGTTGTTCACATTGAAATAGATGCGTTGGTTGTCCGCGCTAAAGACCGGGTGCGGATGCGAACGCCGCCACGATTTGGCCCCTTTCGTCCCATCGGCCTGATTGATGATCACGTAGTTCGTGCCCCGCGCATCGATCACCACGATACCCCATTCGTTGGCCGGCCCCTTGAGCTTCTCCATCAAGACATCGGTGACGATCAACTTCGCATCCGGGCTCGATGATGGATGCCCCGAACCCCAACCCGGCAAACCCGGGATGACCTTGGGTTTGCCCGTATCACTGTCGATCATCTGGTTCTTCACCTCCACGATCGTGCGTGAATCGGGCGCCCACGCCGGATGCCCCCAAGTGTCACTGACAAACAGAAACCGCTTTTCCGCCAAGTCATAGCAAACCATGCCGAGCCGCTGACTGGCCCCACTGCTGCGCGGATTCCCATTCCCCGGCGAAGCGATCTTGAAGAACACCCGCTTCAGATCCGGACTCAGCTCGGGGAAGAAGATGGACACCGGCTTATCGCCGAACCGCTTCGTCAGCCAGTCGCCATACTTTTCTTTCACGGCGTCGATGGTCAGCACCTTGCGCGCTTCACCCGTGTTCACATCCACCAGTTCCAGATCGCGGAAGCCATTGATATCCCAGTGCAGGCCATATACTGGCACCACGTTCGCGTTCGGCTGACTCCAGCTCGATAGCCGATTACGCGCGATGACTTGCTCCTTGCCCGTCTCGATATCCACCACCGCCACGAGCCATTCGCCATTACGTTCATCGTGGAAGGCCACCTTCTTGCCGTTCGCCACCCATTGCTGGCACGCCGCGCGATGCGCATCTTCCGTGTTCACATCGTGCACCAACACTTTCTCCTCGCCCGTCTTGCGGTCACGGATGCAAATGTCGCCTTTCTGTCCGTCCGCCGCTTTGGAAACATAATAGAGCACCCACTTGCCATCCGGACTCTCCGGGCACGTATTGAAATACGAGTGGATCACATGCCGGTTCGTATCGCCACTCACCGGATGCACCTTTACTCCTTCACGCCATGCTACCAAAGGATCATCGGCACCGTGCACCACTAAGGCACAGACGCTCATGAAGATCGTGAACCACAGCTTTTTCATAACGCTCCAATTAATTGAAAATCAATTTGATTCCCGTGCGCCGCTCACCGCCTTGTGCGCTGTCTCTTGCACGAACCTCGCGTAATCCTTGTCCAAACCCTTCGGAACATATTTGTTTCCGACGACACTTTCGTTGAACAGCACCTCATACCAGACGCACGCACCGAGGTATTCGCCCGCAATGTTCGCGTGATGTCCGTCCAAGCTCAGCGTGGTCTTGCCATTCTTGCCCTTCACCCAACGCCAACCTACGTGCAGTGAGTGCGTTTGATCTGGCAATGCTGGCGGTTCCGCCTGCTTCACATCAAACTTGGCATCCGGTTGGTATCCCCATTTCGCATCCGTATCCGCCAGGTGAAATGCATCACCCACGGGAATACGTGTTGCACCTAGTTCTGCTGTGATGGTTTTGTAGGCACTGCTGAGCCCTGCATACATCTCCGCCTGCGTCTTCGGCTCGCCGGGCTTGGGCTCCGCCACTTTGAAGCGCGGATCATCCACCCGATATTCCCACGTCTGGTGCACCAGCAGCTTCGCTTGCGGCGCATACTTCCTGATATACGCGGCCAGTTCGTTGGCAAAAGGTTTGTAGGTCGCGATATCATGGCTCTTGATGCTCGCCTGCTGGATGGTCACGTAATCCCATTGGTCCCGCTGCAACTCCTGCTTCAGGCTGCGCTTGGTGGAATAAAACCCGTTCGTGTTCGCCGCATCTTTTTCAAAAGCCTGCATCTTGCCCACATGCAATTCCAGCGACGCACCGCCAACCACGATAGGTCCATGCACCAGCCTGTTTCCTGCCGCTTCTGCCAGATCGCCGAGATAATGCGTAGCATTGCGCGAGAAGCTGTTGCCGATGGTGAGCAAGCGAACGGTTTTCCCGGTCTCAGCCGCACGCAATACAATTTCAGGCTGAAGAAGCATTAGGAAAGCAACAATAAAGGCGAAGAAGCGGGTTTTCATATCGTGTGTCAGGGGTGAAGTTTAGGGGCTGGCAACAAAATGGGAAGGCCACAGTATAGCCGTTCCGTCATCGCTTACTCCAGTCGCCCGAACATGATGCGCTCCTTGCGGCTCGGATCGCTATCGCCCTGCGTCACCGTAAGATAGATTTTCCCATCGTGTTCATGAAAGGCGGGATACTGAAACGACTTCTCCGTTTCGAAGCGATACTTCCGCTCCCACTGCTTGCCATCCTTGGAGACGTCGATGTTAAATACGCTCCGGTTGACTTTGTTGATCTGTGTCGCCTCCTGCCACCCGAGATAATAGACGCCGTTGAATTTGTCCAAGGTCGGCTTGGAGTTGGCGCCGTTGGGCACGAAATCACGGTGAGTGTTCTCTGTCCACATCTTGCCGTCCGGGCTTGTTGTAAAAGTATAGTTCCGGTTGCCACCTTCCTGTCGGCAGATCGACAGCCAGGTGCCATCGGGCAAAAGGTTTGCTGCAGATTCCGTCAGTTTCATCGTCCCAGGTTCATTGAAATGCCCCAGCACCTCAAACGTGTCCAACGCTTCGTTCACCGTAGCCAGCGCATTCTGTCCGCCCGGATAATTATTCAGGGTCACGTAAGTCTTGCCGTCGATATTCATGAACGAACCAAAGATGTAGAGCCCGTAATCCACTGGTGGACGTTGAAACCCGCTCGCCTTTGCATCCGCATGAAAATACTGCGGCTGCATATCGAACGTGCCGCCCGCCGTCTTGAGCTTCACCTTATGGATGGTGTTCGCGAACAAACCGCGCTTCAGATCGTAATCGATGAACCACATCTGCGATTGCCTTTGCTTGGGCGCCTCGCTCGCGAAATAGCAGCGCAAGGTCCGCTCGTCCTTCTGGATGATGCGCGGCACGAAGCACGCTCCCACTGGCAAAGTCTCGTCCCCAAAAACCGCTCCACCGCGTGCGAAGGTCATCACTCGTTCCAGCTTCAGCGTCTTGAGGTTCACGATCGACATGGTGACATAGATTTCAGGCCACTCTGGGTTCTCGCCACCTTTCACCTCATTGACTTCGGTAACGATGTACGCCTTGTCATCCACGATGATGAATTCCGCATCATGCGCGCCCTTCACCTGTGGGGCCGTGACAGTGATCAATCCCTGCAAGACCCGATCCCCCGCCAGCTTGGGACTCCATTTATCCTCAACGGTTTTGGCGATGTTACGTAGCTCCGACCACACCGGCGCATCTTTGCTTTGCGGCGAGATGAGCAAGACGACGAGCGTCTTGGCTGCGTCCGTCTTGGGCAGGACCGAAATCTCCAGATTGAGCAGAACTTTGCGCCCATCATTGAAGGTGTCAAAAAACGGCAGCTTGGCGGCAAATCGGCTGAGCCCGGTGAATTCAGATTTCACGGACGTAACCTCGGCCCCGAATTGCGCCGGATCTGGTTTCAATCCTTTCCGTTTTCCCACGGCAATGCTCAGCCCGCTGAAATACTGGTCAAGAAAGTCTTTTAGTTCGGCCACTTGGATCGAGTTCGTGCCTTCCACTGAAACCGCGAGCGCGTAAGTGAAATAATTTTCTGCACCAGTGGCGAACATGCCCGGCGCGAAGCGCGCTTCTTCAAATCCCTTCCATTTTATACCGGGAGCAAATCCCGGAGGAATGGGGAGTCGCTCGAACCGCCAGTCCTCCGGCCCTTTCAATAGCGTTGGGGTTACATTCCGCCCTTGGGCAAAAGCCGAAGTCGTGATAAAGCACGACATAGCGAGTGCTGCGCCGAGGAGCAGGCTGAAGATTTTGGATTGTGAGTTCATTTGCCCTCTGGGTCCGGTGTAAGCTTCAAGGCCAGTTTGCGGAAATCACGCACGCGATGGAACGTGGCGTAATCGGCATCGTGTTGGTTCGGTGCATTCACACTGGATCGAGCGATGATCGCGAGGTCATTGCCATCGATCACAGGCCGCGCATACATGAAAGACTGCGAGATCTTGGCTGCTTGGGCCACACAACCGGCGGGCATCCAGTTCAGGCCATCCACGCCGTAGAACAACATAAGGAAGCGGCGATCATTACCGCCCATGCCGCTGGCATAGCTGAAGTTGCCACGCCTCTCGCCTTCGGCCCACCAGTCAAAGACGCCCTGGCTGTCCACCACGAGATTCGCCGTGGCCCAAAACATCTGCGAGACCTCATCCCAGATGACGCAAAACTTGAGCTGACCGCCTGCCATGGGATGAAACTGCCGGAACTTGAGCTCCAATTTGTGTTGCTCATCGTTCAGGTCCAGCACCGCGCACAAGCTCGCCGTAGATTGGCGCTTCGGTTTGACCGTCATCAGCACGCGCAGTTTGCCGCGCACATTGAGCACATTCGGCTCCAGATACTGGCTGGAAATCTTGAGCTTGGGATTGGTCAATGCCTCCGGCACACCGGGGAAGGGCACAGGCTCGGAGAGCCGCCAAGCTGCGGGGTCCATCACATCCATCGAAAGGTCTCCGGACAAGGCCCGGGGACCACGCTTAGAGCCGAGACTGAGATCATCCACCGCCCAATACAGATGGTAGTCGCGGATCGCCATGCCCGTATGGCAGTTCCAGAAATGACCCTTGAAGAGTGTGACCGGCTCAGACCAGGTCTTGCCGCCGTCCTGACTGCGTAGCAGGAAGAGATCGTCATTGCGGACCTTGGTGCCACCTTTGTTTGTGAAGAGATAGAGCGCACCTTGGTGCGTCCAAGGCACCGCAGAATAATACGGCAGATCGGAGAGTTTCTGCCAAGACTTGCCCCCATCCTTGCTACGCAGGATGTGCGTCACACTATACTCGACCCGACGTTCGGCACTCCATTCATTACGAGGAACAATCGGCACCACGGCCACCAACGCCCCATCATCCAACCGCACCAGCCCGGGTCCTTCCACGTAGTAATCGGGATCGGGATTGTGAAAGACTGGAACGTATTGCTGCGCCAGCTGTTCAGCCAACAGTTCGGATGGATTCAAGAGGGCGGCACCTATGGCCGCAGACACTGCTCCAATGAACTTTCGGCGGTCGTACGTCAGCATGGGAAGAGCATGATTCTTGGAAGCGGATTTATCAACAAATGAGCACCGTATAAGCCTGCGACAACCTAAGGCAACGGCGGCAGTTTGGCCCCGTAGTAAACCGCGCGATGACGGTTGTCATCGAACGCGAAGTGCAGCCACTGCTTATCCTTGCTCACAAACCCATCTGGATAATTCATGCGCCCCTTAGGTCCATCACAAGACTCGGCTTGTAGCACGCGCTTGTATGGCCAGGTCTTCATGCCATCGAAGCTGATCCACAGTGCCATCGGGCTGCGATGCTTTGGATTCGGGTTGTGCAGAATGGCGACATTATCACCTCCGAGCGAATACAGCGTGGCCTTGGAACCAGGATTCGGGATGTCCGTCTTAGTGGCGAATTCCGGCCACGTCTTGCCGCCGTCTTTTGATTCCGCGTAATACAGCATCCCGCCCAAGCGATCTGCGCGGATGATCATGGCGATGCGGCCGTCCGAGAGTTCCACGATGTTGTTCTCTGCCCAGCCATGATAACGATCATCCGTGGTGATGCGGATGTTCCCATATTCTTTCCACGTTTTCCCGCCATCACTGCTCATCAGCACGCCGTTGCGCGGATTGCTCACGTAGTGAAACAAAGTCTTGTGCCACGGCTTTTCCTCAGGCGGTGGGGGTGGCGTTCCAGCGGGTGGGCCTTCATAATGCTGGAAGGGCAGCAAGATGCGACCATCTTTGGTGACGATGTGATTGCGGATAAAGGTGACGTTTGCCAGCCTCCCGGGCATCGGTTCGGGCTTGCTCCAAGTCTCTCCGGAGTCATCGCTGTGCATCATCCACGATTTCCAGTCCTTCCCCCAAGTCTGCGAATGAGTGGAGAAGAATAGCGTGCTGCGCCCCTTGTAGATCATCAGCTCGGTCGGGCCTTGGCCGGTGGTCTTGCCGGAGCGCGGAAATCCGACATCGAACTGTTCCAGCGGTGACCATGTCTTGCCTTGGTCCATGCTGCGTGTGACCCCCGTATAATTCTCCGGTGAAGGCTCGAAGTCGCCTCCCGCCAGCATGAAGAGCACCCAGGAACCATCCGGCATCTCACGCAGGGTGTTGTCGCACACCATCTTGTTCGGCGTCTTGCCGTCGTAAGGGATGTTGGTGCGGTCTTGCTTGGCGTCCAGGAGTGCTTGCTTCTCCCAATCTGCCGCCTGGATAGAGGTGGCTATGGCTAATCCGGCACACAGCAAGATTGCGAAAGGTGATTTCTCGAACTTCATATTGAGTGGCTTATTTCTTTTTGGGCGTGTGCTCAGGGCGTGTGGGATCATACGCCGGATTGGCCGTCGGCATCTGCGCCCCGACTTCCTTGCGCCAAGCGTGCAGGCGGTTGCGCAGTTGATTTGCTTTGTCCGGCATGAGTTTGGCCAAGTCCTTCTGTTCCCCGATGTCCTCCTTGAGGTTGTAAAGTTCGACCCGCATATCGTCGAAAAATTCAATCAATTTGAAGTCCCCTTGGCGGATCGCGCCATAGGGCGTGGTGCCGCCAAGCTGGTAATGCTGGTAGTGTGGGTAATGCCAGAAAAGCTCGCCTCGCTTGATCGCACCGTTGCCGCGCAGAATCGGTACCAAGCTCACACCATCGGACTTGGGTAATGCCTTGAGCCCGCAGATATCCATGAGTGTGGGATAGTAATCCATGCTGATGACCGGTGTATCACCCATGCTGCCTGGCTTGGTGACGCCCGGCCAGTAGATGATCAACGGCACGCGCGTGCCGCCTTCGTAACAGGAACCTTTGCCTACGCGTAACGGATGATTGGAAGTCGTCGGAACCCGCCCGCCATTGTCCGAGGTGTAGATAATGATGGTGTTCTCCGAAAGCTTCAGCTCGTCCAACTTGTTCCGTATCTGGCCGACAGCGATATCCACACCTTCCACCATCGCGGCATAAACCGCATTGCTATGCGTCAGTCCGGCGCGCTTCAGATCGCGATACTTTTTCACCAGATCGGGGCGGCCTTGTATCGGCGTATGCACGGCGAAGTGCGGCAGATAGAGGAAGAATGGCTGGTCCTTGTGTTGCTCGATGAACTTCACCGCCTCGTTACCCAAGCGGTCCGTGAGATAGTCGCCAGCTTTACCCTCGGGCAAGGTCGGGATTTTCCATGGGGCCGTGTAAGTTGCCGGACTAGGTTTGTCTGTGCCCGCGATGTTGATGTCGAAACCTTGTTTGTCCGGGTAATACTCTTCGTCGCCCAAGTGCCACTTACCGATACTCGCCGTGGCATAGCCCGCCGCTTTGAAAGATTTGGCGATGTTCGGTTCTGAATGGGAGAGATACTTCGTCCAGTCCGGCACCAGCAGTTTGGGGTTCTCGGGAGGCAGTCCGGGAATCCAATCCGTGACATGCAAGCGCGCGGGATATTGCCCGGTGAGGATAGCCGCGCGCGTAGGGGAACAAACCGTGCAGGCCGAGTAATGCTGCGTGAACTTCATCCCGTCCTTCGCCAGCTTGTCGATGTTCGGCGTCTGATAAAGATCGCTCCCGAAACAATGCAGATCGGTCCAGCCTTGGTCATCGGCCAAGATGAGGACCACGTTCGGTTTCGTCGCGGCATTTGCCGCGGTGGCGAGCGACAGCGCAGTGAAACAGAGCAGGGCGGCGACGAAGAGGCGGTGCTTCAGAAATGACCAAACTGCTGAACAGGTCACGACAGGTGAAAGAGTTCGTCTGTTTGGCATGAAGACATAGTGAACGAAGCGGTGTCGGTTTGTCAGCCTAGTTTTTCTGTCAGGGCAAAAGATTGAACATCATTTCTGCCGCTTCGCCCCGGTTGATGGTGGCAGAGTTGTTGCCGGATTTTACTTTTGAAGCAGCGGCGACCATGCTCATGAATTCAGTCCGTTGAACAGGGCGTGAAGTGCCGCTTTCAGAGGCCGCAACCTGACGGGCGAGGCTATTGGCATCAAATGTTCCATCACGCAGTCGCTTGAGGCTGTCCGCCCAGAGCTTAGCGGTGTCTGCTTTCAAGGGTTCATCGGCCCGGGCGTTGTAATCGTGAAAGAATCCCTTCGTCCCGAAGTATTCGACTGCCGCCAGCCACGAATTGCCCGAAGTCATTTCGACATCGTTGAAGAAACTCACCATCACGCGGTTCTTGACGAGCGTGCGCATCAGCAGATCGAGGTTGAGTTGAGCGGGTGTGGTCTGGTGTTTCACGGCCAAGGCGGCGGCGAAGCCGGCGGATTCACCGGTCTGCATCCAGACGGGTTCCAACCGGATGGCACCCCATCCAATATGCGAAGCCGAGAGACTCACGGGAACGAGCAGGTTGTCCACTTCCTTGGCCAGCAGGCAACGATACGGTACCTGCGCTGGTCGAGTCTCTTCCCCTAGAAAGACAATGCCGTCCTGATGGCCATCCGCTGCCTTGCGATCCAAGCACGCCACCGAATCCATCGGCCAATCAGTAATGGCGATGCTATCCGTATGGATCGGTGTGCGCGCGATGCCTGAAGCGATCTTGTTATCCTGTTCGGTGAAGACGGCGCGGCCCACAAGCCGCCTTGCTTCGCGCACATAGATCTCGTAGGGCAGGTTGTGGTTGTCGGTGAATTCATCGGCGGCAAGTCCGTAACCGGTAAAATTCTTGCGCTCCTTTTCCGGGGCAGTCGGATCGTTCTGGATATACCATAACCGCATTAGCATCGCCGTCAGGTACTGTTGCGAGATGCGCTCGCGCGTGGGCCAATCAGCCGCCGGGTATCCGTTTTGCGGCCCGATCAACCGGCCACCATTCCATGCGACTTTATCATTCGGGAGGTTCGGCACGAAGCCGCCTCCGCTGGCAGCCTTTGCGATGGCGACATCGTAACCGGCCGGTTTCGTGAGCATGATCTTGTTGTTGGGATCACGCGTCAGGATGAGCCGGTAGTTGTAGGCCATCACGGAACCATCGGCCTCACCACTATGCGGGCCTTCAACGATTTCTCCCGTGGCATGACTGTTGTAGCGGATGTTTAGACGACCTTCATCGGCATCCTTTGGAAAGCCGCGTTGACCCGGTGCTTTGGGGCGTTCGTGCGTGTAGATGACGCCCGCATGCGGCTCGTTGTATTGCGTGCGCGCCTCGCGTCCGATCTGCGTGGTGACACCTGCTGCCGCCATCAGATCGCCTTCATACATGGCATCGGCAAAGACCTTGGCGCTAACGATCACAGTCCCTTGTCCATGCATCGGTCGTAAGGTGGCAGACTGAATCATGGACCCTTTGCGCTCCGCCTTGTCCACGATGTGCCCGAGCAAAACGGTCAGTGATTTCTCACGTTCGACCATCTGGTTGAAGAGCAGTTCGGCGATGCGCGGCTCAATTTTGGGACGATCGATATGGGCGCGACTGGTGGCGGAGGGCAGTGATGCCAGATGCTGTGGTGAACCTTTGCCATACGTCTTGGCGTAATACTCCGCCGCCCCGTTGCGCATCTCGCCATACAAAGGTGAGCGCAAACCATCATACGGAGCTTCCCAGCCCCCGGCACCACTGGTCACAAAGCCACCTAGGTGCTGTGTGTGGTTCACCAGCAATACCTTCAATCCTTCACGGGCTGCTCGCACTGCACAGGCGATACCGCCAGGTGTGCCGCCAATGACGACGAGGTCGTAGCTTTTACCATCGACCTCGCGAGGGGAGGCCGCACTGGCGAGCAGCATGGGCGGCGGTATCTTAATGGAAGCTGCTTTCTCGGTTTTACCCGTGAATCCGCTGGCTGACTGTGTATTCCGTTCCACTTGGGCGATGGCTTCCGGCACCAATTGTAAGCCGTCTACCACCACAAAACCATCCGCCTTGGGATTGGATACTTCGATGTAGCCCGCTGTTCCGGCGCTGAATTGATAAACGCCAAGCGAGCGGGGGATGCCGTTTTCCAGGCAGGGCAACTGCTGATTCAGCGTGATGGTCTTGTCTCCTTCGGTGGTGTGCAGTTTGACGGTGGCATTGCGGGCCCGGTTGGAAGCCGCCACATACAGCAGCCTGACTTCATAGCGTCCGGCTACGGTTATCTTGGGAGTGAAGCGCGCGGTAGCTGCTGCTTTCTTCGCCCGATCATCGTGGCGATAGTTTGCCCCTACCGATGTCGCCAGTCTGCCACTGGTGATCCAAGTGCCGGTATATACGGCTTGATCGTCATCTAACACGATGCCCGCCGCTTTGGTTGATTGACTGGCTGCTACGGTCTTTTTCGCCTTGTCCGTTTCCGTCAGTTTGAAGCGGGTGCTGACCACGGAGTTCTTTTCCGGGCCCGGGCGGTATTTGACGTAGGTGGTAGCGACAAAGGTGTCATCTGGCAGTAATTCCAATCCGGGATATCCGTAGTCACTGCCCCGGTAACTATGAAGCAGCTTGATTTTATACTCACCGTCACGTCCAGAAAGGATGTCTTCGTAGCGACCAACCCAGGCAACGAAATGATTCATGGTGGGGCTGTCTTTGCCCATGTCGCGGAAACAGATGACGAGTCGGCCATCCGGCGCGTATCTGGCTTTGTGACGATCACCATGCAGACCCGGTGGAAGCGAACTCACTTTTGACCAAGTGCGACCTTCATCATCACTGGTGATGAAATGCGCCGGCTCGGTGCGGACATTCTCACGCATGATGCAGAGCAGTTGTTTGCCATCGGGTGAGCGGATGATCTCCGGCTCACACGGTTTCAGGTCCCCTAAGTCCACCAAGATGCGCCACGGGCTCCAGCTCAGGCCGCCATCGGTGGATTCACTCTGCGCGATGATGTTGGAGAGCTTGTCCTTCGTCTCACCCGGGCGACGGATGTTCGTCAAACCGACGAGCCGTTTGCCGTTGTCTACCGGGACGATGGTGCAGAAAGGCATCACGCAAGTCAGGCCGTTGGCGGTCATAGGCGTCCAAGTCTTGCCGTTATCGGTGGAATACGACTGCTGCATGGAGCCGTTGTCCGGCTGCTTGGTGCCGCCGGGTCCTTGACCGGCAAAGACGAAGAGGCGCGTCACGCCTTGGGGATCGGTGAGCCGGTAGAGGGCCGGACAATTCCTCACGGTGCTCCAGTTTTCCGGAACCGTCAGCAGATCGCTCCAAGTCTTGCCGCCATCGTCGCTACGCTTCATCGGGCCCACCGGTCCGCCATGTCCGCGCGTCCAGACGCAGAACATGGTCTTGCCGTCAGGTAACATGAGCGTGGTGGGATGTCCTTGATATTCCTCGGCGGTCCCTTGGGCGATGACCACCTGTCGCTTGGTGTCTTCAGATAGGTCCACGAACGCCAGCTTTTTAGGAGTCGAAATAGTGGTGGCTGTTTTTTTATCCAGCTTCCACTCCACGATTTCGCCGTCTTTATCCAATTGCTTGCGCAGTTTGGGGTAATCCACTTTTTGCACCGGCACCTTGTCATCAATGGCGATGCAGGCGGCGGAAGCGGCGGACTGGCTGGTGACCATGAAAACCGGTTCCATGCGGATGCTGCTAAAGGCAGTATGACTGGCGGAGAGCGCGAAGGTGACGAACAGGTTTTCGCACTCGCTGGCCTTGGGGACGATCGCTCCGTAACCGATCTGATAGGGGCCGAAGCCGCCGCGGCCAGTGGCGGTCTTGCCTTCGCGGGTGACTACGCCGTCCTTCACGATGCGGCGTATCTCATGAGTGTCCGTGCCGTAGGAACCGAGGCTGATGGAATTCGGGGCGACCTCGCGGCCAAACGTGTGATGCTCCGTGATGACGAGATCGGAAATCATGCGACGCCCTTCGCGCACGTAAATCTGATGCGGCCAACCACCAGTGTCCTGAAACTCATCGCAGGGCAAGCCGAAGCGTTTTACCTCGGCGCGGACTTTCGCGGGTACGCGCGGATCAGTTGCGAGGAAATAGAGCAAGCCGCGGTGATAGTTCTCGTGTTCCCTGGCGATGTTTTCACGCTCGGTGTAGCTGGCATCCGGCCAAGCCCAACTTGCCCCGGGTAGATTGCCGCCGAAGGTGGCGGTATTGAAATCGAACTTGCCGTTGGGCAGTGCATCATATTTTGAGAACCAGCGCAGATCCATGTCATCGCCCATCTTTAAGCAACCTTGGATGAAACGGGCGACCAGTTCGTAACGCTTTGGGTCATAACCCGTCGGGGCGGTGAGGGGGATGCTGTTGGCGTTGGTGGTGAGGCAGAGCCGGAAGCAATACGCCTGCACGCCGGGAACGGGATCACCTTGCTTGCCGGGGTCGCCGGCTTGCACGAGCGGGAGCAGGCCGCTCTTGGGGTCGCCCGGGCTGACGTAGGGGTCCAGCGGCAGATCGCGATCCCACACACCTTGGCCACCGGGCACGCGGCCATTCGCGCCGGGCTTCAGGTGATTCGTGCGTGGTTGATATTTCTCGGTGTAGTGGATGCCGTTGTAAGTCTCACCGTATTTCGCATTTCCTTCGCGCATGAGGGTGTAGGAAACGCCCGCCTTGGCCATCAGGTCGCCTTCATACGTCGTATCAATGAACATCTTGGCCGCAAAGGTGCGACCGTCTTCCGTAGTGAAGCCGGTGATACGTGCACCTTGTTTTTGCACCTTTGCCAAACGCGCATGTACATAAACGGTGACACCCGCTTCTTTGGCCATGTCGGTGAAGACTTTTTCGGCCACATGCGGCTCGATGGAGTAGGCACCACCCGTCGCGGGACCACCATCGCTTTCGAAGGCTTTATCCCAAGCCAGCTTCTTGCCGTAACTGGCAACTAGTCGGGTGAAGTATTCGCGCGCAAAGCCGCCGACCGAACGCGGGTCACCAATATCCACTGCGCTCAAGCCGCCCGAAGTCATGCCGCCAAGATGGCCGCCGGGCTCGACGATGATGGTCTTTTTGCCCAGGCGGGCGGCTTGCACTGCGGCAGCGACACCGCCCGAGGTGCCGCCATATACGCAGACATCCGCCGTGATGGTCTCGGCGGCATCCCCGCGCATACATGATGACAACAAACAAAATACCAGGGCGATGAGGCGAAAACGTATGGACATGGCTGAATCTGAGTTGATGTCGCAAGATAGCTCCAAGTCCGCTACTGAACCAGCCTGTCTTGCTGGTTAAACGGGCTTACCAGTACATAAAAATCCGGCAGACCCGAGAGTCTGCCGGATACGGATATGATCAAACTAAGTCAGATCACTTCATGCGCACTAGCACGCGGAGGCGTTTCTGGGTGTAGGAACCGGCGTTGCCGACGAACGTCCAATCCTTGGTCTCGCCTTCACTATTGCCGATACCGAGATTGGCACTGACGCCAGACTTCCAATTGTTGATGGCGAACAGCGTCTGCTTGGCCTTGAAGTTGTGGATCTGCATGGAGCCGTAGCCATCCACGGGATCGAACATCTGGTCGCCGGTGTCAAAGACAGTATCGGAAGCACCGGGAATCTTCGCGCCATTCTGCTGGCCGTAATTGTTCGGCCAGAACTCGATATTGCAACCATCAGCCAGCGTGCCGGTCGTGAGGCCCTTCACGTTGGAGATGACGTTCAGGTTCTTAACCTGTGTCTGGAACTTCGCACCTGAGGCAAAGGTCGGGATGCCGATCTTCTTGATGTCCGTGGTGAAAGTATCCATCGAGATGTAGGCGTAGTTCACGCCGTCCTTGCCGCGCAATTCGAGGAAGTAGGCTACACGGTCGAACTCGCCCTTGAGCGCGCCGGAATTGTCGATGTCATACTTGATGTTGCTGCCGAGCTTCGCGAGGTCGAGGTCATAGACGAGTTTGTAGTTCGCCGCCTCGGAGACTTTCAACGCGAGGTAATCGATCTGGGGCACTTCACCCGCGCGGAAAGCTTCTGCCGGGAGGCCCGCGCCATTCATGAGATTCGGCTCGGCTTCTTTGCTCCATGCGAAACGCATGGCTGCAGGATTCTTCACACCCGGGGCGGAGAGGATGACAGTGTCACCCTTGATGACCGCGTCTGCCTTGGTGTAGTCCGAGTCCGGTCCGATGATCTCGAACCAGGTAAGCGGCTTGCCATCACGTGAACGCAGGCCGCCAGCGGTGTTTTCGAAAGTGACGATGATCTCGTCGCCCTGGGGCTTAATCGATTTGAATTTCGGACCTTCGGCCACCACGTCGCTCTTGCCATAGGTGTTCTTCAACGCCAGCAACGCCAAACGCAGGCCGACGTCCTGTTTGTTCTTGGGATGGATGTCTTTCAGGTTGCCGATGTCCGTGGTCACGACCATGCCGGTGTTAGGGATCTTGGCCGCGGCACTCTGCGCTTCCCAGAAGGTGGGGAGGACTTGCGGATTCTCGGTGCCGTACATGTAAGGCGCGATCTGCACGAAGTAGAACGGGAAATCACCGATGCCCCAGATCTTGCGCCAGCCTTGGATGAGCGCCTTCATTTTTTCGGTGTAGAGCATGCCCTCGCCGTGGTTCGACTCACCCTGATACCAGATGGCTCCGCGCATGGCGAAACCGAGGAAAGGGTGGATCATGCCGTTATAAAGCGTCGTGGGCTGTTGTTGCGGTGAAGCGTTCGCGGTGAGCGGTTTGAGCTGGTCAGGAAATGCGGGTGAGGCAGGCACCGAACGATTCTCGGCCAGCGCGGCCTTGGCGTCTGCGGTCCATTTCTCAACGGCGGTCAGATGCTTCTTCAAAATATCCTGATATTGCGGGTTATCCGGCAAGGTGCGGAGGACCTGCGTGTAGATGTCTTTCAACTGGGGCAGATCAGCGAAACCGGAAACCGGAGTCCATGGTTCGATGCGCGTGCCGCCCCATGAGGAGTGAACGAGTCCGATGGGCACGCCGAGCTCCGCGTGCAGCTTGCGCGCCATGAAAAAACCGGCGGCCGTGAATCTTCCGGCGGTTTCGGGGGAGCAGACCTGCCAGTCACCCTTGAAATCTTTCTGCGGTTGATCGGCCGGTTTCTTGGGGACCATGATATGGCGGATGTTCGGTAGGTTGGCCGCCGCGATTTCTTGCTGGGCGTTATCGCAATTGGCCACGACCCACTCCATGTTGGATTGACCAGAGCACAGCCACACTTCGCCGATAAGTACGTCTTTGACTGCCAGAGTGTTTTTGGCCTTCACCGTCAGGGTATGCGGACCGCCCGCCTTTTGAGGTGGCAATTCCACTTTCCAATCGCCTTTGGCATCGGCCGTGGCGGTGACGGCAGATTGGGAGTCCAGTTGGACGCTGACTTTCTCGCCGGGAGCAGCCCATCCCCAGACCGGGAGCTTTTGGTCGCGCTGCAAGACCATGTGATCGCCGAAGATGCTCGGGAGCTTGGCGTCAGCATAAGCAGTGAGACTGGCCGCCAAGAGCGCCAGTG
>JAURFH010000248.1 GCA_030834415.1 Verrucomicrobiota bacterium | reverse complement strand
AATGTTTTACCTCTCAGCGGCGGATTGTAAAGGGCTTTTTGCCAGCCATCCGCCAGTCAGCCGAGATCGCCGCCGAAGCCTGCCCCACCGTCATCTTCAACGCACCCCCGATGCCGAACTGCCGCAACTTGCGGACCTGCTTCACCGTAGCCAGCCCCAGACGCTCACGCGCCTGCAAGCGACCGATCATCCACGAAGCCTGGCTACCCGTCACCTCGACCGCATAGACCTTGAACCGTTCCAGTTCAGCCTTCTGCGCCGGGGTCATCGGAGCCTCGTCCTTGCCCGCAGGAGGCAGGACGAACCCGAAGCAGGCACAAGCCACGGACAGGTCAATCAAACCCCGTTCACGGGCATCCTTGGCCTGCTGGCGGCGTTCCTCCTTGGCGATGCGGTCAATCATCTTCTGCTCGGCATCCCGGTCGCAGACCTCCGCCACATCCATCGGGCAACAGCCGCCTTCCTTGACCCCAGCCTTGGCACCCGGGAACACCGTGAAGGCATCGGCGGGCTGGAAGGCGTTTTCGCCCGACACCCACATGGGGTCGAGGATGAGGCAATCAGCCTTGCCAGGTGCCGTCCGCAGGCCGCGCCCGATCATCTGGACCCAGAGCGCGCGGGACTGGGTGGGGCGGAGCAGGATGACGCAATCAGTCTCGGGGGCATCGAAGCCCTCCGTGAACAGGTTGACATTGCACAGCACCTTGAGTTCGCCCGTCTTGTAAGACTCGATGGCGTGGCTCCGCATATAGTCGTGGGTCGAGCCGTCCACATGGGCGGAACGGCAACCACGGCGGTTCAGCAGGCCGACCAGTTTCTCGGACGACTCCACATCGGGCAGGAAGGCGATGGCCTTCTTGCGATCCCAACGCTTCATCTCCTCCACGATGCTGTCAGCGATGGCTTCCATCGGCTCGTCATAGCCGCGCATGAGGATGCCGGACAACTCCACGGGCATCTTGTACGCCAGCGGCTTGACGAGGTGACCCTGCTCGATGAGGGTGCGGATGGCGATTTCGTACGCCTGCACGAAGCCGACCTCCTCCAACTTCTGGCGGTCCATGCGGTCCGGCGTGGCGGTCACGGCGACCTTCGGACCCGTGAAGGCTTCGGAGAACCTAGCCCAAGACGAGGCGACCGCATGGTGGGCTTCATCGAACACGACCAGCGCGGTGCGGCGTTCATCGGCGGTGATGCCAGCGAACTCACGGGCGAACACCGACAGCACCTTGCCGACCACGCCGAACTTCTGCATCGTGCGTTCCGCCTGGTCGAGCAACTCCATGCGGTGAGCCACGAAGTAGCAGGGCTTGCCCGGGTTGTCGATTTGCCAGCGGCGCATGATCTCGCTGGCGATGACGGTCTTGCCCGCGCCCGTGGGGGCGATGACGAGGGGGTTGATGCCCTTCGCCAGATGCGAGCAGGCGGAGGTGACGGCTTCTTCTTGGTAGTTGCGGAGGTTCATATTGGTGGCTTCGTTAAACACCTTACACCCATCAGCGGACAGCACAAGCACAAAAAAGGGGGGCTACCTGCCCCCCTGCAACGACCCTAGGAAAAGCCCTTAAAACGGGCCGGGACCGTTCGGCAGGCGGTTGAAGAACGAGGCTTCATACGCCACCTTCTTCTGCCCGTCCTTCTCGTACTCGCGCGCCGTCACCTTGACCACCAGCGCGCGACCCTTCGCCCGGTTAGCCACCTTCTCCAAGAACGCCTCGTCCACGGTGATCTCGCCCGCGCCCACATACTCCTGCACCTCGGCATCCGTGGCGGTAGCCGCCATGAAGGACTCCAGGCCGATGTGGTTGCCGTTGCGGTCCGGCTTGGCGTAGATGATGCCCGTGGTCGCTTCGCCCTCCGCCGTCACGAAGGTGAACTTGGCGTAGTAGTCGGCGTTCTTGGTGTACTTGGCCTCGAAACCACGGACCGTGACCTCGTAGTTGCCAGCCGCCGTGATCCACTTCTGGGCAGAGGCGGCGTTGGGATTGAACGATTTGATGCTCATGTGTTTTTCTGGGTTGGGGGGAAATTAGGACTCCTCGTTGTAGAACGCCCACTTCGGGAGCGTGATGGTCTGGACCTGCTTGGAGTAGCCGGGCCAGTTGTTGTACAGCGAACACTCACGGTAGGTCAAGCAGGCACTCGTCATCATCCGCTTGCCGGACTCCAAGGCTTCGGCATCGAGTTCGTACACCGCCCAATCGAACGGAGCCTTCTTCTCGACCGCCACGAAGAAGAACCGCTTGGCTCCCGTCATGTGGAGGTAGAACGCCGCCTGGAGGTTGTACTTGTACTTGGCGACATCCTTGGCGAAGGACTCCGCGCCAGCGTCCATCGTGGTCTTAATGTCGATGATCGCACCGCCGTCAGCATGGTGCAGGATGAGGTCGGGGCGACCCTTGATGAACGCACCCTCATGCTTGCCCGTCACGGTGTGTTCCTTCAACCGGGCGGCATCGGGATACATCGAGGCAATCGTCTCGATGCCAGCCTGCGCGCCTTCGGCAATGGACATGACCTCATCCATCTCCTCTTGGTCAAGGTACTCCTCGCCTTCCTTGAGCGTGGCGAGAAACGCCTTCTTGATGGCCTTGCCTTCGGTCGTGCGGGCATCCCAAGTGGGAGCCAGCCGCACCTGCTTGTCGAACACATGGGGTTCCAGCGAGGCGAGGTGGACGAGCCGACCCAACTTGAGGGCCGGGGTTTCTTCGCGCTCCGCCTTCAGCCAGGCTTGGTAGGCCAGCGGGGACTTGAGGATTTCCTTGGCACCCGAGTAGTTGAGTGCCTTCGTTTCGTTGTATGCTTGGTGGCTCATTTGTTGTTCTTGTGGAAAAGGTAGGTCATGTAGCAGAGCGCGATCACGGCGACCGTGAAGCAGATGCAGATGAGGAAGTGTTCGACCTCCTTGGGTTCGATGGTGATGGTCATCAGATGGTGGCCTCGTATTCGGCTTTGACGGCGGCGGCGAACGCCTGCGACCGCTTCGGGTGCGAGAGCGTGATGGAAAGGGTGTCGGGAATGTCTGCCCAACCCTGCGCGTCAGTCAAGTGACCGACCTTGCGGAGAACCCGGACGGCGGCTTCGCGCTGGAACTCGGGGATGATGTCCTCAAGGGAGTTCGACACCTCGATGACCCTCGACTGGATGCCGCCCAGTTCCTCGACCGTGATGAAGGAACACTCCGGGGCGACCAGACGGACACCCTCCGAGATGGCGCGCGCCGTCAGCATCTGCTTGGGCCACTTCTTCCAGTTGTCCTTCACCGTCTTGCCGTCCTTGCCGTAGACGATGCCCTTCTTGGCGTAGTCATCGAAGGATGCGGTGATCTCGGCGGACGAACCCTTGTTCGTGAATGTAGCCACAACGAGCGTGTCGGTGCGCGTGGTCCAGACGACCGTACCGCCAGCCATCTGGAACTTGGCGAGCAGGGCATCCGACTTGATGGCGAGTTTGCCCTCGATGAAATGGTAGGTGCGCGCCAGTTCCAGCGGCGACTTGCGTTCCGCCAGGCATTGCATGGCGAGGACTTCCCCGATCTCGGGCTTGTCCACGCCGAAGATGCCGGACTTGAAGATGGCGGCACCCAGCGTCTTGATGGCCTGCATCGGGTCGCTGATGCGGTCGTAGACGGCGAGGCTCGACAGTTCGTGGGTGTTCATGGGAGCGAGGGGGATGACCTCGCCCGGTTCGGGCTGGTTGGCTTGGTGGCTCATGGTGGGAAAGTTAGGCGAGGCCAGCGGAGTTCAAGGCGATCTTCTTCTTGACCTGCTCGATGTCGGCAATCTCCTTGTCGGTGAAACGCACGACCTTGGGCGGCGTTCCGACATGGAGGAACCAGTACTTGCCGTCCTTCTTCGGGGTCGGCGTGAGTTTGCGGGCGACGGTGCCATCCGGCAGGATGACATAGTTCGTATCGGGGATGATGGTGAGTTCCATAGGTTTTAAGAATTGGCTTTGATAAAAGCGGGTAGTTGTTCCCGATAAACTTTGGTAAAATCTTCTTTGTCGGAATGGTATCCAGCCTGGCCTTCAAGCCAGATTTCTTCGCATCGCTTCAACTGCTCATCCTTAGAAAGCCAACGAACTTTGCCTTCGTATTCATTAGCCAACTCGACAAGTTCATCGCAAGTGTTGTCGTTCCATTCACGGTCGGTTGCTTGGTAATCATCGCAACCAGAGCAGGAGCCGTAACAATGATCCAGAAGGCCAACCATGCCGTCATTGCGAATGAAACAAGCAATAGCATCGCCTTGGTAACTACCAATCTCCCAGTTCGTGTGCTTGATGCAATTATTCTTTTCAGCGATGAAGTTGTAAAAGCCTTCATAGCCTCGTCCGTGTTTCTTCTTGTTGTATTTCATGGTGGCGTGTTCAGAGGTTGTGCTGGCGCGCGTGGGCGAGCAAGCAAAAAGCGTCAGCCGTCTTGAGCGTGATAGTGTTGAGGGGGAACCGCCGTTGGGCTTCCTGCTTCAACTTGTTCTTCCATTCGGTCGTGGTCTGCTTGCCCTTCGTGCCGACCCCCATCGTGGCTTGCCACGCCTGCGGACGCACCAACACGATGCTGTACCCTTTGCCCTGGAAGAAACCCTCCAGCCAGCCGCAGGACTTGCCCAACTTAAAGGCCGCGCTGGACGGGATGAGCCGACCCGTGAACGGCGGCACATTTTCGATGACCACCGTGGTGTTCAGCGGGAAGTGCTGGTCAACCAGTTCCTCAATGTCGCCCGTGGTGGCGATCTCATGGTGGGGCGAGAACACCCAGCCGCCGTTGGCACCCGGGTCGATGCAGAGGTAGTTCTTCATGCGGTTAGGTCGATGTAAAGGTGCTTGAGGCAGAAGTTCTCAACCGTGTCCTTGATGTTGTAGCGACCACCTTCCTTCGTGATGAGTACGCAATAATTGATGTGCGTGTTGGCACAAAATGCCGACTCAAGGCTCATCAGATAATCACGATCAAGCACGACCTTTTGGAAACCCTCTTGGGTCAATTCACAGCCCTTCTTGGTGGGGTCGTAGATACCAATGGGCTTTTCCCAAGCCTCAAAGATGATGAACTTTTTGGTACTCACTTGGTCAACTCGTTGTAGATGTTCACCACGCGCGCCGCCGCATCACGCTTCGCCACGGGAGCCTTGTTCATGTCGAACCCGGACTCCTTGAAGTTCGTGTAGCCCCAGGCGAACATCATGTACACCTGTTCGTGCGTGGGATGGGCGATGCCCTCCTTCACCAAAGTCTCCTTGCACCACGACAGGTACGCCGTAGCCATGGCCCGCTGGACAATCTTGTTCTTCCATTGGGCGCGGCTCAAGGTCGGCATCCCGTTGGCCTTGCGCCATTGGTTCGCCGTGATCCACGCAATCGTGTGCATCTGCCACGCACCGACCGCCGCGCCACGGTCACCGACCGCCTGGTAGTCCAGCCCGGACTCCACGGTGGCAACGCAGTTAGTGAACACCACGAACTCCGCCTTCTCTCGGTCGGGCGGGGTCATGGCGGCAAGGGTCAAGGCAAGGGTGGCTAGTGCTTGGGTCATAGGCCAGCACTCTGCCCCCGCTACGCACACAAGCAAGGATAAAAATCCCCCGGGGGGGAAATGTCTTTTTCCAAAA
>JAURFH010000247.1 GCA_030834415.1 Verrucomicrobiota bacterium | reverse complement strand
TTTGTCGGGTGTGACCGGGTTGTGCACGGCCACGGGGGTGAAGTAGAGGAAGAAAGGATTGTCCTTGGGTTGTTTGGCGATCCAATCGGTGGCTTTGTCCGCGAGCACTTTCATCACGCGTTCGTTCTTGCGGCGCGGGGCATCGAGATCGAGCGGCGTCTTGCCTTTGCCATTCTCCATATCCTCGCCGGTGTAGGTCTTCTGAAAATCATCGGAGTCCGGCACAGGCGTCAGGGGTTTCATGAAGGCCGGGATTTTGCCGCCGCGCAGACCGTAAACGTAACGGTTCTCGACATAGACACCAGTGAGGTCGCCGTGATTGGCAGGCACGCCGAAGTGGTAATCAAACCCTATATCGAGCGGGCCGGGAGTCAGTTCGGCCGCGTAATCGGTGCGCCAGCGCGGTGAGTCATCGGCCGTGCCGTAGCCGAGGTGCCACTTGCCGATGGCGGCCGTGTTGTAGCCATGCTTCTTGAGGAGCGACGCGAGGTTCAAACGGCCGGGCTCGATGTGCAGCGGAGAAAAGGTGCCCAGGACTTCGTGCTTCAGCGAGGTACGCCAGCAGTAACGCCCGGTCAGCACCGAGTAACGTGTGGGAGAACAAACGGAGGACGTGGTGCTGCCATCGACAAAGCGGCGGCCCTCGGCGGCAAGGCGGTCGATGTTAGGCGTCTTGACCAGTGCGGCACTGGCACCATAACACCCGGCACTGCCATAACCATAATCGTCAGAAAGGATGACGATGATGTTCGGGCTGGCGGCTTTGCCGACCGCAGCATGAAGCGAAAGCAAGGGCGCCATCAGCGCGATGGCAAGGGTCAGGAGTTTCATGGCTATGGGCGGAGTTTAGCTGGTTGCCTTGGGCTGAGACAGGGAAAATGTGAGGATGCCTTAGGTTAATCGCTGGCGCGCGACGGAGGGTTGGACGGGAAGGATGCGGCACAATACTCAGGGGCGGCAAAGTTAAAGGGTGGTTGATATGCAGCAGCATCGATCAAGGGATGGGATGAACAATTCATTGAGTTGAAAACCGAAAAGGCACACTGTCAGGGGATCCCTTTACGGACTATGAAATACCTGATCGCTTTCGCGTCCATCTTCAGCCTGCTCTTGGCCGGTCACGCCGCATCCGGCGCGGAGGTTACGCGGCCGAATATTGTTTTCATCCTGGCTGATGACCTGGGCTGGGCGGACACGACGCTGTATGGGCAGACGAAGTATTATCGAACGCCGAATCTGGAGCGGCTGGCGCAGCGCGGGATGCTTTTCACACACGCCTACTCGGCGAGTCCGTTGTGTTCGCCGACCCGCGCGAGCATTCTCACCGGCCAAAACCCCGCACGTATAGGCATCACGGCACCAACGTGTCACGTGCCTGAGGTAAGACTGACCGCATCGGTCCGACCGACGGCCAATGCCACTTCAAAATCGCTCATCTGCGACAGTGCCACGCGTTTCAACACAAACTACGTGACGTTGGCGGAGCGATTGAAGGCAGCAGGATATGCCACGGGTCATTTTGGGAAATGGCATCTGGGGCCCGAGCCGTATTCGCCGTTGCAGCAGGGCTTCGATGTGGATGTGCCGCACTGGGCGGGACCGGGACCGGCGGGGAGCTATGTGGCACCGTGGAAGTTCAAGGATTTCGATGCGGATCCGGGAGAGCCAAACCAGCACATCGAGGATCGCATGGCGAAAGAGGCGGTGAAGTTCATGGAACAGCACAAGGATGGCCCCTTCTTCTTGAACTACTGGATGTTCAGTGTGCATGCGCCGTTTGATGCGAAGAAGTCGCTGATCGAGAAATACCGTCAGCGCACCGACCCGCAGGATGCCCAGCGTTCACCGACTTATGCGGCGATGGTGGAAAGCATGGACGATGCGGTGGGAACCTTGCTCGATACGCTCGACCGGTTGGGCATCGCGGACAAGACGGCGGTCGTCTTCTATGCGGACAATGGTGGCAACATGTATAATGAGATCGATGGCACCACACCGACCAGCAACCGGCCTTTGCGCGGGGGTAAAGCGACGATGTGGGAAGGTGGGATCCGGGTGCCCGCGATCGTGAACTGGCCGGGCCTGACGAAAGCCGGCACGCGCAGTGAGGCCATGATCCAGAGCACGGATTTCTATCCGACCATCCTGAGCCTGTTGAAGCTGTCGCCGACGCCAAACCACCCGATTGACGGGGTGAACATCGTCAACGCGTTGCGCGGGGACGCTTTTGAGCGCGGACCGATGTTCACCTATTTCCCGCACCAGACGAAAGTGCCGGACTGGCTGCCCCCAAGCGTCAGTGTGCATCGCGGTGATTGGAAGCTCATCCGCCTGCTGCATCAGGGCGAGGATGGGGCGCATGCTTACGAGCTGCACAACTTGCGCGAAGATCAGGGCGAGACGAACAATCTGGCCAAGGGGCAACCAGCGCTGGTGAAGGAGCTCGACGCGTTGATCGAGAAGTTTCTGGCGGACACGAAAGCGGTGGTGCCGGGGCGTAACCCCGCGTATGACCCGAAAGCATCGAGCGGTCCGGCGGCAACAAAGAAGGCCAAGCAGGCGGCCGCTGGCAACTCGTCGATCCCGGGCTGGAGCACGAGCAGGTTCGCCGCGCTCTCCGTGAGCGGTGAGGAATGGCAGATTGTCTCCACCGGGAATGATCCGTGGGTTGCCACCCGTGATTTGCCGGCTAAAGCGAAAGGGCCGTTCACGCTGCGGCTCAGGATGAAGTCGAACGCAACAGGAGAAGGCCGCGTTTATTACACTGACGCCGCGAAGCCCGGTTTTAACAAGGAACAGAGCGTGGCGCTGACGGTGCTGCACGATGGCGAGTGGCACGATTATAAAGTGGAGCTGCCAGCGGAGAAGCTCACCAGCTTAAGGCTCGATCCGGCCTCGGGGAAAGGAGAGATCCGGATAGGCAGTCTGGAGTTAAGCGATGCAGCGGGGAAACTTGTGAAGGCTTGGAAGCATAAATGAAGCGAGGAAAACGGGAGGCACGCAGCTTCAGTTAAGCTTAGAAGCGGTCTTATAAGTTTAACCACAAAGAGAACAAAGAACCCAAAAGGGATAGCGTCTGATTCAGGCCGTTTGGTCAGCAGTCCAGAATTCGCTGAGAGCGCGAAGGATGTCTGCGCGTTCGAATCCATATTCGGGATCATCCATGATGTGCAGCAAAAATGCCCGGACGGCGGCACGTTGCATGGGAGACAACAGGGTGAACTTGCTGATGCTGTAGTCAGAAAGGTGGGTGAGACAAAAGGCCATGCCGAAATGGTAATCGCCACGCAAATCGGCGATCAGGTAAGCGGGCAAGTGGAAGCGCATGCCCTCGGCGTCAAAGAAGCTGAGGCTGCTGTGGCAGCGGTTTAGTGCTTCGGCTGGAATGCGGTGCCAATCGTCGATTTCATCATTGATGCGGTAGGCAGCACAGGTTGCCGCATCGGCATTTGCGTCGTGTGCTTGCGCCTCCTGAAGGCCTATGCCATCACCCAAAGTGACTCCGGTAAAGGCGGTTTCAATGATCTGGCAAACTTGCAGTGCTGCGGTCCAACGCTGTGCTCGCTGTTCCGCCTCCGCAATTGTGATGGGGTCGTAACCACGCGCTTTCATTTCGGCGATGTCGGCAGCGGATGGGTATTTCTTCATGATTCTATTCAGCGCTCTGCTTAATCCGCGGTGCTGCCCACCCTCAATCCCAAATGGGAAGTCTGCCCGCAGCGCTTACAAATCATGTGTGGTGCTCCATAATTTCCGTCCCGAAACGCCAGCTCTCCATCGCAGCAAGGACAGCGTAGCTTGCTGAGGCGGACGCGAAAACCGCTGTAGATGGCCCAAGCAAAAGATGCGGCAGCAATCAAGCCCGAGACGACGCTCTGCCAGCGCAAAGAATCTTTCCAGAGGGAAACTGCCATGGGCCCCATGAACAAAGCGATGAATAGGTAGGCCCACGCAAGATGCCGCCGGGAAATCAACCGGCCGACGCGCTGGGCTTCTGCTTCAAATCGTTTGGTTGCCATAAGGTGCTCGGTAGCTTGGCGTGGCGAGATGCATCCTTTTGATGAGTTTGATTAAGCTGGGAGCGGGAGGGTTTGGCAAGTGCGGTTCGCGGGGGGGCATCTATGGCTTCGCCCGCCAGAGCTGATCCCTTTACAAGGCTAAGCCTGTGTTTTCGTGAGCTTGCCGCATCTGGGGCACAGATAAAGCTGCCGACCGTCGACTCGCCGCCAGACATCGGAACACTCCGAACACTGTAACCAGCCATCACCGGCATCGCGAGCAAGTGTTGGCGGTGGCTCAATCTGGGTTGTTCGCCACACGCCGTCAGGGGCGGTGCAGCGCACGCCAAAACGTGAATCATCGAACTGATAACCGCACGCACACTCTCCTCCATATATCCAGAATTCCGGCGACACTCTGAAGGTCGCCATTAGCTGTGACGGGGCACGACAATCTGGATCGACGCGCTGATCCACAGGTGCCGCGATTCCCTGATGCCACACGAACAACGCGGGACGAAAGTCTTTGCCCTGCCAGCCAGATAATGGTGCGCCGCACTTAGGGCACAAGATTGGCGGGTCAGGCTCGTAGTAGTCGTATAGTCCCATAAGGATAGTGTCGTTTAACAATCCAAACACTGCGAAGGAGGCCGTGATGCGCGTCGACAGCTATCCCAAGGGGCTGTTGTTGCTTGGTACAGCGCCCAACTAAGCCGTTGCAATAAGGTGTAGACCAACATAAATGCCTGTGAGCAGAAGTCCCAGGACGGTCCAGAAGGCTCCTTCCCGCCGAATGACTGCGGCGACAGTCAGAATTCCTCCGAATAAAGGTAAACTGTCTCGAAGATGGATGTCGAGTTGCCCGCCTCTTTCTGCCCCAAGGGCGAATGGAACGACAATAGCAAGAAACATGATTCCCACGCAAATTCCACTCGATATCGGTGCCCGTTTCATGTGCCAAATATTATGGGTATCTAAAGGTTCAAGTAAGTGTTGGCAAACATAGGTTTGGTCTGGTGCAGCTCGGTTTGGCGTGGCGGGATGCATCCTTTTGTTGAGTTTTATTAAGAGGTGAGAGGAAGGGTTTGGCAAGTGCGGTTTGCGGGACCGCGCTCCACTTCTCGCGATGGATGATTGGGGCTTCAGGGGATTTCAGATTTGAGGATTTCAAATTTCAAAGGGAGTGGATTTCAACCGCAAAGAGCGCAGAGGGCGCAAAGCATGGGAGATAGCACGGGTAAGGGGTTTTAACAGGAGAGAACGGCGGGGGAATTTTACCGCGAACTACGCCAAATACGCGAACGGGAGGGATGGCCGGTGATGCTTTCGTGTAAGGAGGGGCGCAGCGCAGTCAGGACATGGGACAAATGGGGCGAATGGGTCTAATGAGTGAAAATCTGCGTTTGGAATTCCCTCTGCCTTGGCGTCGGGTTTCGAGTTTTTTGTTTCTGGTTTCGAGTCCGGCGGGCGCTGCGATTGTGAAGTTACGCAAGCGGTGTTTTTTGTATGTTTCTGTCCGGGAAATGGTTGGGTTTATCGTGCAAATTTTAACGAATTGTGATGGAAAGATTGCGGGTTTTGTGGGATTAATTTCAGTGCTGACAACTCGTTGTCGGTA
>JAURFH010000246.1 GCA_030834415.1 Verrucomicrobiota bacterium | reverse complement strand
AGACGTCCTCTAAAACAAGCGCGCCAGAAAGGGTGCGCCTTCTGATAAAAAGGATGCGTCTGCGGCAGTTGCTTTAATACTTTGCGGAATTCCTAGGCATTCATGACCTGGAAAAAACTAATGCGGCATTATTTCCCCAAAAACCGGACGAATTAGAAAGCACATCTTTCACCCTAATCTTACGTGCCTTTTCCGCGATGATATCCATCGCGCAATTCGGGTCTGCTGTTTTCCAGTTCGGCGAAGGCGGCAACACCCCATCCTGCAATGCCTTGATGCATACCACGGCTTCCAATGCCGCCGCAGCCCCCATGCAATGTCCAGTCACCGGTTTGATGGACGAACATGGCGGTGTCTTCGTTCCAAAAACACTTTGGCAGGCGATGGTTTCCTGTCGGTCATTCAATATTGTGCCCGTGCCATGGGCATTCACATAACCGATCTCGGAAGGGTTCAGTCCGGCCAGCTTCAATGCTTGCCGCATCACCTGCGTCAAGGACGCAGAATCTTTGCTGATACCTGTACGCTCACCGCCCTCAGCACCTACCGCCCAACCGCTCAATCTCGCCAAAATTTCAGCACCTCGCTCACGCGCATGAGCTTCTGTTTCGATGATCAAAAAGCCGGCACCTTCGCCCAAGATCGTTCCGGTGCGGTGGAGATCAAACGGTCGGCACACTTCAGCCGCAATCTCCCCATGTCCGAGAATGCCTGCGGCCTGTAACTGCGCGAGCACTATTGGGTGCAAAGGCGCCTCCGCTCCTCCAGCCAAGGCCATATCCGCTTTCCCTAATAGTAACTGCTCCGCGGCCATCATGATGGCTGCAGCCGAGGATGCACAAGCTCCGGATACCGTCAGTGAAGGACCGCAAGCGCCAAACTCCACCGCCAACGTCCCGCTAAGACTGGCCATCGTACTGCTCGCCGCCAGACTGGGCAGCATGCGGTTCATCCGGGCCCGTCCAGCCGCCTCCAGCACCTTCCCTACCGGACCTCGGGAAGTTCCCGCAAAGATCGCCAAACGCTCGGGAGCTAAGTTCCCCTCCCTAATCCCCGCCTGCAACCAAGCCTCTTGCGCCGCCATGACCGCGAACTGCGCTGTACGATCGGCTTTCCGCATCAGCGATGACTTCCACGTCCTCATCGCTTCCGGCGGCACCACACACCCGGCATAAACTCCCTCTTCAAACTCCAACATCTGTCCCAAGCTTTGTCCCTGGACCGCAGCCTCCCAAAGCTTCTCCACAGAATCACCCGCTGCAGAAACCGCCCCGGTGCCTGTGATCACCAGTGGATTTTCCCGCAACCATTGTACGACTCGATCATTCATCAAATTTAATATGCTGTTTTGCTCCAACTCCTGGCCTTATCGATCTCTTAGGCTGTCTGCCAACTGTGAATGCATCGCCTCCGGCTTGGCCATCACCTTGGCCGCCAAATAATCGAAAATCTCTGGCGCCAGCTCATCCATATCGCTTTCAGCTAACCTGCCTGCCCCCGCGCACAGTTTAAAGTGCCAGCCATCGGTTTCGCTGACAACCACTGGAAAAACCGTGGCTCCGACCGAGCTTGCCAGCCGGAACGCGCCCGAAGCCACTTCTATCTTCGCTGGCCCAAAGTCTGCCTGCATCATCTTGCCCCTACCATAGTCAGCCACCACCAGCAGGCAGCCGCCTTGCTTCATGAAGTGCTTCATTTCCTTCAACTCATCCCGGCAGAACACGTTCGGCACTCCAGCGGGCGGGCTCAAGCTGTCCTTCCATTCCCTGACGGCTGAACGCTCCGTCCGCGATTCCAATACGACCATGGCACAAGGAATTCCCGCCGCTCGCAAGAGATAACGCAACACGTGGATGGGCCCGTGATGCAAGCACACCAATATTGACGGTTGTCCCGCCGCCTGCACTGCCTTTACCGCCTCCAAACCTTGCATCTCAACCCGCTCCCGCCAGGCTTTCTCAGCCAGACGATCAGGCCAAAAATTGAGGAACCGCACCAAGTGAAACCGGACGCACTCCCGAAACCAACTCCATTGCCCCGGCGCTTCGACTTTTAGATATTGCCAGCCTTTGTCCAATTTGCTTCGCAGCCCCATATCTCGCAGGGCAGACGGAATCACCAAGGGCACTAACAGCGCTCTTAGTAAATCAGGGGGCAACAAGGCCTCGCATACGCGCATCACGCGCATCACTATGACTCCGAATGTCATCCTTAAGCACTGACTGCATACGCGGCCACCGGCTGGTCTGACAAGCAATACTCCTAGTCACCTCAACAAAAAAGCACCGCAGCCCGAAAGCAGCGATGCTCTTAATTGAAATTCGTCTCGGCTTACTTCTTGTCGCCCTTGTGGACGTTATGGCAAGCCTTGCAGTTGGAAGCTTCTTTGAGCTGGGCCAGAGCCGCCTTGTCACCCTTCACCACTTTTTGGGTTGCCGCCAACAGAGCGCCCGTCTTGGCCTTCCAGCTCGCGGCATCACCCTTGGAGGGCTCATGCTGGGTCAGCGCCTGAAAGTATCCGACCAAAAGCTTCTTTTCCTCATCCGTAGCCCGGTCTTCCGTAACCTTCTTCAGGAGCGAGTCATCCCCCTTCAAACCCTTTTTCATGATGTCTTCCATGGAGTATTTAGGCTTCTCGGCTGCTTGCGCATCCAAGGTGACGGCGGTCGTGACAACAGCGACGCATGCGATTGCCAAGGCGGAGACAATGATTTGTGTGTTACGCATAAAAAAGATCGGGCTGAATTTCGCGGAGATTAAGGAGATGAACGAAGCACAAGTCAAGCAGGTCTGGACCAGAATCATCATATGATGCCGATCCCATTCACGATGCTCTCAGTGGGTAGTTGAATTCATCGAAATATGGATTACCTCTAAGCCTATGCGAAAAGCCACATCCCTGACCGGCTTTATCATTTTGGTGTTTGCCTGCGCCGCCCTTGGTAGTTGGTTCACCTTCCAAGGGGTGAATGAATGGTATCAGACCATTAGCAAACCCGCGTGGACTCCGCCATCTTGGATTTTCGGCCCCGTTTGGACCGCCCTCTATGTCACCATCGCCGTTTCAGCGTGGTTGATTTGGGAAGGCGGGCATCCGGGCAAGCAACGTGCCTTGACGCTCTGGGGAATCCAACTCGGGTTGAATGTGTTCTGGTCAGCCTGCTTCTTTGCTTGGAAGAACCCGGCACTGGCACTTGTGGAGATAGTCCTCTTATGGGCAAGCATCTTGGCAACCATTCTGGTTTTCAAACCACTCAACCGCTACGCTGCGTGGCTGCTAATACCCTATCTTTGTTGGGTAAGCTTCGCCACCGCCCTGAATGCCGCCATCTGGCGCCTGAACTAGCCGGGTCACATTTTCAAGAACTGCGCCGCCTGCGCCACGTCCTTGTCGCCACGCCCAGACAGATTCACAATGATTAGATCATCCTTGGACATCTTGGGCGCACACTTGATGACTTCGGCCACCGCGTGGGCTGATTCGAGTGCCGGAATGATCCCCTCCAACTGCGCCAACCGCTGAAACGCCGACAGCGTCTCGTCATCCGTCGCGTAGGTATATTGCACGCGCTTCTCATCATGGAGCCAGGCATGTTCCGGCCCCACTGCCGCGTAGTCCAACCCCGCCGAGACACTGTGCGTCAATTGGATCTGTCCGTTCTCATCCTGCAATATGTAAGAGCGAGTCCCTTGCAACACTCCCAATGAACCACCTTGGAAACGCGCGGCATGTTTTTCCGGGGTGATGCCTTCACCACCTGCTTCCACGCCCACCATTTTGACATCCGCATCATTTAGGAACGGGTAAAAAAGCCCGATGGCATTTGAGCCACCACCCACACATGCGATCAAAAGGTTAGGCAAACGCTCTTCTTTCTCCAATATCTGCCGCCGCGCCTCGTCACCGATGATGCGATGAAAATTCCGCACCATCACCGGATACGGATGCGCCCCATAAGCGGTACCAAGAATATAGTGCGTGCTGCGCACATTGGTCACCCAATCACGCATGGCCTCGCTCACCGCTTCTTTCAAAGTCTTTTGGCCGGCCGTCACGGATACCACTTCAGCCCCCAGCATCCGCATGCGATACACATTCAGCGCCTGACGGTTGCAATCCACCTCGCCCATGTAGATGCGGCACTTCAAGCCGAACATCGCCGCCACCGTCGCCGTCGCCACACCGTGTTGACCGGCTCCCGTCTCCGCGATGATTCGCGTCTTGCCCATGCGCTTGGCCAGCAACACCTGCCCCATCGCGTTATTAATCTTGTGCGCCCCCGTGTGCAGCAGATCTTCACGCTTCAAGTAAATCTTTGCTCCGCCCAACTCACGCGTCAATCGCTCGGCATGATACAGCGGCGTCGGACGCCCCACGAACTCACGCAGGTAATAGCTCAACTCCTGTTGAAACTCGGGATCTTTTTGCGCCCGGAAATACTCCTCTTCCAGCTCCTGCAAAGGATGCATCAACGTCTCCGGTACATAACGGCCGCCGTAGGGGCCAAAGTGTCCCTGTGCATCGGGCATCGTCGGTGTCGCCACAGTACTCATAAAATCAAATCAGTCCCGCAAGTTTCCCCGAAACACCCTACTTGGCAAAAGAAAAGTTTTCACCCTGAACAACCAACTCAGGCAAGTTCGATCTCCAGATTCCGGATCGCCGACACAAACCGCCGTATCATCCCCGCATCTTTCTTCCCTGGAGCCGTTTCCACCCCGCTCGAGACATCCACCCCAAACGGCCATACCTGATGCACCGCTTCCGCGATATTCTCCGGCGTCAACCCGCCGGCCAACACCACTGGCCGCCCGGAATCTTTCGCCTGCACCGCTAGGTCCCAGTTGAAGACCGCCCCCGTGCCACCCTTTTCACCCGCCACATAGCTGTCCAGCAACCACGCATCCGTATCGTAATCAGCCATTGTCGTCAGCGAGGAGGCATCTTTCACTCGAAACGCCTTCATCACTTTGAGCGGCGCGAACTGGCGGCAAAACTCCGGCGTCTCCTCGCCATGCAGTTGGATGGTATCCAGCCCGATCTCTTTCACCGCCTGCAAAACTTCCTCAATCGTGGGATTTACGAACACGCCCACTTTGGCGATGAAAGGCGGCAAAGACCGCACGATCTCCGCTGCCTGAGCGTTCGTCACAAACCGTTTACTCGGTCCCCAGAGCATCAGCCCGATGGCATCCGCCCCGGCTTCCACTGCCGCTTGCGCATCCGCCACCGACGTGATCCCACATATTTTGATTCGTACCTGCATTACTGATTAGCAGGCTCAAATTAAATCTAATCCGCTAAAAAAGACAGGAAGAATGTCATTACTGTTTCTGGATACATGATACCGTCCATCATCACTGCAAACTCACAACCTCTTAAAGGTCTGGACGCCACACTTGCATTGACGATCCGCTCACTCGTACCGCAACGAATCGATCGGGTCCAGATTCGCCGCCTTGAACGCCGGATAAGTCCCGAAAATAATGCCCACCGCCGAGCAGATCAGCAATCCCAACACCACCCAATCCATCGGGACCACGGGAGGCGTTTCGAAATAGATGGCGGCCGCATTACCGCCCAGCAGACCGAGCGCCACGCCGATCAATCCGCCGATCTGGCATATCACCACCGCTTCCATGAT
>JAURFH010000245.1 GCA_030834415.1 Verrucomicrobiota bacterium | reverse complement strand
GGTGGATGGGGATGCGTATGCGTGGTCTGGAGTAATTAAGGGTAAGGAGATGACGGGGAGTTTTCGATCGGGCACGGGGAATAACGGGCAGTTTGTGTTGAAGGAGAAATGATGGGGGAACCACGGAATACGCGGAATACACGGAAAGGGGATTTGGATGGCCGCAATAAGGCGCAAAGGGCGCAAAAAGGGATGGGGAAATGCGAGTTACGAAGGGGGGGGGTGGATGTTGCTCAGGGGAAATTGGTTGGGTTTGGTGAATAAGTTTAAGGGAAACCGATGGCAGAATGGTGGTTTTCTGCTAGAGTTTTCAGTGCTGGCAACTGGTTGTCGGCAAAAAGGAGAAGGTTGGAGAAATCTTAAGTTCTCAGTTTTTAGTTTTAAACTGGGGAAGGAAGAGATCCGAATTCCTCAAACTGATATGAGACAGTTCATGTTGCATAGGTGGATTGTGTCGTAGGCTCTTTGACATAACTTAATAAGCGTCGATCAACACATACAGATTAAGCCTGATGGGAAATGGCGGGCACCCCTCACCCCGGCCCTCTCCCCTCCGAGGGGCGAGGGAGATGGAGCGTTATCTTGCTTGCCTTAGCTTTTGGCAGTTCGGGGGCAGTGCCGAGATATGCTCTATGGCGGGGCAGACAGATTTTTTTCGTGCCTCGAGGGAGGATTGGATTACAACTTACGCGCATCGAAAATCGAGGGATGCGGTGGCCTGATGTTTGAGGGGTTGCCAGCGGTTGGTGATGAAGACTTTCAAGTGCGAAGTTTGCGGTAATCAGGTCTTTTTCGAGAATGACCAGTGTGTCCGCTGCAATTCCCGGGTGGGTTATCTCCCGGAGGCGCGTGACATGCGCTCATTCACGGAGCCGACGGAGGCCGGGATGGCTACGCTCATCCTGCATGGCGACAAGGAGTATCAGCCGTGCGCGAACTGGTATCAGCACAAGGTGTGTAACTGGCTGGTGCCGGTGACGGATCATCAGCCGTTTTGCGAGGCGTGCCGGTTGAATGAATTGATCCCGGACCTGAGTGTGCCGGGCAACCTGGAGCGCTGGCAAAAGATGGAGCTGGCGAAACGGCGCTGCCTCTACACGTTGCAGTATCTTTCGCTGCCGTTTTCCTGGACGGCCGATCCCAATGCTAATTTGAGATTCCGCTTCCTGGCGGAGTCGCCGAGCGAGCCGCTCGTGGTGACGGGTCATAGCAACGGGCTCATCACGGTGAACATCTCGGAGGCGGATGAGGACAAGCGGGAGCGGCGGCGGATACGTTTGCTGGAGCCGTATCGCACGGTGGTGGGGCATTTCCGGCATGAGCTGGGGCATTACTACTGGGACCGCCTGATCTCGTTCACGCCGAACTTGTGGCCGTTCCGCAATCTGTTCGGGGATGAGTCGTTCGATTACGGGATGGCCTTGCATAATTATTATCAGTGGGGCCCGAATGCAGAAGCGATGAAATCGACGGTGACGGCTTACGCGACTTCGCATCCGTGGGAGGATTGGGCGGAGACGTGGGCGCACTACATGCACATCGTGGACATGATGGAGACAGCCTCGGAACACGGGCTGGTGCTGGAGGCAGCGAAACAACTGGAGTTGTTCAGTCCACTGCCGCGGCGTTCCAACAAGCCGCTGACGAGTCTCAGTTTTGATGAGTTGCTGAATCAGTGGCTGCCCCTGACCAGTGCCTTGAACACGATCAACCGGGGTATGGGTTTGCAGGACTTGTATCCGTTTGTGCTGACTTCGCCGGTGTGCGACAAGCTGCGGTTCATCCATGAGGTGATCCAGCGGGCGACGGCGGTGAAGGCCCCGCCGGAACAACCGCCGGAGCTGGGGGAGTATTTCCAATTCTGAGCAACGGACTGGAGCGGCCGCAAATTCCAAAAGTTGGAGAAAGTTCTAGTGGGTTTGCCGGAGTGCTTTTGGCATGCTGGGAGCCATGGAAGGCCTGAGCAAGGAACCATCTAAGGGCAGCGGCAAGGCGTCATCAGAAGGCTGGGGTTGCATGGTGGCGTTCGCGTTGCCATTCACCCTCATGGGATTGGTCGCGCTGGTGCAGGGCTTGCGGCTGCTGCCGTCGGGTAAACCCAAGGAAATCATGGAGCCCCTGCTTTTTGGGTGCATCTTCACCTTGGGCGGACTCGGGATGATGGTCTTCGGGTATTATTCGATGCGCGCGGAGAAGGCCCGGAACGCCCGCAAGGCGGCGCATCCGGATGAGCCGTGGCGCTGGCGGGAGGATTGGGCGGCAGGCAGGGCGGATCCGCAAAGCAGTGCTGGTGTATGGGGGATTTGGGTCTTCGCGATCTTCTGGAATCTCGTCTCGGCGCCGGTCACGATTTTGGTGGTGATGAAGGAGTTGCAGAAGGGGAACAAACTGGTGTTGTTCGCGTTGCTCTTTCCGTTGGTCGGGCTGGCACTGCTGTATGCGGCCATCTATGCGACGATCCAGCGGCGCAAGTATGGGCGGACGGTGTTCAAGATGTTGGCGAACCCGTGTGCCATCGGCGGGCAGGCGGCGGGGATGATCGAGATACCGCGCAAGCTCAATCCGCGCGATGGATTTAAATTGAAGCTGGAATGCGTGCATCGGCTGGTGACGGGCTCGGGCAAACATCGCACGACCAAGGAGACGATGTTGTGGGAGGAGAGCGCGGTCGTGACGCAAGACCTGCTGGCGCATCAGCAAGATCGGACGGGGGTGCCGGTGCAGTTCATGATCCCAGCGGCCTCTGAAGAAGCCTCCAAGGACAAGTGCAATCCCTCCATCCACTGGCGTTTAAAAGTGACGGCGGATGTGCCAGGGGTGGACCTGAACGAGACGTTTGAGCTGCCGGTCTTCCGGACAGCAGAATCGCCCGTGGTCACGGGTGGGTCTTCGTTGACCGGTCTGCGTTGGGATAAGCCCATCGAGGCTTATACGCAACCGGCGGGTACGCGCATCCAAGTGCAGGGGTTGCCTACTGGTGGAAGTGCGATCGTGTTCCCGGCGGCGCGGAATCTGGGGGTGTTCATCGGGATAGCGATGTTCTCCGCAGTTTTCACCGCTGTGGTCGTGATGTCGGTGGTGAAAAAAGCGCCGATCATCTTCCCCATCGCGTTCGGTCTGTTTGATGCGTTGTTGCTCGTGATCTGTGTGAGCATGCTGACGCATTCGAGCCGGGTGGAGGCGGATGCTGGCGGGGTGAAGGTGATCGACAAGGGAATGCTCGGGAAAAAAGAATCGTGCTATCTGGCTGATGAGGTAGCTGATGTGACGACGAAGGTTGGTATGCAGGCGGGCAGTACGAATTATTACGATCTGCAATTGGAACTTAAGTCCGGGAGGATCATCGCATTGGGCAGCTCCATACCGGATGCCGAGCACGCGGCGTGGCTGGCGGCGGTGGTGAAGCAAGCGGTGGGATTGAAGGCGAGAAGATGATCGGCAGGTGTTGGAATCTGCTGGCGGAGTTTTGTCTTCCGGTGTTTCGTGTGGCGCAGCAGTGAAGAAGAAAACGAAAGTAAAGCAGGGGCCAGCCAAGGTCACCAAGGCGAAGCCCAAGCCGAAGCAGAATCACCATGCCCTGATGGATATGGCGGCAGTACTCTATCGCGAGCGGGAGATCAGGCGACGCGTGAAAGAGCTCTCGTGGGATATCGAGCGGGATTATGCGGGGAAGGATCTGGTGGTGGTGTCGTTGCTGAACGGCACGGTGATGTTTCTTGCGGATCTGGTGCGGTATCTGGACATGCCGTTGCGTTTGGATTTCATGGGGGTGTCGAGTTACGGTAAGGGGACGAAGTCCGGGAAGGTGGTCTTCACCAAGGAGCTCAAGCTGGATGTGAAAGGACGCGATGTGCTGCTGGTGGATGACATCCTCGACACGGGCAAGACGCTGGCACTCGTCACGAGCAAGTTGAAGAAGCTCAAGCCGCGCAGCCTCAAGGTGTGCGTGCTCCTGAGCAAGTCCGCGCGGCGCACGGAGAAGGTAGTGGCGGATTATGTGGGGTTCGAGATACCGGATGCCTTCGTGGTGGGGTATGGGCTCGATTTCGCAGAGCAGTATCGGAATCTGCCGTTCATCGGTGTCTTGAAACCGGAAATCTACGAGCTGGTGGCGAAGAAATGACGACCAAGGTCCATTTTTATTCCTACTTCAAGGAGCTGACCGATTGCGCGGAGACGCAGGTGGAACTGGCAGATGGCAGCACCATCGAGCAGCTCTACACGGAATTGATCCGGCGTTTCCCGAAGCTCGCGGCGATGAACCATTCCACACTCATCGCGGTGGGAGTAGAGTATCAGGGGCGCAGTTATGTGCTGCAGGCGGGGGATGAGGTCAGCCTGTTCCCGCCGGTGCAAGGCGGATGAGCCGAAGTTCGGCCTCCCAATAGTGAGGAGCGCAGTAAACGGCTATGAGTTGAGAATGAAACGTGAATTGACCATCTCTACTGAAGTGATTGATGAGGCGAAGCTCGTCGCGGGGCGCACGATGTCGCAAGGCATGGGGGCGGCGATCTATTTCGCGGGCGTTGTGCGGGCGGCGGAGGGGAAGGAGATCATCAAGGCGATCGACTACGAGGCCTTTGAAGTGATGGCTCGGCACCAGTTCGGCAAGATTTTTGATGATGTGGAAAAGCGGTGGCCCATCGAATCGGTGCGACTCGTGCATCGCATCGGAGTGGTGGCGGTGAATGAAGCGTCCCTTTGGGTGGAGGTCATCGCCCCGCATCGCGGCGAGGCATTCGCCGCTTGCCAATTCATCATCGAGGAGATGAAGCGCGTGGTGCCGATCTGGAAGAAGCCGGTAGTGTGAGCGGCATCACACCCACTTCACCTTGCCCCAGTGGACGTCGAGCTGTTTGTTGAGGTAGAGCTGCACGCCTTTCAGAAGGGTCTTGGCTTCCAGCTTCTGGCCCTGCTCCATGATCGCTTTGAGTGAGGAGTCCGGTTTCACGTTGAAGGCGCTCTGCGCGATGATGGGGCCTTCATCCAGGTGCATGCTCACGAAGTGGGCGGTCACGCCGATGATCTTCACGCCGTGCTCATAGGCCTGCCGGTAGGCTTGCGGCCCGGGGAAGCTGGGGAGCAGGGAGGGGTGGATGTTGATGATCTTGTTCTTGTAGCGCCACACGAAGTTCGGCGAGAGAATCTTCATGAAACGCGCCAGCACCACGAAATCGATCTCATTTTGCGCAAGAATCTCCAAGGCCTTGGCCTCGGCCTTGGCGCGATCCTCCCATGGGAGATGGATGAAGGGCAATCCGGCCTTTTTGGCCAGCGGTTCCAGATCGCGATGGTTACCCAGCACCAAGACTGGTTCCGCTTTGCTTAATTTGCCCGCTTTGGCAGCGGCGAGGAGTGTCTCCAGGCAGCGGGGCTCCTTGGTGACAAAGATGGCCATGCGCTGGCGCTTGTGCGGGGTGGTGAAGCGGAGGGTGACCTCCATGCCAAGCTCCTTGCCCAAGGCCGCCAGCCCGCTCTGCACCGCTTCCGGCTGGATTTTGCCCGCCGCCCAGGAGGCATTGACGGTCATGCTGAACTGGCCGCGGGTGACCTGCTCTTCCAAAGCCTCGATGTTGGCGCCGCAGAGAAACAAATAGTTGGTGATACGGGCGATGACGCCCGTCTTGTCCTTGCCGATGACGGTGATAGTGGCCAGACGCTTCA
>JAURFH010000244.1 GCA_030834415.1 Verrucomicrobiota bacterium | reverse complement strand
AAGAACAGACGAAAACATAAACTCAAACCAGTCCCGAGACTAACACCCCATGTGGACCAGAAAAGTGAACCCGGTCACTTATTATGCCAACGAAATGGTTTTTGACGGTTTCGGCTCGGCCTCATTCGGGCGGGAAACGATCAACAACATCTCGGCGAATCGCATCAAGAATGATGCGCGCTTGGGGGGGGCGGTATCGGCATGAGCTATTTCATCACCCGCCATTTCGGTTTCGGCGGGGATGCCTATGTTGAGAATGCCGCCCATAGCGTGGTGGATAGTGCTTCAGCCAGTGCGATATTCCACCTTTCGATCGGAGCCAGTGGCCTGGCTCCCTATGTATATGGAGGCGGCGGACATGGATTTGATCTGACCGATCAATGGTTTGCACATGTGGGTGGTGGATTGGAATACCGGTTCACTCACTCGTTCGGCATCTTCACGGATGGCCGTTATGTGCTGACAGACAAGACGGCAAACTACGGGATAGTTCGGCTCGGCTTTCGCACGACCTTCTAAACCGTTTAATTACTAAAGGGAAAGGAACATCATGAAAACGAACATACTGGCAATCACATTTCTGGCGGCTACGGTCTTTGCAGTCGGCTGCAAGCTGGCCAATGAATCTAAACCGCTGGCTGAAGGTATGGAGACTGCCTCGCAGCAACTGGAGAAGGCCACCGAAGAAACCAAGGAGGCCGCCAGCGCGATCAATGACTATGCTTATGCGCAAAGGATGGAGTTCGTTGACAAGATGAAAGCCAAACTGGCCGGCATCAACCGGGAATTGGATACCTTGGCGACTAAACTGGAGAATTCTAGTGACGATGTGAAAACCGAGGGTAAAGCCAAACTGCAAGCCTTGCGTGACAAGTTGGCAGGTCTGGATAAGCAACTCGATGGCATCAAGCATGTCGGCGAGAGCACCTGGGACAAGGTGAAGGATGGATTCAACAAGTCTTACGATGAAGTGAAGGGCTCCTTAAACCAGGCTCGGGAATGGTTAAGTGAAAAGATTGCTCCTTAGCACGAGGCAATCTTGTTTACAACGCGGCGGGCGATTGCTGCTCGGCCCGCCGTGTTTTTTTTGTAATGAAAGATTGGCCTAAATACCCAGAGATAAATTTTAGTGTATGTTTTTGGCATCTGAATATCAAATCACTTTCTAGCGTTTCTGAACTCGGTAGGTGTGCTGCCGGTGGCTGATCGAAAGGCGCGGGTAAAAGCGCTATGGTCGGCGAAACCGCATTCATGGGCGATTTGGGCGACGGAGAAATCTGTTTCCATTAGCTGACGGGAAGCGGCTGTGATGCGGGTCTTGGTTATCAGTTGCATCGGGCTGATACCATGTATTCGTTTGATGAGCCGGGCGAATCGAGCGCTGCTCATGCCTGCTTTGCGCGCGAGTGAAGCGGGGCCGATAGGTTGAGTGAAGGCGCTTTCCAAGTAACGCAATGCCAACGCTACGTTGCTTGGTATCTCTTGAGGACCTACAAGTATCGTCAGATCTTTGGAAATGCCGATCAGGCCGATTATCCGTCCTTGCTTGTCACGCATGGGCATTTTGCTCGTAAGTCCCCACACCGGCATGTTGGGACGCCGCCAAAAAAGCTCCAATCGTTCGATAATCGGTCGCCCAGTCCGTAGCACTTGCGCATCTTGTTCTGTGGGGATGCGACCAAAATCCCCCGGGCACACTTCACAAGGACGATGGCCGATCATCTGCGATTTGCTTTCCAATCCATGTCTTTCGACCAAGGACTGGTTCACCATGACGTAGCGACCTTCAGCGTCTTTCACAAAGAAGGCGGTGTCATGCATCAAATCGGCTATATGCTCGACGTGTCGCATGTCCAATTGCAAATCCTCAGCGAGAGCCGTAAGGCCAGTGATGCTCGTGGAGTTTTTTTTCTTCATGACATGCTGAACTGGACAGAAACCATATGTTCTCAGGTGGGGCGATGCGCTATTGTGCTGCTTTTGATGCATATCGAAGTCAAATCAGTCAAGACGCCCGTCAGCATCCCTGACAACATAGCAGTGATATCGTATGGATTCAATTTCATCACGGGCAGCGGTGAGACAATGTTTTGATGCGCAGAAGTTGTCAGTACATCTCGCTACTTTGTTGTTTATGAGTGTGCTTTTGGTGCCAAACCTCACAGGAGCTGCCGAATTGGACGATTTGCGTGCCCGGGCAGAAAAAGGAGACCCCAAAGCTCAACTGGATCAGGCGTATCGGTATCGCGATGGCAGGGGAATCGAAAAAAACGACATCGAAGCGATGAAATGGGCGCATCGGGCGGCGGATGGGGGCAGCGCTGAAGCAATGGATTTTGTCGGGTTTGCTTACCTTCGCGGTAATTTGGTGGAGCGCAATACGGAGATTGCGTTCGGTTATTTCAAAGCGGCGGCGCCAAAGGTTCCCCAAGCGGCTTTCAATCTTGGTCAATGCTATTTCGGCGCCCAAGGTACTGAGCAAAATGTCACAAAGGCGCTAGTTTGGTGGGAGAAAGCGGCCGCGCAGGGCCATGGGCGGGCGGCGGTGTCCGCAGCACTGGCTTATCTCTCTGGTGAAGGTGTGAAACGTGATGAAATGAGGGCCCGTAAGTTGGCAGAAAGAGCGGCGGAGCTGAACAATCCTTCGGGGTTGGTCGTGTTGGGGGAAATGCACTTTCAGGCCGGCAATTTGGAACTTGCCAAGGAAAGCTGGAGGAAGGCGTCAAAGTTGCTTCCGACTGGTTCAACGGGACATCCCGCCCAGCCTTCGGACAACGCCTCAGCCCAGCAAGGCGCTGACCTGTTGAAACTCATCGAGTATCGCCAACGGGAGTGTGAACCGGGAAAATTTGCCTTCGTGCAAATGCCTCATATTTATCAAGGCTATAATAATTGCGGGGCCTCTGCTTGTGCTGCGTTTGCCCGTTTCCAAGGTAGTGACATCAGTGGTTGGGGATTCAAGAAACTTTGCCCCTCACCGTTGGGGACTGGCACTGACTGGGGGCATCTGCTCGATGCATCAGGAAAGATAGGTCAGAAATGGAAACTGATCACTTTCACGCCAGATGACGTTGGATTCGAAGAGGCGACAGCTATGCTGCGACGCGAGCTCGATGCCGGTCGTCCCGTAGTCGTGGATTTTAAGTATATCGGACCGCAGTATCCAGGCGGTTCTGCGGGCCACACCCTCAATGTTTGCGGATATATCACGGCAGAAAACCTGTATATCCTTTGCAATCCAGCGGTGGTTAGCCCTGGCTTACAGCTTATCACCGCCGACGATTTGAAAAACTTTTGGCGTTCCGATCATTATGGGGCTTTGTCGAAAGGTGTGCTCTCTCGTCCGGCATTCATCATCGATAAACAATGAAACGTCCGGTGCTCATGGCGGTGCTTTTGATGCTGCTTTGCGGCATCGCAACTGCTGCCGGGCAAAAGCCGAACATATTGGTGATACTCGCCGATGATCTTGGCTATGGCGATGTCGGGTGCTACAATGCCAAATCCAAGGTGGCTACGCCGAACATCGACCGTTTGGCGCGTGAGGGCATGCTTTTTACGGATGCCCACAGTCCGGCTACAGTCTGCACGCCGAGTCGTTACAGCTTGATGACTGGGCAGATGGCCTTTCGAGTGCCGCGCGGCGGGACGGTTTTTACAGGTGTCGGTGGGCCATCCCTGATCGCTCCGGGGCGGTTGACGTTGCCGGCGATGTTACGTCAACAGGGCTATGAAACCGCAGCGGTAGGCAAATGGCATATCGGATGGACATTTCGCGATCAGGCAGGCGAGCCGATTCATCAAGGAACTTTGGAAGCGGTGCGGCGCATTGATTACTCCCGCCGTATCGAAGGCGGACCGCTTGATCACGGGTTCGACAGGTTCTTTGGCACGGCTTGCTGTCCCGGTACGGACTGGCTTTATGCTTTCATAGAAGGTGACCGTATTCCGGTCCCGCCAGTGGCACCTATCGACCGCGGCTCGCTTCCGAAGCATCCTTACGCCAACGATTGTCGCGAAGGGCTCATTGCCACCAACTTCCCCATGGAAGAGCTGGATATGGTGTTTCTCCAAAAGAGCCGTGAATTTCTTGAAGCGCATGTTCGCCAGTCACCGGAAAACCCTTTCTTCCTTTACCATGCCTCGCATGCCGTGCATCTGCCTTCTTTCGCCGCACCGCAATTTAAGGGCAAGACCCAGGCCGGTCCGCATGGAGATTTCATCTTTGAATTTGATCAGATTGTCGGAGAACTGCTGAGCACTCTTGAGAAATTGGGCGTAGCGGACAACACACTGGTGATTCTGACCAGCGACAATGGACCGGAGGTCACCAGCGTGGTTCGTATGCGTGCCGACTATGATCATGATGGCGCACGACCCTGGCGCGGCATGAAACGCGACCAATGGGAGGGAGGTCATCGCGTGCCTTTCATCGTGCGTTGGCCCGGTTGGGTGAAAACAGGGACGACGAATGCTCAAATTATCAGTTTAACCGACATCATGGCTACGGCTGCAGCCATCACTGGTGCAAGTCTTCCTGATGATTCAGCAGATGACAGTTTCAATCTGTTACCAACCCTGCTTGATAGCGGCGCTGAAGTGGCACGGCCTTACTTGCTCACCCAGGCTTTTGCTGGTGCGCGGACGCTTGCCATCCGTCGCGGCAAATGGAAATACATCGATCATCCTGGCTCAGGCGGAAACAATTATGCGACGAAAGAATTAAAACCCTACGCCCTGCCTGAACTCGTCAAGGATGCCACTGGCCAGCTTTACGATATGGAATCGGATCCAGCAGAGAAGAGTAACCTGATTTCAGAGCACCCTGAAGTGGCCTGGGAACTCAAGGAACTGCTCAATCAATCCAAATCCTCTGGCCGTAGTCGGCCGGTGAAAGGTGGTTCCAACTCGAAATGAGCATGCAAGTGATCGTGCAAACATTGACCCTGACATTCGCTTTTGTAGTAGCGGTATGAAAATTTGGTCCGCCATTTTGTTGTTAGTTTCATTGGCCGTATCACTCGGCGGTGAAGCAGTGCAGCATTTCGTTCCGGGGTTGGCCAGACAGCCTCAGATGCCTGCCAAACTCACTGGCAAAGTCCTTTTAAGTGAGCTGGCTTGCACCGCGTGTCATGTATCCGGTGAGCCAACGCTCGCGGCGAAGCCGGGGCCAGACCTGTCGTCCGTTGGTTCTCGTGTGTCGGGGTATCATATACGGAAGTTCATCGCCGGGCCTTCTTCGGTAAAGTCAGGAACGACTATGCCGGATGTGCTTGGGTATTTGCCGCCTGAGGAACGGAAGAAGACGGCTGAAGCACTGGCGCATTACTTGGCCAGTCTAGATAGTGCCTCTGTCACGTTTACTCCTCCCAAGCAGGGGGCTATCGCGCGTGGCAAAAAACTGTATCACTCGATCGGTTGTGTAGCGTGCCACTCTCCTGAGTCATCACTTCCGGATTCGGTTCTTTTAGGTCCGCTGGAGGAACAGTACTCGGTCGCAAGCTTGACCAAATTTCTTGTGGATCCTCTTGCGGTCCGGCACGGCGGCCGGATGCCAGACCTTAAACTTGATCGTTTCGAAGCGCAGAATATCGCCAGTTACCTGTTACGAAATCAGACCGGATTGAACTCAGGGTTTAACCCTGACCCAAAACTTGTGACTGCTGGTAGAACTTTCTTTTCGAAGCTTCGGTGTGATGCCTGTC
>JAURFH010000243.1 GCA_030834415.1 Verrucomicrobiota bacterium | reverse complement strand
AAAAACCATAAATACTTTATATAGAGATACTTACAGTTATACCAATCAACTAGTAAAAGCTAAGGAACCAGTTTGTCTTCAAATAGAAATCCAAAGATAAATCATTAAATCTAATTTCTGTTATTCATAAGTAACCCAAAGTGCCTATTTCTAAATAATATTTATCAATATAAATTGCATAAATAAATCCAATGAATAAGACAGAATCAAAATTTACCGCGATTTATTTAATACTACTGCTCGCAGTGACTGCGGGTTGCAACTCCCAAGAGGAAGCCCCAATCGAGGCTGCACCAGCCACTGCAGCTGCTAATCCGGCCTCAGTCTCTATCAGTGACACTGCATCCGCCGTGGCTGCTCCACCCAACGCAGCTCCCGGTGCGCCGGCCATGGCCGCCCCGGCAGCGATCGATTTCGCCCAAGCAGAACGCCCCGTGAATGCACAAGGGCAAGTGATGTCCGATATCGAGTACCTGAACCACCTTGTCCACGAAGTGAACGAGTCGCGCATCTCAGATGTGACCATCCCAGAGAAGGCCTTCAAGACTGAAGCCGAGCAGATGGCTTACGAGGAAGCTATGCAACAGCGCAAAGCGCCGGTGAGGGATCTGAAGGAACTCGTCACCGCTGGTGTCCTCAAAGAACTGCCCCCAGCCCCGGCGGGTCAAAACTACGTCATCGATCCGGCCAGCGGAAAGGTGGTCCTGCAATAAATCTCCCAAACCTCATAATCCATATGCCTAAACCAAATCAAACTCCCCGAACGGGCCAGCAGTCCCGCTTTGCCTTCACCCTGATCGAGCTGCTGGTCGTCATCGCCATCATCGCCATCCTAGCCGGCATGCTGCTGCCCGCTTTGGCCAAGGCCAAATCCCGCGCCCTGGCTGGCAAGTGCACCAACAGTGTGAAACAGCTCACCTTAGGCATGGCCATGTATACGGCCGATAATTCCGACAAGCTACCCTATGCCGGCCTCAATATGGCCAGCGGCCAAGGTCAAGGCGCATGGGACAAACTCATCTTTGGCTACATAGGCGGGGCTCAGCCACGGACCGATGGCAACATGAACTGGAGCACCGATGTGAAATGGGCTCCCAAAATTCTGCGCTGCCCGGCTGATAAGTTCATCCAAGACGAAGGCACCATTGATGCGGCCTCAAACAATAATGTGGCTCGTGCCCGCCGCACCTACGCCATGCCGCGCTACAAATTTAGCGAGGGCCCCAACGTGCATGATGGCGCCATAATCAATCAAGCGCCCAACCCGGCCGCCCAGACCGGCGTCGGTATCGTCTTCGGCTTTGATCGCACCATGCCGGTAGGTTCTTGGTGGCACCCGAACAGCACCACCACAAACGTCAACTGGACCAAGACCAAGGTCAGCAATCTGCCGGCCGTCTACGCCTCCATGGTCCAGGCTCCAGACGAGACGATTGAAATCACCGAGCGAGTGCATGCCACGGAGCAAAAGGTCGGCACTTGGATCGCCTGGGTCGATCAAGTGAGTTGGAGCTCAGCCGGTGGACGCTACCACGCCTCTGTAGGAACTTCTATCGCCCCCAGCTCCGGGGTCTACACCCAGTGGCACCACAACGATCAATGGCAGTATGGCTTTGTCGATGGCCACGCGGAACTGTTGATTCCCGCCAAGACCTCGTCTAACACGCAAAAGCAGTTCGGTATGTGGAGCATCCGGGCGGGTGATAAATAAAACGCTCTTAGATTTTCTCTTCACGGCGCTAGGAAGTTATTCCTAGCGCCTTTTTCATTTTTGGGGGACTACCTGCAAAGCCCAATTCTACCCTGTCCATCTTGCTAAAAAATCAGTAATCCTACTCGGTTTGGCTATTAATTAATAAACGATATCCTTGATGACTAGTCCTAGGCCATCTGCATACGTAGCCTCAAAAAACCACACGGACATCTCAGGAGCCTTTACTCCAGTTCGGATTCAAAAAGTGTAAGAAACTCGTAATAAACACCTTAAGGAAGAAACATTCATTTAAAAAGCAAGTATCAATAATTACACCTAAATTAACAGTTGAATTGCATTACGATTTCTAATTTTTTTTGCTTATATAGCCATAAATGCCTATTCAATAATGTTATCAAACGAGCTAGCTTTCAAAGTTAAGTAAATGCAAACCAAGCTAAATATCACTCTCGCAGGCGCAATCACGCTCATGGCGGCGATCGCTTTAGGCTGCTCCCCCAAAGAAGAGACCGCACCAGCGGCGGCACCGGCAACTTCCGCTGAGGCGGCACCGGCGGCGATTTCCATCGGCGATAATGCGGTGACCATCGCCCCGCCCCCAGCAGGTGGTGCTGCGGCAGCAGCAGCCGCTGGCGGGATCAGCATGGCGGTGGCAGACCGCCCCATCAACGCTCAGGGAAACCCGATGTCGGACCTGGAGTTTCTTAACCACTTGGTCAGCGAGCTGAACGAGTCGCGCACTGTACCCTCTGATATCTACCAAAAAGCCTTCAAGACCGAGGCTGAACAGATGGCCTATGAAGAAGCGCAACAGAAGAAAAAGGGGCCCGTCCAAGACCTGAATGAACTGGTCACCGCAGGCATCCTCAAACAACTTCCAGCCGCCCCCGCCGGTCAGCGTTACGCCATCGACCCGGCCACCGGCAAAGTCGTCCTCCAGTAACCCAACTTAGAACACCCCAAAAACCATATGCCAAATCAAACGCAAACACCCCCGGCCGGACGTATCCAGCGGCTGGCCTTTACCCTGATCGAGCTGCTCGTCGTCATCGCCATTATCGCGATCCTCGCCGGCATGCTCCTGCCCGCGCTCGCCAAAGCCAAATCACGGGCCTTGGCCGGCAAATGCACCAATGCCATGAAACAGCTTGCCTTAGGCAATGGCATGTACACGGCTGATAACTCGGAAAAGCTGCCTTATGCCGGTCTGCAGATGGCCAGCGGCGCAGGCTCGGGCTCTTGGGACAAACTGCTGTTCTCCTATATCGGCGGTGCCCAACCCAAGACTGATGGCAACATGAACTGGGCCACGGATATCAAGTGGGCGCCTAAAATCCTTCGCTGCCCGGCGGATAAGTGGATCCCGGACCTTGTAATCGAAGCCGCCAATAACAATGGTGTGGCCCGCGCCTTACGCACTTATGCGATGCCGCGCTACAAATTCAACAACGGCCCGAACCTAGAATCGGGCGGAACCGCTAATCAAGCTCCCAATCCGGCCGCCCAAACTGGCGTGGGTATCGTTTACTATTTCGACCGCAATATGAATGTGGGCAGCTGGTACAAGCCGGGCCCCAACGGCGCCACCAATGTCGCTTGGACCGCCATGAAAGTCAGTAATCTGCCGGCCGTTTACACCTCGGTGGTGCAAGCACCGGAGGACACCATCTTGCTGACCGAACGCGTGAACTACAGCAACGGCAGCACCACGACCGAGCAAAAGGTCGGCGCTGTCACCGCCTGGGTAGATCAAGCGAGCTGGAGCTCCGCAGGTGGTCGCTACCAAGCGCAAGTCGGCACGGACATCGCCACCAGCTCCGGTGCCTATATCCAACAGCATCATGATGGTATGTGGCAGTATGGTTTCGTGGATGGGCACGCGGAATTGCTGCCGCCGGCAAAAACCACCTCGGATCAGACCCAGCAATTCGGCATGTGGAGCATCCGGGCAAGCGACAAATAAGACGCTCTAGGCCTCTTCTTCAGGGCGCAAGGAAGCGATTCCTTGCGCCTTTTTCATTTCCCAGCCAACAAAGTGGACGCCCAGCCGACAAGTTCCTGCTTGTCGGCCAGTTCGGCAATGGTCGCTTCAACCGCGCTGACCGTGAAACCGGAACCGAAGGCCCGACCATTGACGACACATAGGTCGGTGCTGTTCTCGCGGATCTGCGTGCAACCCTTGATGAGCGCATCCTCACGCGTGCCATCCAGCTCGTACTTCCAGCCGATGATTTGAGCTTTTGGAAACAGACCACGCAACTTGCCGATCACCTTAGTTGCCGGTTCCAACAAGATGGTCAGGTCACCTGCCCGGCTGGAGACTTTGCGGTCGGTAAGCGTTTCACCCGCTGCGGTCTGCACATGCTTGACCTTGAAATCACAGAGGGCCGCGCAGTGCAGGACGGCCCCGATGTCACCTTGAGCTGCGATGGTTTCGAGCTTCTGCACGAGATCATCGTTTGTGCTGAAAACGAGCTGGTGCCGCGCATCACACACGCCAGCATAAGTAGCTGCTTCACCCTTCAGGCAAAAGACCTCGTGGCCATCAGCGGTGAGGCGATTGGCCAGCAACACACCGAGTTCACCCGTGGAGAAATTCGTGAGGCGGCGGACTTCATCCACCGGCTCATAACTGGGGCCACAGGTGATCACGATACGCATACGGGTTCCTTCCCCTCAGTGCGCGCGCTTTGCTGGAGCGCGAGCACTTCGGCGTGCAATTCCTTGGCGAGCTGCTTGCGGTCCGCCTTGTGGACCCGCGGCTCTCCGAAGACGACTTTCGCACCGATACGTTCTTTGGAAAAGATATTCAGCAAGTGCGGCACCAGCGTCATATCTGCCCAATAAGCGACCTCTTCAGATACCAATCCGTGACCAGGAGGAAGCGAATACACCACCGCAGCCGAAGTCACCGGCAGATCGATCTGCGTGATGGGCTCCAGCAGGGCGGACTTGAAGGGCAGCACAGAATCACCACCGGAACTGGTGCCCTCCGGAAACAGGGCCAAGTGCGCGCCAGAATCCAATATCTCGCGCATCTCCTCAGCGAGGCGTCCCACATCGGAGCGCTTCTCGCGATTCACAAAGAGCGTGCCGCCCAAGCCGGCGAAGTAGCCGAAGATGGGCCAACGTTTCACATCGCTCTTGGAGATGAAAACACAGGGCGTCACCGCGCAGAGGACGATGATATCCACATACCCCATGTGGTTGCTCACCAGCAAACCACCTCGGGGCGGTTCTCCGATGACCTCCAGATCAAGGTGCAGCAGCTTCACATACCGTTGACAGCTGCGATGCAACCATAAGGCGCGGTCCTTGATAGTCGCATCCTTGCCTTTCACCGAAACGGTCCGGCGAAAGTCTCGCGCGATGAGCAGCAGGGAAAAAAGAAACGTGGCTCCCCGATACAGCGCGCGGAACGGATGTTTGCAGAAGCCTTTCATCAACGGTCAAAAGACATGGCGTGCCCTAGAGCGGAATGCAATCCCGAAGACGTCAGGAGAGGAAACGCCGTTTCACATCCTCCGGCAACGACTCGAGATCGAGCAAGGTGAGGAAATCGATGGTCTTGAACTGGCGATCCAAGGCGGGCGGCCCGCAAATCTTCGCACCGATGGTCAGATAAGCGCGCAGGAGTTTGGGGATCTTCGGCGCCTCGGCAGCCAGCATATCCATGGGGCAATCATACGCCGGCTTGGGCAGCGTGCGCCACTCCACTGGAGCGAGGTTCGTGCGCATGATCTGCGTATACATGCTCGCACCTTCCGCCGGGTCTTGTGACGTGAGTGAGCTGCAGCCGATCAGATACCGGCCACCATATTCACGGGCGTAATTGGCGATGCCTTTCCAAAGCAGACCGAGCACCGCGAGGTTGCGATGATTCTTGTGCACACAAGCGCGACCCAATTCCACGATCTGGCTGCGGAACGCTTCGTAGGGGGCAAAATCAAATTCCTGCTCGCTGTAATAGCCCAGATTCTTTGCCGCCGTGGT
>JAURFH010000242.1 GCA_030834415.1 Verrucomicrobiota bacterium | reverse complement strand
ATCGGATTTGATTTTCTGCTTGATGTCGAGAGGGATGATCTTATTGGGATCGACCTGCTCGCCTTCCTTGAGCATGGCGCGGGAATACGAATAGTTATCCGCGACGAACTCTAGGTCGTTCTGGGTCAGGTATTTGGTTTTCCCCGAAGACCTCAACTCAGCCGTCGCGCTGTTGATGATGTGGGCCTTGAGTTTACCCTTGCCCTGTAGGCTCATCAGCATATCGGTGTAGACCTGCTGACTATCTGTTTCAGCCTTGGTTAAGGACTCTGAATACAGAAGCCGCATATCCTCGGCAGCCGTAGCGCGAACTCCGGTCCCGTCGATCTCAGCCTGATTAGCGATACCAATGCGGGCCATGCGGCTCATCCGGTCGTAGAACACACGAAACCCCTCAAGACGCGAGGTTTCAAATTCCTTCTTACCGGTGATGCCCATGTCAACCAGCGCCCGCTTCGGGCTGCGGAACCACCGCTCGGCGTTGACGCCAAGCATGTTAGCCAACCGGTCCACAGCGCGAGCCACGCCAAGCCCCGCCGCGCCCCTTCCGGGGACTTGGATTTCATCAGAGCCGACAACGCGCGCCGCGCCGATGTTGCCATCAGGCATCATCCCACGCGCAACGCGAGCTTCGTTAATCACATCGTCGGAGTAACGAAGCGGGATGTTCTTGACGAGGTCGTCGGCCACACCAAGGCCACCCACGACACGGGGGAATAAACCACCAAGACCGGCGGTAAGTGTCCCCCCGATGGCCGTGGCGATAATGATGTCATCTGTGGTTATGGTCGGGTCGCTGAACGAATGTATAGTGCGTTCTGCGAAACCTTCGGTGGCCCCGGCAGCGCCCGCTCTCGCAGCGCCCATTGCGCGGATAGCGGCGGTGATTTCGGGGATGGCGGCAGCCCCCCGGAAAGACACGCCCGCAACGCCGCCAACCGCAGCGTACGCAATAAGGTCTAAACCAATGCCAGAAACCATGCCCGCAATGCCGGACACTGGGTTGGCAAACATTTCTTTTTGCTTGCGCTGGCTGTCTTCGACTTTGGCGACAAACTCATCCATCTGCGTGGCGTTGCGGACATCGACAATCTTTGAGAATATCTGGTTATCCTGAAGAAGCGGCTCAAGAACCTTGGCCTTCTCGGGATTGGCGGCAGCCCAATCTTCCGCGTTAAATGTGGGGTCGGTGATTGGGTCTGCCGTATCCTGCGTTGCCTGTAGAGCGCCGCTGATTACACCTGTGCTGGTCAACCCGCTCCAGAAACTGTCAGCAATGGTGACATCTTCAGTTCCGGCGTCAATTTTAGAGAAGTCATACGGAGTGACGCCGGATGACATGGGCTTTTCCTGTAGGAGCTTACCTTCAATCTGGGTTTCCCCAAGGATTGTCGTCGCTCGGGTAAACGAGCTATCGTCGGTAAAACTCATCTATTTCTCCTACTGGATTTGCTCTCCAACGTCGAGACCAAGGAACATATCAGCTTCAGCTTCGCGGCGTCTCTGTAGTCCCTTGTTCTTTGTTACGTTAGACCGGTTCCTGATCTCGTTGGCTGCTGCCTGTAGATCGCCAGCCTTAATGTACTCTCGGAGTTTCGGCCCAATTAACTTGGGGCCTTTGTCATCCCACGCGCTGTTGTAAGCCAACGACGCCAGCGCAATCAACTGGTGTTGGGCAAGCGGCGTATCCTTAAAGGTCTTTCGTATATACGATAGGCTATCTTTCATCCCAAGCCGCAACAAATCTTCCTGCTGCTCCGCCGTCATTGGCTTAAACTGTAGCGCCTCTTTCTTTGAGAACCCTACCTGCTTAAGCAGTTTGTCGGCGTCAGGCCGGTTGAGGTTAAAGCCATAGCCAATCGTTGGGTGGCCGCGTGATTTACCTGCGATCCACTTCTGTTTCCCGGGCTTCGCGTCGTCGTATATAGTAGCCGAAGACCCTTCTTGATGCTTGATGAAATTGCTAATGGCAACAGTAGTCCGCTTGGACAGCGGGGCCTTGAGATCATCAAGTTCACTGCGGCCATTCTTAAACGTGAAGTCAATACTCTTATCGACTTCTTTATCCCACAGACGCCAGTCGTCTTCTGAGTCGTCAAACTTAAATTCCTGACCCTCAAGACGAAGGCGCTCGTCGCCGTCGATCCTGCCGCGTTCCTGTAGAGCGTCGAGGATTTCTCCACGCGCTTTAGCAATACCGCGAGACTTCGATTCCAGAAGGGGCGGGGCGTAACCATCAGGCACCGCTGGCGACCCAAGTTCGACCTGCCCCTGCCGTTCTGCTGTGGTGATATCCAAGGCCCGCCGCAGCGTCCTCGGACCAGCCTTACGCACCTGACCGGCAATATCGCCAACTTCCATACCAGCGCGATCCTGCTGTTCCATGACTTGGCGTACGTCGGTAAAAGATTTCCGCTTAAGGTAATTTTCCCCGTCTATTTCAGAATACCGAAGAGACCAGCGATACATGCTGTCGTCCCAAGACCAATGGAAATTGCTCTTCGGCTCGACGTAGATGCGCCGGGGTTCACCGGGTTTCGGGGCTGGCGGAGCCACGAGATTAGTGGTGCCGTCTGGGTTTGGCTGGTACTTGAAGAACTCACCTTCAGTCCCTTGAACTGATTCGGTCGGGACGCGAATGACGGCGTTGGGAGAAACTGCGGTATGGTCCGCGTACCCCGCTTCGTTCTTTCGATTTACGGCCACGCCTTCCCCGGCGGTTGTAAGGCTGTCCTGAGAAAACCCAATATCTTTCGCCGGGGCGTTTATAGCCGCAAGCATACGCTTATTGCCTTCAGCGTTTAAGCTCTTGTTAAACCGGTCAACCGTGCTGGCGTCAATCTGCACCGGGCGCTGCGGCTGGCCGTTGCGATCCAGCACCAACTTCGGCATTAAGTTTTCGGCCACGACATATTCGTCGCCAACCTTGTTGACGGATTTTGACGCCAACACAGATTTAACTGCGAGTTCGTACGCTTTCTTTGGGTCCGGCTTACCGGCACCGTCCATGGCGATTAGCATGTTGTTGGCGGCTTCGTGGATTTCCAGACGTATGCTATGCGGGATGTTGTCCCACTTAACTTTGTTTGTCCCCCACAAAGACCCGGGAACGCGGAGGTGTTCTGGGACATCCACGTTATTGGCGGCCTTCTTCGCCATCTCTTTCTTCTTACTTACGGCAGACCCCCGCCTGTCTTCGGGGTCACCAACTAGGTGGTTGTTCATCCACTGAGCGGGTTTAATCTGTGGGCTGTTGCCCAGCGCCGTTCTGAAGTCCTCGCGGATACGCATAGGGTCTCCACCGGACTCCTCGGCGTCCATCATCAGCGTGAAGATGGCGCGAGCTTCGGGCGTCAACAGAGATTCCTTGGATGTTCCGCGTGCTAATTTCCAAAGAGCTTTCGTCTCCGAATAAACTTCCATGGCCTGTGACGGATCGGACCCCGCCATAAGAACGTCACTTGCGGATGTCTTTTGGTTTTCCGTGCGGCCATTGTGCGCGACCATTTGGTTGTACCGAACAACAGCCGCAGCCGCTGCCTTATTGGCGGGCATATTTGGGTTGTTCGCCTTGATTGCGGACGCTATTGCCTGTATCGTGCCGCCCTTGTCATCCAGAAGTTTGTTGATTTCGGATTGTTTCCCGGTTACTGTTAGACCCGACGCGGCCATGTTAATCATAGCTGAACGTTCGGCCTGTCCAGCCGTAACCTTGGGGAGGGCCTTAAGCAAATCGGTGTACTGCGCGCTTCCGTCGCCGTAGTCGTCTTTGAACTGCTTAACGGCGGCGTAGATGTCCGCCATGCTGTCCTTGGTTTCCCGGCCCTGCGCGTCGGTCCCGATAACCTCAGGGACACCAGCCGCCAGCGCAGCGATACGGCGGTTAATCTCGTCGTAATCGGTAAACGCATTGGCGTGCTTCGCGGCGCGGGACACTTCGTGATACTGCTTAAGGGCCTTTTCGTAAGCCCCGGGTTCTTTCTGTGAATACGAGAGTTTCCCGGGATGCTCTGGGTCAGGCACTTCAAGCGCCTGTAGGGCAATTGCGGAACCCTTCGCGGCTTCCCGTATCAGGGTGTTGTGTACAATGGCTTCGGCTTCAGCCACGGCCTGTGGGCCGTTCATGGGAAGCGATGCCGCGATGCGGGCGCGAAACGCTTTGATATGTTCCGGGGTGGCTTGGAAGTTGCCGTTTCCGATATCTTCGGTCAGCGCCGCCGTGGCCGTTTTGCCAGCTTCTTTCTGCTGGTACTCAAGCCGTTTGTTACGCCATTCCTGCACTTGCTTGGAGGCATTGGCCCCCAAGCGGTTGCCGTATACCGACGCAAACAGAGGGTCGGCACCGTCTGTGTTGGCCTTAATGTGCGCCCGGACAGCCTCATCGGGATCGCCGTCCATCGGCGTATCCATAATAGCGTCCTTGACGCCAGCATTATAATCCTCGTCAGCCATCTGGGTGGCGACAAGCGACTTAAAGGTGTTGGCGATAACCCGGCGGCTACGCATTGCGTCTTCTGGGATAAACTTTGAGTAATCCCCGGTGATCATGGCTTCGCGGGCTGCCTCTGGGTCTTTCTTTACGTCGGACTCCAGCTTAAGCATATAGTCTGTGTTCTCGGTCTCGATCCGCCGCATCTCTTCTTCATGCGATGTGGCCGACAACTGTTCAAGGGCCGGGAAGAAAGCCGACAGACTGCGGTTAACCGCATCAAGACCTGACGCGAACCCGTCCATGACGGGGCCAGTCTGGCGAGCAACATCCTGCCGCGCAATCTGGGGGCGTTCATCAGCTACGTTGGCGGTCGGAGAACGAGAGGAGCGCGAGGGTCTGTTGCCCCCCGTCTGGCCAAGTTCAATCGGCATTTGTCACTCCTTATTTCTTAACGCTAATGCCCGTAGATGTGCGCGCCGTTCCGGGGACGCCACCAGGAAGAGTACCACCAGTTTGCTTCTGGCGCGCGATTAGTCGCTGTCTCTCTTGATCCTTGGCGTACGTCTCCAGAATCCCACCAGTGGTCCCCAAGACGGACGCAAACATTTCCCCGCGTGCTCGCTGCATGGCGTTCGCCGCCTCCATGCGCGCAGCCCTTTGGGCCGCAGTTAGCGCCCCAATTTTCTGGTCGGAGTTGTACTGGATACGGGCGAAGTCAATACCAGCCATGCCGCCTATTTGACCGGCAAACCGGCTTGCGTTCCCTGTCCCCATCCCGCCGTTATCCGCCATCGACGCGACCATAGCCGCTGTTCTACGATCAGCTTCACGGGCGCGGTCTGACATTCTAGACCGGGCGTTTACCCGCTCTTCTTCCTTCTGTCTCTGAAATTCAGCAATGTCGGCAGCGGCTTTATCGGCGGCTGCGCTGGCCCTGCTGCGGGCAGCGGTGACGCCGAGTACCCCCTGTAACGCCTGAACACCAATCTTACCGACAGCCATATCCTGAGAGCTTACTTCTTTACCCATTGGTCACTCCCTAGCCCTGCCGTGATACCTCGTTGAAGAACCCACGCCACGCCGCCGATGTGATAATACACGGCTGCGGTTCGTCGTTCTCAAGGGTTATGGTAACGTGGCGGCTGTCGCCCCACAGGGGTACCTTGAATGATGTACTGGCGGCAATAGACGCCGCCCCGATGACCGTAGTTTCGCTGCCGACTTCTTTGCCCTCAAACGTGTAAGTCTTGTTTGAGCGCCCGGTGTAACCCACGACACACCG
>JAURFH010000241.1 GCA_030834415.1 Verrucomicrobiota bacterium | reverse complement strand
CCCTTCACAAACTTTTCCCTAGGTATTTGATGGGCTGCCATGGGTGAGTTGAAGTGCGTTTCAGTTTTGTCCGAGTTTGACTGGCATACGCTCTGGAGCGTTTTCTCCATTGCGCGGTGCAGGTCGTGGATCAGCCCAACGATCACGGGGCGCAGGCGCTTTTGCATCCAGCCAGAAACCCAGACGCAAGCGAAGTTCCTCCAGCGTCTTCGCGCTCGCAGAATCGAATTTGGAGGTTCCGGCATCTGTCTCTGATTTCTTCTCCAGCTTGGCGATCAGGCCCGGCTCGGCCAGCACTGTATTTCCAAGCGCCGTGCGATCCTGTCCGGTCAGAGCCTGATACATGGTGAGATATTCGACGAGTTGTTGTCCTGCGCGAAACGCTTTCAACCGGATACTCGGAACGGGACCAGTCGCCGTAGGATAGAAGAGAGACAATTGGTCGGGCGTCTTCCACGCCGCCGCCTTGCCGATGGTCTGCCACGGCACGACGCCATCGCCACCTAACGCCCACGTCTCCACGCACCATGCAGCGGGCATTACATTCGGCGTGCCGATATTGTTCGCGGAGCCATACATGTAAACGAGGTTATCGAACTTCTCCGCCCGACTGATGACGCGCTCGCGATAGGGACGCAGCGCGCCACTCACTACTTCCACACTGGTCACGCCATCCAGCAGATCACGCTGCCACTCGGGTCGAGAGATATCGGCGCGCACGGTGAAACGCGCTCCGGGATGACTGCTCACCCCGCGCCAAAACTCCAGGCCATAACGGCGCAACGCCCAAAAATCTTGTGTATTCACCGGCTCATCAAATATCCATGGCGCTGAGCACGCATCCCAGCGATTGCCCCGGTCGCGTTTAAAATAGACCTTGTTGTTCAGGTAGAACTCGAAGAGCGGCTCCTTCCATCCCTTCGCGGCGAAGTGTCCGGCGAATTCACCGGCAATCGTGCGGAACTCCTGCCAGTAAGCGTCATCAAACGCATTCTCAACCCAGTACCCGCCGCGAAAATGCTTCTCCAGTTCCATCGGCCAGTTTTCATTCAGCGGCAGGTAGATCGCTTCAATAGGAACACCGTCACGGCGCAACCCACGAAACGCCGAACCATCCATCAATGGACCGAACTTCGCATCCCACGCTGTCCAATCCCACGCGCTGTTGCCTTTGCGTTGGGGCACCGCATCCTTGTCCACCTTGCCCGTCCAGCCGTAGCGCAAGCAGTTCAGTGTAGTGCGATGCTCGTGCGCGAGCCGGTAGTAATCCAGCTCGTCCTTGGGTAGACTGTAGCAATTCATCTGTGGGATGAATGCGAGCCGGTCAGCGAGCGTGAAGTTCCACACCGTCAGAGAAACCGGAAACGTTTTGCCACCGACGGAAACAGTGATTTCTTTCTCACCCGGCTTGGCATTCTTGTACACATAAATCTCCACAAAAGTGCCACCACGGATGGTATTCGCTGCTTCCGGCAGATCGCTCATCGCTTGCGGAATCAACGGATCCACCACCCCGCCTACTTGGCCCGCTGTGAAAAGACTGACTTCCACATCCGCAGGAGATTTCACTTCCACCACATCGGTTCCAGATTCGATCAAGAAACCTACCGCTTCACCACGCGCCGCATAGAGATCCACCGCGGGCAAAGATTCACCATAGAGTGAGCGGCAAGACACTGGCAGAGGGATGCGCTTATACACCGGCAGCTTTGGCATTGAGGGTAAAACAGCTTTGGGCTTCACGGCAGCAACCGGAGGTGCGATTGATTGCGGTGCGACATTTCCTGAAGCAGACTCCAGCCAGAGCGTGAAGTAAGGTGCCCGGGCTTTGTTGCTATCGCGGCTGGAGAAGAAGCGGTTCGGGAACTGGCGATAGTTGATAGTGTTTCCTTCGCGGGTGTATTCATTGCCCACATCGTCGATGACAAAGAAGCCCTGCGACCGGCCATCGATGCGTGCCTGCACCACAGCAGGTTCGATCGGGATGGTGATCCAATCATCGTTACTACGCGGTGAGGCATCACCGAAGCCCCATTGCGAACCGCCCTGTCCAAGCACGACACCCGTGATATCGGGTCCATCGCCGGACCACCGCTTCTCGCCTGTGCGTGCCCACAGAAAACTGCTCGAGCCCACCGTCTTCGCGTAGCCATTACCTTGGCCTTCCACCCATTCATCAGTCACGGTCGAGACTGTCACGCGTCCAAGGTTCTCCGCGCTTTCACAGTGCAGATGCAACTGCGCCCGCACAACACGTTGTCCTTTCAACTGTGCTGGATCGAAATCGATGAGGAAAAACTCCTGAATGCCCTTGAGCTTTAGTTTGGGTGAAGCTCCGTTATTACCTTCGCCCTCCTTGCCCACGGCAGAGATCCAAAGGTCGCGACTGACCTCTACGCGCTTTGCCACCGGTGCAGCGAAAACGGACAGAATGCCTGTCCAGAGCATCACGAAACACAGCAAACGATAGGAGGACATGAGGGAAACTTTGCAGCGTCCCTTGTTCTTGGTAAAGCGGGAAGAAGCCCGGCAAACCATTGATGAAGTGACCCGGGAACCCACCTCCAAAAAACAAACGCTGCGATGATTTCTCAACGCAGCGTTTGCTGATTTCATATTCGCAAATCCCTTATGCCTTCGCCATCAACTGCCGCAACACATACGGCAGTATGCCGCCGTGCTGGTAGTAGTCGATCTCGATCGGGGTATCGATGCGGCAGGTCACCGGCACGTTCTCCACGGAGCCGTCCTTGCGCGTGATCTTCAGCGTCAGGTCCTGCTGCGGCTTGATGCTCGAGTCCAGGCCCACGATGTCATACGTCTCGTTGCCGGTCAGCTTGAGCGTCTGCGCCGTCGTGCCTTCCTTGAACTGCAATGGCAGCACGCCCATGCCCACCAAGTTGCTGCGGTGGATGCGCTCGAAGCTCTGTGCCACCACGACCTTTACGCCGAGGAGGTTCGTGCCTTTCGCGGCCCAATCGCGGCTCGAGCCCGTGCCGTATTCCTGGCCGGCGAGGATGATCAACGGCACGCCGTCCGCCTTGTAAGCCATGCACGCGTCATAGATAAACGTCGGCTTGCCTTCGCTCACCGTGATGGGCTTGTCCGTGGCGGGCACGTCCTTGCTGCCGTAGTAAACCGTGTAGCCGCCTTCCACGCCCGGGCACATCAAGTTCTTGATGCGCACATTCGCGAACGTGCCGCGCGTCATGATGCGGTCGTTACCACGACGTGAGCCGTAGCTGTTGAAGTCCGCGAATTCCACGCCGTTCTCACCGAGGAACTTGCCGGCGGGAGACGCCTTCTTGATGGCGCCAGCCGGGCTGATGTGATCCGTCGTGACGGAATCACCGAAGATGCCGAGCGGACGCGCACCGGTGATCGGCTTGATCGTGCCGGGCTGCATGGAGAAGTCCGTGAAGAACGGTGGCTCCTGGATGTAGGTGGACTGACGGTCCCATTCATACACATTGCCCACGCTCGACGGGATCTCGTTCCACTTCGGATTCTGCGCGGCGAAATCCTTGTACAGCTTGCGGAAGACTTCCGGCTTGAGCGCGGACTTCATCGCATCGCTGACTTCCGTGAGCGTCGGCCAGATGTCCGCGAGATAGACGGGTTCGCCGTCCTTGCCCTTGCCGATCGGTTCGCAGCTCAGGTCGATATCCACGCGGCCCGCGAGAGCGAACGCCACCACCAACGGCGGCGACATGAGGAAGTTCGACTTGATGTTCTGATGCACGCGCGCTTCGAAATTGCGATTGCCCGAGAGCACGCTGGCCGTGATGAGATCGTTCTTCACGATGGCATCCTCGATCGTCGGATCCAGCGGACCCGAGTTGCCGATGCACGTCGTGCAGCCATAACCCACCGTGTTGAAGCGCAGCTTGTTCAAGTACGGTTGCAGGCCCGTCTTCTTGAGGTAATCCGTCACCACGCGCGATCCGGGGGCGAGGGAAGCCTTCACCGCCGGGTTCACCTTCAGGCCTTTTTCCACAGCCTTCTTCGCGAGCAGACCGGCCGCGAGCATCACGCTCGGGTTTGAGGTGTTCGTGCAGCTCGTGATGGCCGCGATGAGCACGGAGCCCGTGCCGACCGTTGCCTTCTTCTTGTCTGCCATCTCCAGCTTCACAGCCTTGCTGTATTCCTTGCGCGTCTTGCCGAAACCGTTGTCGGTCGTCGGGCGTTGGAACGCCTTGAAGAACTCGCGCTGCAGGTTGCCCAGCTCGATGCGGTCTTGCGGACGCTTCGGTCCGGCCACGCTCGGCACCACCGTGCTGAGGTCCAGCTCCACGACCTGGGAGTATTCCACATCGCCCATGTTCGGGATGCCCCACAGGCCCTGCGCCTTGTAGTAATTCTCGTATGCCTGGCAGGCGGCCTCGGAGCGGCCCGTGCCCTTCAGGTAATTCACGCACTCGGCATCGATCGGGAAGAAGCCCATCGTCGCGCCGTATTCCGGAGCCATATTCGCGATGGTCGCACGATCCACCAGCGGCAACGCTGCTGCTCCAGGACCGAAGAACTCGACGAACTTGCCCACCACCTTCGCCTTGCGCAGCATCTGCGTGACGGTCAACGCCACGTCCGTAGCGGTGACGCCTTCGCGGATGGCACCCGTCATGTGCACGCCCACCACATCTGGCGTGAGGAAATAGACCGGCTGACCGAGCATACCGGCCTCGGCCTCGATACCACCCACACCCCAACCGACGATACCCAAACCATTGATCATGGTCGTGTGCGAATCCGTACCAACCAGCGTATCTGGGTAATAGATGCCATCGGCGTTCAAGACGCCCTTGGCCAAGTACTCCAGGTTCACCTGATGCACGATACCGATGCCCGGCGGGACGACCTTAAAGGTGTCAAACGCCTGCATACCCCACTTCAGGAACTGATAGCGCTCGCGGTTACGGGTGAATTCCAGGTCCAGGTTCTTCGCCATGGATTCGGCATTGCCCGCGAAATCCACCTGCACCGAGTGATCCACCACCAGGTCCACCGGCACCAGCGGCTCGATGATCTTAGGATTCTTGCCCGCCAGAGCCACGGCCGAACGCATCGCTGCTAGGTCCACCAGCAGGGGGACGCCCGTGAAGTCTTGCAACACGATACGCGCCACCACGAAGGGGATCTCCGCCGTCCGGGCCTCGGTCGGCTTCCAGTTGGCCAGCTCCTTCACATTCGCTTCTTGTACCTTGAGCCCGTCACAGTTACGCAAGACGGATTCCAGCACGATACGGACGGACACCGGCAGCTTGGAGATGGGGCCCACCCCGGCCTGTTCCAACGCCGGGAGAGAGTAAAACTTGCCCTTCTTCCCGTTCCCGAGATCGAAAGTTTGCAGCGAATTGAAGAGATTATGCGGTGTGCTCATAAGGCAATGATAAACAAATCGTAAAAATCAGCCCGCTGAAAATGCGGTTTCGGCCCTCCGATGTCAATAAACGCGATGAAAAGACATGGCAACCGGCGAAAGGAGGCACTGGCTGCTTGGCCTTCGTCCCTTTCTGCCTTCTCAATTCTTCCTTCTTCATTCCTCTCTCCATCTGCCCTCACTTTGGCAGGCTTTTCAGGGCGGCGTTAGTCTTCCATCGGTTCCATCGGCTCCATCGGCACAAAATTTCAGGAAAATAGCCCGACCAGTCGAATTTCTATCCAGTTCGCGTAGCGAACCCCGATGGTAGCCGTGGATTTTAATCCACGGTAAGCCATCCCCGATTCACCTCGTCACGTAG
>JAURFH010000240.1 GCA_030834415.1 Verrucomicrobiota bacterium | reverse complement strand
CTGCTCCTGTCCGGTGCGTTGATCGGCTACTACTCCGACCACTGCGGGGATAACTTCGCCCGCTTTTTCGATGATCACCGTATCACCCACGCGGATATCTTTGCGCCGCAACTCTTCTTCGTTATGCAACGTGGCCCGGCTGATGGTGCTGCCCGCGAGGAATACGGGTTCCAGTTCTGCCACCGGGGTCAATGCACCCGTGCGCCCCACCTGGATGGTGATGGCCTTGAGTTTGGTGGCGGCCTGTTCCGCTTGATACTTGTAAGCCATGGCCCAGCGCGGCGCCTTGGAGGTGAAGCCTGCCTTTTCGCGTTGGGTATAGCTGTTCAATTTGATGACGGCACCATCGGTATCGTAATTGAAATTGCGCCGGATCTGGTCGAGCTCATCGATGGCGGCGATGAGTTCCTCGGCAGAACCGCACACCCAATAACGCTCGGCGATCTTGAAGCCGAATTGTTGCAGCAGTTTCAGCATCTCGACATGAGTGGCAGGGATGAGTTGGTCTGGCGCGCTGATGGCACCGGTGCCGTAGAGCACGATATCCAGCGGGCGCTTGGCGACCAGTTTTGGGTCCAGTTGCTTCAAGCTGCCCGCGGTGGTGTTGCGTGGATTGGCGTAAAGTTCTTCCCCGGCGGCTGCCTTCTCGGCGTTCAGTTTCGCGAACCCATCCCGTGTCATATACACTTCACCACGGGCTTCAAAAACTAGCGGTACCTCTTTGGTGGTGAGCTTTAGCGGGATGCTGCGTATGGTCTTCAGATTATTCGTTATGTCATCGCCCGTTGTGCCATCACCCCGGGTGGCGCCAGTGGTGAAGATGCCGTTCTCATAGCGCAGACTGATGGCGATGCCGTCCACTTTTGGTTCTACGACCCATTCGAGTTTTTCATCGGGCAGCAGCTTCTGCACACGATTCACGAAATCACGCACTTCCTCCTGCGAATAAGTATTGTCCAGGCTCAACATCGGTTGCGCATGCTTCACTTGGGCGAAGCTGCTCGCCACATGGCCGCCCACGCGCTGGCTGGGAGAATCGGCGGTGGCCAGTTCGGGATACGCCTTTTCCAGTTCCAGCAATTCGCGGTAGCGCAAGTCGTATTCGCGGTCGGAGATGGTGGGCTTGGCCAGCACGTAGTAGGCGTGATCGTGCTGGCGGAGCTCCTCGGCCAGATGGGCGTGGCGTAGCTGTGCCTCGTCGCGTGTCATGGGGGCTAAGTATTCTGAGGTCACCGGTAAAATCCACTTTTTATTGGCCGGAAATCGGCTCCGGCTGTATCTAAACAACTATGAGTTTGCCGGTTCACACGGTCCGCCGGGCTACGATCAATGATTTAGGCGCACTTCGCACCATCTGGAGCGAAGAACGCTTTTCCGTGGGGGATTTGGAAGCCCGATTCACCGAATTTCAGGTGGTGGAGACCAGTGATGGGCAGATCCTTGGTGCGCTTGCTTTGCAGATCCATGGCAATCAAGGCCACGTCCACAGTGAGGCCATCGCCAAGCCCGAGCACACGGATGCGTTGCGGGCGATCTTGTGGGAGCGTTTGAAAAAAGTGGCGATCAATCATGGTCTGGTCCGTGTCTGGGCGGCGGCCGCGCACAGCCATTGGGAAGAATCTGAGTTTCTTGCCCCGACGGAAACAGAGCAGGGGAAGCGCCCGGAACAATTTCAGCCACTGCCCGGTGGCTGGCTGGTTTTGCAGCTTAAGGAGGAATCCGCCCAAGCCATCTCGCTGGAACAGGAATTGGCCATCTTTCGTGAAGCCCAGAAGGCGGAATCCGAAGCGTTCCACCAACAGGCACAGAAGATGCGCCTGATTGCGACACTGGTGGCGTTCTTTTTTTTGCTCGTGGTATTGGTCGGCGGCTTTTACTGGTTCCAATACATCCGCAATCCGGACAAGTTCAAGAAGTCGGAGCCGATTCCGGGTTCTGAAATACAGCCCGGTATGATGCCGCCCCAGCATGTCCCGGCTCCGGCCCCGACTAACCCGCCCTTGCCGAAACCGGCGCCGATTCCACCTCCGCCGCCAGGGAATTGATTCCGTAGATCGGGAGAGAGTGAAGGTCAGTTGAACTTCGGGGCGATTTGGAATTCGTCGGCGTGATACGAGCTGCGGACCATCGGGCCGCTCGACACGTGGGTGAAGCCCATGCCTTCGGCGATCACTTTGTATTCGGCGAACTTGTCCGGGTGCACATACTCCACCACGGGCAGATGCCGCAAGGTGGGTTGCAGGTACTGACCTAGCGTGAGGATGTCACAATCGGAACCGCGCAGGTCACGCATCGCTTGCAGTAATTCTTCTTCCGTCTCACCCAGTCCCAGCATGATGCCGGACTTGGTGTAGATGGTATCGCCGCGCTTCTCTTTCACCTTTTTCAGGACGCTGAGGGAGCGGTCATACTCTGCCCGGAAACGGACGGTGGGGGTCAGACGGCGAACGGTTTCAAGATTGTGATTGTAGATGTGCGGCTCGGCGCGCAGGACGCTTTCAATCGCGAAATCTTTATCCAGGAAATCCGGCACGAGCACTTCTATGATGATGCCCGGATTGACCGCGCGTACGGCTTCGATCGTCTGACGGAAATGTTCGGCGCCACCGTCGGCGATGTCGTCACGAGCCACAGCGGTAATGACAACGTGCTTCAGGCCCATGCGCTTGGTGGCCTCAGCCACGCGGGCAGGTTCATCGGCTTCCAGTGCGAGCGGTTTGGCGGTGCTGACAGCACAGAAGCCGCAGGCCCGCGTGCAGCGATCCCCGGCGATCATGAAGGTGGCCGTCCCTTTGCTCCAGCATTCCCAGTGGTTCGGGCACTTGGCGCTTTCGCAGACCGTATGCAGCTTCAAGTCCTCCAGCAGGTTGCGGGTCTTGGCGAAACCGCTGTGGGTGGGCAGGTCGAGCCGGAGCCACGCGGGGAGGCGTGGTCGGGTCAGCTTGGGCGCATTTTCAGTGACGGCACTCATTACAACAGGCAGGGAGTGAAGCATGCCTTCGGCGGGCGTGCAACTAGCCTTGTGCGTTCTTTGCGAGCCTGGCCCAGAATTTTTCCAACTGACCGGTGTCGAAATCGGCCAGTATTTCACCATCGATATCGATGCACGGGGCCTTGGTCTGGCCGGTCAGTTCCACCATTTCCTGTTGGGCTTTCCGGTCGCTGGTGACATCGAGTTGCTCGAATTCGATGCCGCGTTCTTCCAGCCAATCGATGGCTTCATCACACCAGCCGCACCAAGGTTTGATGAACAAGCGGACTTTATTGGGTTTCCACATAGGTAAAGTAATAGGGCAGGGCGGTTAGATCACTTCGGTGATGATGGTGTCCTCATGCTCATACGGCGGAGCGCAGCAGCAGAGCAGGTGCAGCGTGGTGCTGCCGGTGTTCCAGATTTTGTGCTTCAATCCGGGCGGGATGGCGATGGCATCGCCGGGCATCACTTCGCGCGTCTCTCCTTCGATCCGCATGCGGCCCTCACCGGCGGTTATGTAGTATATCTCCTCCGTCTTCAGATGGTAATGCTCCTGAGTGCTGCCATCCACTGGCAGGCGGGCTTCCGCCAAGCTTTGCAGGCGGATGGCGCTGTTCCGGTGCGCCAGCAACTCGCGGATTTCTGAGCCGTCCTTCGTAATGAAGGCGGGCACCTCGTTCAGGTTTTTGACATCCATAACGCTCCGCAACGTAGCGCGACTTTCCGGTTCTGCCACGGGAAAAAACAAAAAGGACGCCATTGGATGGCGTCCTTTTTTGCTGAAAAACCGGGTGGTTACTTCTTCGCCGCCGCCGTCTTGGTCGGGGCGGGGGCTTCGGCCACTTTCTTCTCCGGGGCGGCGATGCGCAGGCTGCCGCGGGCGCCGAAGTTGTGGGTGATCGGCTCGCCATCTTTCTCGATGACCATGGAGCAATACAGGTTCCGGTGCATGCCTACCGCGCTCTGGGCATCCACCTTGAGCGGGAAGACGGCTTCGCTCATGTCCTTGGTGATCTCAATGTCCTCAGAGGTTACCTTGCTCGGCAGACCCATCAGCTTCAGCTTGGCCTTGCCTTCGAAAGGAATCTTCTGGTCCAGCTTGCAGACGACCTTGGAGTCCTGGCCTTGTTCGGCGGTGGCTAGGTCAAATTTCAATTCCACATACGGCATCGCGATTTCGACTTTGGCCATCTGGGAAGAGGTCCAGAGCGGAGCACCTTTCACGGTGGCTTGCGCCAATGCCGGGAAGCGCCAAACTTTTGTCTGCGCATTGCGGTTGGCGTTTATCGTGTAAGTCACCTCGTTCTTGCCCTTCGGGATGGTGGCGCTGGAGTTGGCGCCCATGCCCGGCGGACGGAAGGGCAGATAAACCGTGATCGGATCATCGAAGCCTTCCTTGCGGGTAGCCACGATCTTCAGCTCCATGCTGCCTTCCCGCACCAACGGCACCTTGGGTTCCACGATGTCGATCTTGTAAGGTGCTTCCTCGGCCACAGCTACCACCAGTTTGTCTGCCACCACGGTGTAATAAATCGTGTTGTTCGGCCGGCCCAGCACCAGATCAAGCCGTTGATTCAGCGTGCCGGGAATCGTTCGGTCTGTTTGCTTGCCGTCTTTGTCCTTCTCGATCAGGCGACCTTGCAGGTCAACGAACGTGGAGCCGATGGGAGCGTCCGGGGCGGCTTCGAACACCACGGGGATGCTCGTGAGATTACTAGGGATATCATCCACGTCCACCTTCACACCGGCGGGCAGACCTTTCGGATCGAAGATCACATCGCCGCCGAAATTGTTCCGCCGGATGTTCATCATCGTCATGAAGCGGCCGCCGCGCGGCACCACCATCGCTTGACGGCCTTGCGAATCATTCCGGTTCACTTCCGGGATGCTGTAGGCCAGGGTTTGCGTCACCTTGGAGAGCTCGATGCGGTAAACATAATTCATCCCACCCCGGCCCAGATGATCGGTCACTCGCACGTAATACTCGCCATCCGCCGGCACTTTGAAGCGCAGGTAGCTGTCCGCCCCGCCGGAGTCATCATTGCCCGCCAGGCTGCGGCCTTTCTCGTCATACACATTCATCACGGTGTCTAGTGGTGAACGGATGCTTTGGGCGAAGGCGTTGATCTCCCACTCTTGATCTTTCTTGCCTGTAAAACGAAACCAGTCCTCATCGCCGTTCTGATTGATGATGCCGTTGAAGGCGATCGGTGCTTCCTGCGCGGTGCCAGAAGCTTTCGTCCGGTCGTTGTTCGGTTCGGTTTCAAGCACATTCGGGAAATCAGACACGCGCAACCAGTTCGGGGACGGTGCGCTCAAGCCGTTGTTCATGGCCATCACCGGGAATTTCTCATTCGCGGCCCCAGGCAGGGTGACTTCTTGGGTGAACTCGCCGATCGCATCACCTATGAACTTCACGTTCAACTTTTCACCCACCTTGCCACCAGCGGGGTACGCGGCGAGTGGACGGGGAAAGTGACCTACATGCATGCGGTAATCCGCATTACGGTTCCGCTCATACGGAGCTTCTTTGATGTGGATGTAGTAGGTGCCATCCTCCGGGGCGATGACGGTCAGTGCCGGATCTTGGAGAAAGAGCGCGGTATCGTCTGCCGTGTCCAGCGTGGTGCCGTCCGGCTTCATGATGGTGACGATAGTGTCCAGCAGATCGCGTCCCAAGCGTATGCCTTCCACTTCCACACTGATGCGTTCGCCTTTCTTGGCTAGCAGGGCATACCAATCTTCGTCTTCCTGGCTCACCTTGCCGTTGATG
>JAURFH010000239.1 GCA_030834415.1 Verrucomicrobiota bacterium | reverse complement strand
CGGGGGCCGGGGCGCGGTTGAAGCTGGATTTACCTTGGCCGTTGTAGCCGATGGTCGGCTCTGCCTTGTTGAGCCAGTTGACGAACCGTTTGCGGCTCACCTTCTGGTTGTTCGTCGATGCCCACACCTGGCACTTCCCCAGCTCGCGCCTAACATCAATGCCCTTGTAGGCGTCTTGCGCCTCCAGCATTTGCAACCATTCCTCGTCGCTTAGGCCGGTGCCCGTAATCCCCACCCGTGGCTTGGCGGGCGGCTGGGGCCAATGGAGGGTTAGTTCGCGCTCGATGGTGGCGACCACCTCGGGTGCCTCCAGCTTGCGCCCAAGCTCCTTGGCGTCGGAGCACAGGGCGTTGTAAACCGTCAGGGCCAGTGATGATGGCGTGGTCATGGTGCTATACTCCGCACATTCCCTGGCACTCGTTGTTAAACCCCGACAACAGCGACTGCCCGCGCTCGTTGTCGGTTGAAAGATCAACCTCGGAAAGCGGAACGCATGATCGGTGGAGGAATGGCTTTGAAGTCATATTTTGGGTATGGGCCTTGCTCAACTGCACGGCCTGCTCGAACTGCACGGCCTGCTCGAACTGCACGGCCTGCTCAAACGCGGCGGGTTCCTCGTTCTTGAGCCGACGCCATTCGTTGTTGGAATGGTATGGACAGAACACACAAGCTGATCGGGGGGGGGGGGGGCACCCGGGTTTTCCCATCCAGCGCAGGCAGTCATGCCGCGTCATTTCCATTTCGATCAGCGGATAGCGGTTCTTTGTCCACGCCATGCCGCTCACCCTCATGCGCTGAACCTCGTCCAAAGAAATACCAATCCACTGGATCGCCCGCAGTTCCTTCTCGGCGCGGCGCACGCCCGCAAGCTCCTTGGCTTTTTTAAGCAATGGCTTTAGCTTAAAGTCGGCGGTGCAAATGCGGCCCATAATCTTGCCGCGATCCCCGGTCTCCATATCCTTTGTGAAATAAGGGACCGAGGTTTGCGTGTAACGGCGACCGTCTTTTGATGTTTTAACTAGCAGCGCCCTTTCTGACAACTTGCCATTGGTCACGCGGTAAACTGGGTAAGGCAGTTTCGTCTCAAGCCAGTCCAGCCACTTGTAAACGCCCGCTGGTTCGTCTTGGGTGTCGGCAAAGATTGCAGCAACTGGCATTGGGCCAACGGCACCCTCTGCGGCCATAAGGGCCAACGTAGAAGATTGCACGCCAGCCCCGAGTGATAAGATGTGAATTGGATCGTTCATGGTGCTATGGATTGGTGTCTTTTCTGCGCCACAACTGCCACCACTTAGGCGGAGTCCACCCCATTGCCCGCGCCGTCTCGATGGCCTGGTCGCGTGCCTCGGTGTAACTGTTGCACCATTCCGACTCAATACGCACCGGGGAGCGGAACAGGCAGGTCCAAACAATCGTTTGGCGGAAGCTAGGCTCGTAGATCATGCGACCTCCTTCATGGTTGCAAAAGACGCCCTTGCCCTAATCTCGTCCGACTCCACCCGGTAGTGCTTCTCGGTGTCCCTCCGGTTGCGAACACCCTTGACCGCCCAATCCACCAACCGCACATCGCGGTCAAAGGCGGCGGCAATCTCGTTACGCATCCCGGCGTTCAGCTCGGTGCAAATCCAGATGGCCAGATGCCTGCGCTGGGAGTGCATGGCAGTGCGGCGGCGTCCCAGCAGCTCGTTGAGCGTCATGTTGTAGTGGTCGGCAACGGTGCGCTGGACGGTTTTGATTGTCTTGTTGCTCATAAAGAAAAGCGGGGATCGTAGCCGTTGAGGTGAATCCAGAGGTCGCGGCACGCCATGAAAGCGGCCCATTCCTCTCGGAGTTGCTTGCCGGTGTACCAGGTGGCGTCAATGCGGCCCGGTTCCGTGGTGCTGATGTACACGTTGCATCCGTAGGCTTCGTCGGGCAAGAATCCAAACTTGGCAACGTAGTAGGCGGCAATCTGCATTGGCTGCGTCTCGTAGGGCACAACCTTCTTGCCCGGTTGGGTCTTGCGGCTCTTGAAGTCGAGGATGCCAGCGCCGGGGCGGGGTGAGGTGATAACGGCGTCGGTGGTCCCGGCAAATCCGTGGGACAAGGAGACAAGGCGCAGCTCGTGCTCGGTAAACTTAACCCCCTCGGCTACCACCCACTTGTCAACGGCCTCCACATACAGCCCCATGTTGGAATCGTACATTCCGGTCTGGTAGTGGTCCTCGATGGCCTTGTGGATGGAGGTGCCCAAATCGGCGGCGTCCGCAACCTGTTCAAAGGCGGCGTCAATCAGGACCGAATTATCCTGGTCCGTCCCCAAGCGGCGGCAGGCATTGGCCACCTGCTCCAGCTTCCAGCGGTCAAGGGACGGCTTGGCGAGGACGTTGAGGATCGTGGTAACGCTGGGAAACAGCTTGAGCGCGACGGCATCAGGCAGGCGGGTGGGGCGCATCCCCTTCTTAACGTCTTTGTAGGGCACTTCAAACACGGCTTTGCCGTCCTTGTCGTACCAGTGTGATGAATCTTTCATGGTGATGATTTTGATTTATTCTTCTTGAAATATCTGACGAGCCACTGAACAGCACTTAATGGCATCATGGGCGACTTCGGCTCTATCTTTATGCGCGTGATACCCCGGCTTAAATCTACGGTAACGTACCCGCCGTGTTTTTCCTTCATTGTGATGATTGGCCCGTATCGTGGGCCAGACGTTGTGATCTAAGGGGGACTCAGAACGGAACCGTTTCGTCGCCCGCCGTCAAGTTGGCAGCTTGGTCCGGCGTAGCCGCAACCTTGGCCGGGGTCGGGTTGGTACGCTCAACGTATTCGTCCGAGACCCTAATTTTGGCCTGAATCCATTCTGGCAGGTTGGCCGGGAACGTAATCGTGCCGGTGTCGGGGATGTCGTAAACGATGGTGTCGTTCTCTGCGGCGAGCTTGGCGGCACCCTTGGCCAGCGGCATGATGCCGCCCACATTGGCGTAGGTCTTGGAACCGTCTGCCGATGGCTTGTGGATGATGTTGAGCTGGCAGTTGGCTCCGATGAGCTTGCCAACGTCGAAGCGATCCACCTCCTCGGCGGTGAAAGCCTTGCCGCGCCAAGCCTCCAGGTCGTGGCGGAGGTTGCTCTTCTTGTCGGTGCTCAGGGTGTACTCCTTGCTGATGACACGGGGCGTCTCGATCTCGCCGGTGCCGTCGCCGGATTTAATCATGATGCGCTCCGAGGGGAGTTCCCAAGTGATAAAGACCTTGCGGCGGGCCGCGAAGTTGCCGGTGGTGGGCTGGGTGCCGATGTCGATGACGCCGACGCACACGGCCTGTTGGACGCCTGCGGGGATGAGTTCAAAACCCTGTTTCTTAGTAGCGATTGGCATGATGTTATCTGTGTTGGCTGGTTCGGTTGTTGATTACGTTAATCTGTTCTTCTGTGCTTTTATCCCACGCCCACTGACGGACGCAGTAAAATGGTTTCTGAAGCTGGCGAAAGAACCATATCATGGTTTCCGCCGCGAGCTTAATGCGGACGAGAAAGAAAAGTTTCATGGGTGGGTTTTCCAGATTAACAACCCTTCGGCTTTCGCCCAAGCTGTCGGTTCCCATAGGGTGATTGCTTCGGGGTTGATTCGCCCACTATTGGGGCCGGCGTCCTCGGCCAAATTTCGGTCTCTAACTTGCCCCCAAGGTGAGCGGTAATAACGATACATGGCATATTCTTCACGGTCAATGTCAGGGATGGCTTTGACTTTATTTCTATGGCTTTTCATTGCCGGTCCCTCTCGGCAAGGGCATCAACGTCGCAAGCCCGCAGGGCAACGTTGTAATCGTGCCATGCCGCCGTCTCATACTGCGCCTCACGGCGGGCGGCGGCGTTGCCAGAACCCTGGCGGTGCACCTCGTTATTGGCCATGATGCCCAATCGGGCAATGCTGCGCTTGCTGCCGTAGATGGGATCGAGCCACCCAAAAGCGGCGGCGATCTGGACAAGGTGCATCCGGCCTTGGCAGTCGTACCGGAAGGCGTCCGGCACCCGGCGGGTGGCCACCGCGAATTCAAACGTCCGGGAGATCATTATTCGTCCCCCCTGCTGGAAGCGATTGCGGCCTCAACGGCGCGGCTCTCGGCCTCGTCGCGCAGCTCCTGTTCCTCGGTCGTGATGATCTCTGGGGCATCAGGATCAGAAAGAGATCCCGAGTTGTTGTAGTACGAGCGTTTCATGGGTGATGATGGGTTCGTTGGAGAGGTGATTCCCTCCGACAAACAAAGCGAATCACAGCTCCGCCCTAGCGTCAATAACTATTTTCAGTTATTCCCAACTAATCGCTTCGTCCCTCTTGGGCCGGAGCAGCCGCTTCTTAAGATTGCCCAACCTGGCGTTGAGTTGGGCCTCGGTGTTCCGCTGCCCGCCCTTGCGGCCCAGCTCAACGGCGGCAACCAGCTTCTTTCTGCGGTGCTCGCCGGTCACAATGGCGAACGGATCAAGCGCCGGATCAATGGTGCCCGTGTCGCTCATGCGATGCGCTGATTGATCTGATAAATGCGAACCTCGGCATCGTCGGCTAAATTGGCAAGCAGGTTGGAGGTTCCGCAGCTAACCTCCTCGCAGCACTTGGCGATCAGATCCAGCAGCTCCCGCTCTCCTTCCAACAGCGACTCGTAGCACTCGATGGGCGTCGTGTCCTGGTACTCGTACAGCTCCCGCGCGGCCTTGGTCGTGATGTCGGTCAAATCCGGCTTTTCGCCCAAGCCAATCATTCGCTCGATGATGGAATCATACGCAGCCTCGTAGGCCGGATAGGCTTTCCCGAAAAACTTGTGATCCGTGAAGAATGTCGGGCCGCTCGCCAAATTGTGCGCGTTGTGGGCGATAAACTGACTGGCGCGGAGGCGAACGGCGATGGGATTGAGGTGGGACATAGTTGGAGCGTGTAAGCGAAACGGTGTGATGGGCAAACAAAAAGACCGGCACCCGGCGTCATCACTCGCACGGGTCCGGTCGGGCACCCCCTTTCGGGCGGGCTTACCAGTAAACTTCGTCCAGTTGCTTGGCTGTCAAGGAATCAATGGGCGGAAGCCCACATTCAGCTCGGCAGCGGTCGAGATGGTCGCGGCGGCGCTGCTGCTCGGCGGCTTGCTTGGCTGCCCAATTAGCTGCCTTGCGCTGCCCGCCAAGGGCCGCATTGAGCCTGGACGAGTGTAGCTTGCGGTTGGAGCTTTTGGAGCCTCCTAGACGGCCTAAAGCGACGGCAAACGGGTTTTTGATGGTGCTCATAATGTTAATGCTTGGATAAATTCCGCCGCGAGCTGCGGCACGATTGCATTGCCGTAGCCCCGCAGGAGTCCCACCCGACCGGGTAGCCCATCAACCAGCGGGAATGAGCCGGGTTCAATACGCCTCGCTTTGCCGTCGGTGCATTGGAGGAGTCGGGAAGGGGACCAGAAGCAAGCTGCGCTTGCCTCGGCAGTTGGTCGATCCGGTTCCTGAACGATCCATCGGGGTTGGTTGCCTCGGTTTTCATGCCCGGTGAGTCCTTCCAATCTCGGCTCGTTGGTGTAAACCATCCGTAAATCCTGCCCCCCCCCCCCCCCCCCCCCAGATGTCGGAGAAGGAGCGTTGAGCACCGCCTGCGTTGTTAGCGAAATTTGCGTCCCCTTCTTGCCCCTGGTTCGATCCTGAAAGCCCTGCCGAGCCTCCGAAGCCACTGGAGACTGCCATCCAGTAAATCCGTTGTCTGATGTGCGGTGCGCCGACGCCCGCAGCGCACAAATCGGCCCCCCCGACGGCATATCCCATACTTTCCAGATCAGTTCGTACTCCGGCGAGCCAAACGCGGCCAGCCTTGCTCGCAACCTGCTC
>JAURFH010000023.1 GCA_030834415.1 Verrucomicrobiota bacterium | reverse complement strand
AGTGGCAACGCGAGCTGGTGGCACCAGGTCAGTTGCACTGACAGGCCAATAGGAGCGCCGATCTCTGAATCGGCACGGTAGGGATGAGTGTCCTCACGAGTCCGTTTTCCAGAAAAAGTTGCCCACCGGTGCAACCGGCACGATGATGAAGCGCATGTTGTTGTTACGCAGTTTCAGTTTGAGATTGAGTTTGCCGACGGTGCTGTGCCTGTTCCTCCTGACGACCTCGACCACTTGGACTTGGGCGACGGACTTTTACGTGAGCCCGACCGGTAACGACGCCTGGAGCGGCAAACTCTCCGCGCCAAACGCGGCCAAGACCGATGGCCCGCTCGCGACGTTGGCGAAAGCGCGCGATGTGGTGCGGGCGGAATTGAAAGGCGCGGGCGCAGGTCAGGCGCACACTGTGAACGTGCGCGGTGGCCTCTACGAGATCACCAGCACGCTGAAGTTCACGAAGGCCGATTCCGGCACCGCCGCTGCGCCGGTGACGTATCGCGCGTATGAAAAGGAGCAACCGATCCTCGTGGGCGGTTCCGCCATCACGAACTTCACGCCCTACAAAGGCGCGATCCTGAAAGCGGACGTCGGCGCGCAAGGCTTCAAGGGTGTTTATTTCCGTCAGCTCATCTTCGACGGCCAACGCCAGCATCTCGCGCGTTATCCGAACTACGACGCGAGCAATCCCTACGGCGGCGGCTGGGCTTATGCGGACGGCAAATACATCCCGATGTATCAAGACGTGCCGAACGAGAGCAAACGCACCTTCCAATACAAAGCGGCCGATACGCGCACGTGGGCGAAGCCGGAGGAGGGCGAGGTGTTCGTCTTCGCGCGGTATAACTGGTGGAACAATATCATCCGCATCGCGAACATCGATCGCGCCACGCGGCAGGTGACCTTGACCGGCGACGCCTCGTATCCCATCCGCCCATCGGACCGCTACTATTTCCAGAACCTCTTCGAGGAACTCGACGCCCCCGGCGAATGGTATCTGGATCGCGAGACGTGGACGCTCTACTTCTGGCCGCCCGCACCGCTCGCCGGCAAGGCCGTGGTCGCGCCCCGCGTGCGAACGATTCTCGATCTCGACACCGGCACGGCGAACGTGACCTTCGAGGGCTTCACGTTCGAGTGCAGCGAAGGCACCGCCATCGCCATGCGCAACACGACGAACTGCGTCATCGCGCGCAGCATCATCCGCAACGTAGGCGATTACAACGGCTCCGGAGTGAGCCTCAGCGCGGGTTACAAAAACGGCGTCGTGGGCTGCGACATCTCGCAAGTCGGCAGCACGGGTATCGCCATCGGCGGCGGCGATCGCAAACACCTTGTTTCCGCCGAGAATTACGCGGACAATAATTACATCCACCACGTCGGTGTCTTCTACAAGCAAGGCGTGGGTATCGGCCTCAGCGGCGTGGGCAATCGCGCCTCGCACAATCTCATCCATGACGGCCCGCGCATGGGCATCATGTTCAGCGGCAACAATCTCGTGCTCGAATACAACGAGATCCGCCACGTGAACTTGGAGACCGAGGACACTGGCGCCGTTTACACCGGTGGACGTGATTGGATATCCTCGCGCGGCTCCATCATCCGCTACAATTACTTCCACGACATCCTCGGCTACGGTCAGGAAAACGGCGTGTGGAAATCCCCGCACTTCGCCTGGGGCGTGTATCTGGATGACAACACCGGCGGCGTGGATGTCATCGGGAATATCGTGGCGCGTTGCTCTCGCGCCGGCCTGCACCTGCACAATGGCCGCGACAACTTCATCGACAACAACATCTTCGTAGATAACGGCCTCTATCAGGTGGAATACAGCGGCTGGACCGAGAAACACCGCTACTGGAGCAGCCACCTTCCCACGATGATCAAGGGCTACGAATCCGTGATGAACGAACCCGCGTGGAAGAACATGCGGAACATGAACCTGCACCCGACGAATGCCGTGCTCGCCGATGGCAAAATCCAGACGGGTAATCTCTTCGCTCGCAATATCGTCTCGTATCAAAAGCCCGAGGCGAAACTCTACCGCATGGGCAATGTACCGTATGACCACAACGCCTATGATTTCAATGTGTTCTGGCATCACGGCCTGCCGCTGCTCACCGGCGAGCGCGGCAGTGGTAAATAGATCGGTGGCAATCTGGTGGTGAACGGCGGCTTTGAAGAAGGCGCTGAAGGTCAGTTGCCCAAAGGCTGGAAGTGGCAAGTCCAGCCCCCGGGTGCCAAGGCGGTATTCACGACCGCTGCGCGTGCCAGTGGTAGCGCGGCCTTGCGCATCGATTCCGCGCCACCAGTGAAGGACTCCAGTGGTCGCGGCCTGTTCTTGAACTTTGTCAGCATGGACATGACGAACGTGCAACCGGGCAAGAGCTATCGCTTGCGTGCCAAGTTCAAGGCTGCTCAGGCAGACACCAAGGTGAGCCTCATGCTCCAGTCTTACGTGGATAAAGTATTTTTCTGGGCCAGCAGTCCCAGCGATGTGAAGGCGGGCACGGAATGGAAAGAAGCGACGTTCAATTTCGATGTCCCGGCTCCAGGAGAAAGGGGCTACAACCCCGCGATGAAAGCCTTTAAGATCCGAATCGATGTCCGTCAGGATAGCGGCACCGTCTTCGTGGATGATGTCAGCCTCGTCGAAGTGGAGACCATGGATGAATGGCAGTCCTGGCTTGCTTTGGGGATGGATAAAAACTCCAAAGTCGCCGATCCTCAGTTCGTTAATGCCGCCAAAGACGACTATCGCCTGCAGCCCGAGTCGCCCGCTTTCAAACTCGGCTTCAAACCCATCCCCGTGGAAAAGATCGGTCCTTACCAGAGCCCGCAACGTGTCACCTGGCCCATCAAAGAAGCCGAAGGCGCCCGCGAGAAGCCGCTGGTATCGAAGTGATGCGGCAATCAGGCAAACGAGTAACAAACAAAAAGCCGGGGCGCATTCGCACCCCGGCATTTCAATTTCAGTGTATTCCGCGTATTCTGTGGTTTACCTCACCTTGCCACCTCAAACGCAAAACCCTTCAGGTATTCTGTCTCTGGAATCGACGGGATCACCGGATGGTCTGGTGACTGGCTGAACGTCTCTACGCGGCGCAGTACTTTGTGCGCATCAAACGCCGCCGTCAGGATGACATCCATGAACAGCGTGGAATCCACGTGATGCGAGCAGCAGAAGGTCGCCAGTGTGCCGCCGGGCTTCAGGAGCTTGAGTGCGCGCAGATGGATCTCCTTGTAACCACGCAAGGCATCACCCACCGCAGAGCGGCTGCGCGTGAAGGACGGCGGATCAAGGATGATCACATCATACTTCGGCAGCAGTTTCTCATTAGGACCGACAGTGGATTGTGCCTTGAGCCAATCGAACACATTCGCTTCCTCGAAGACGCATTTGTTCGCGACCCCGTTTGCGGCTGCATTCTCCGTGGCCGCCTTGATGGCATCTGCGCTTTGATCCAGTGCATGCACATGGGCCGCACCTTCCTTTGCCGCGTGGATGGCAAACCCGCCGAGGAAACTGAAACAATCCAGCACCTGCGCGCCCTTGGACATCTCGGCCACGCGTTGGTAATTCGCCTGCTGATCGAGATAGAGCCCGGTCTTGTGACCACCGAGCGGGTTCGTTTTGAAAGAGAGCCCGTTCAGCTTCACATCGATGTCGCCTTCGATCTCGCCGGCGATGACCCCGTTCGCATCCGCGAGGCCTTCAAACTTGCGGGAAGCCAGTTCGTTTCGCTCCACGATGGCGCGTGGTTTGAAAATTCGTTGCAGCGCGGCGATGATCTCCGCCTTGCGCATATCCATGCCTAGTGAAGAAGTCTGGAGTACCAGCACATCCTCATACTTGTCCACGATGAGTCCGCTCAGGAAATCGCTCTCCGCATTCACCACGCGGAAGGAGGTGGCCTTCGGCATATGCTTCGTGCGCAGAGCCAGTGCCGCCCGGATGCGCCGTTCGAAGAAAGCGAGGTTGATATCTTCACGCTCCTGCGTGAGCAGGCGCACATTGATCTTGGACTTGGGATTGTAAAAACCGATGCCGAGAAAACGTTGGCGATGATCCTTCACCTGTACGACATCGCCGGGTTCGGCGGGTTTCGTGAGGCGCATGATGGAGGCGGCATAGACCCAGGGATGACCGGCAAGCAAACGATCCGCTTCACCGGGACGCACAATGACAACAGGCAGAGTATCCATAATTTTTGTAAACAGTTTTACCGACACCGCGAGGGTCTTTTTCCCCCAGCGGGCGTGGATGAAGCCACAAAGCGCAGGGCAGGGGAAGGACTATTTTTATACCCAGAACAGTTCTTGCGGCGTGTAGGGGTGGACAGGTTGGCCCGGGTTGGTCCATACTTCGGTGCACACCATGAGCCAGTTCTGTTCTCTAAACCTTTGGCGTTGGCTGCTTTCAGCCGTAGTCCTGTTATCGGCCGGGGCTCCGTCGTTATCCGCCGCTTCCGCGAAGCCCAATGTCCTATTCATCGCCATTGATGACCTCGCCAATGCCCTCGGCTGCTATGGCAATCCCGTGGTGAAATCGCCCAATATCGACCGCCTCGCCAAGATGGCCGTGCGCTTTGATCGCGCCTACTGCCAGTTGCCCCTCTGCAATCCCAGCCGTGCCTCCGTGCTCAGTGGCATGCGCCCGGATGCCATCACCGTTTACGATTTGGACCGGCATTTTCGCGAGCAGGTTCCCAACGTTGTCACCTTGCCGCAGTTGTTCAAGCAGAACGGCTGGTTCTCCGCGCGCGTCGGCAAGCTCTACCACTATGATGTCCCGCGTGGTATCGGCACGGATGGTCTGGATGACAAACCCTCTTGGGATGTGGTGGTGAACCCCAAGGGCCGCGATGTGCAGGATGAAGCCCTGATCACCAACCCCACACCGGAAAAAGCCGTCAGTGCCGCCTTGTCTTGGTTGCGGGCCGAGGGAACCGATGAAGAACAGACCGATGGCATGATTGCTACTGAGGCCATCAAGTTGCTGGAGCAGCATCGCGACAAACCGTTCTTTCTCGGGGTCGGCTTTTTCCGTCCGCACACGCCCTTTGTCGCGCCCAAGAAATATTTCGATCTCTATCCCATGTCGCAGATCCAATTGCCCAAGGCTCCGGCCAATGATCGTGATGACATACCCAAGGCCGCCTTCGCGCACAATTGCCCCATCCCGAACTACGGTCTGCCGGAAGATACCTGTCGCGAAGCCCTGCAAGCCTACTACGCCTGTGTTTCTTTTGTAGATGCTCAGGTCGGTCGCGTGCTGGATGCCTTGGATCGTCTGAAGCTGACGGATAACACCATCATCGTCCTTTGGAGCGATCACGGCTATCACCTCGGTGAACATAATGGTATTTGGCAAAAGCGCTGCCTCTTCGAGGAATCCGCCCGTGCCCCGATGATCATCTACGCCCCTCACGCCAAAGGAAATGGCAAGCCCAGCAAACAGATCGTGGAGTTCATCGATATGTATCCCACCGTGGCAGACCTCTGCGGCTTGACGGCTCCTAAGACGGCTGCCGGACGAAGCCTGCGTCCTTTGCTCGATAACCCCAATCGCAATTGGAAAGGCACTGCCTTCACGCAAATACTACGTCCCGGTGATGGTCATCCTGTGGTCGGCCGCAGTGTGCGCACGGACCGCTGGCGCTATTCCGACTGGGATGGGGGCAAGGCGGGCGAGGAACTTTACGACCACCAGAACGACCCCCACGAATTCACCAATCTGGCCGCCGACCCGAAATACCAGCCGGTGATCAAACAGTTGCGGTCGCAGTTATCGGACAAAATTTCCGCCGACGTGCCGCTGACACCCTTTAATCCCAAGCGTTTGTAAAGCAAGCGGGCGTAAGCGGATTCCGACTACAAAAAACGGACTGGCATTTCTGTCTCGTGGCGCAAGAATGCCATTATGATTCCACTCATCCTTCCCGGCGATCGTAAGCTATTTAGCCGTCGCGATATCTTGCGTACGATTGGGGCCACGGCTGCCTTGGCCGCCTTGCCCACGTTCCGGTCTTTTGGTGGGGAAGCGACAGGCAAGGACTCGCTGCCGATGCAGTTCTACAAGAGCCTCACGGAGGTGCAGCGCGCTAAGATCTGCCTGCCGTTGAATCACGCCAAACGCCAGTACGTCAGCAACTGGTGGTATATCTGTCCCGAGGAGCGTCTCAACACTTTCTACACCCCGGACCAGCAGGATCTCGTGAAACAGATATTCGAATCGCTTCACCACCCGGAGTATCGCGAGAAGATGAACTGGCAGGTGCAGAAGGATCTCATGGGCCAGGTCAAGAACACGCCCTCGGTCGGCTTCTTCGGCACGCCTGAGGACAAAGATTTTGAGTTCATCTATACCGGACACCATGTGACCCGTCGCTGCAATGCACATACGGATAAAGGGCTGGGTTTCGGAGGCCGCCCTATCTTCTACGGGAACTTCGCCAAGGCCTTCCGGGAGACGAAGGATCACGAAGGCAATCCCTTCTGGTATCAGGGACTCATCTTCAATGAGTTCTACAGTGCGTTGGATGGCAAACAGCAGGAGAAGATACTGGTGGGTCGTGAGCCGCGCGATGAGAGTCCCGCGCAAGTCATTAAGAAACGCAAGACGGACCTGCCCGGTCTCAGTGGTGCCGATCTGACCCCGGACCAGCGCACCAAGCTGGTGGAAACCATGCGCCGCATGATGGCGTGCTTCCGGCCAGATGATGTCACTGCCACTATTAAAACCATCGAGGACAACAAGATGGTCGAGCGGCTTTTCATCTCTTGCTACGGCGGTGCTTACGATATCGGTAGCGACCGCGTCTGGGATACCTGGCAGATCGAAGGTCCGGAGATGGTCTGGTATTTCCGTGGGTATCCACACATCCACGGTTATTTCCATCTGGCGGCCTGAGCATTTTTCCCCTCGCCGGAAGCTTCAGGAGCGGGCAACATGATTCATCATGAATATCCGTCCGCTCACTTTGGCTTTTGCTTTAGTTCTCGCATCCGCCCTGAACAGTCCGGCTGCGGAACCAGCTTTGGAACCTCTCTTCAACGGTAAAGACCTGAGCAACTTCAAGGCTGAGGAATCGAAAGCCTTTTGGCGAGTGGAGAAGGGTGTCCTCATCGGCGAGAACGATGCGGCGAAGAAGGGCAACTACCTGTGGACCGAGAAAGAATACGGCGATTTCATCATCGAGTTTGATGCCCGCTGGAAAGGCACCACTCCGCGCGGTGTGGATACTGGCATCGAGATGCGCAAGCCGAAGATTCAGTTGCAACTCGGTATTTCGGGCAGCTTGAAGGTCGATATGACCGGCTGCTTCTACACTGGCGGTAAACCCGCTTATCCTGAAGCGGGTCAGGCCAAGGAAAAGGATTCATTGATGAAACCCGAAGGTAAATGGAACACCTTCCGCATCCAAGCCAAAGGTGATACGTTCACCTGCTGGATCAATGGCAAGAAAGCCTCGGAATATACTGACGCCAAATTCTCCGGCGCTGCTCCGCTTGGTTTCCAGATTCACCCTGGTGTCGAGATGAAGTGCGAATACCGCAACATCAAGATCGCCGAACTGAAGTAACCGCAGCCTCTGATCTCTCAATAAAACAGCCTACCAACTCCATTTTCAGGAGTGGCAGGCTGTTGTTGTTTTGATCTTTTTAGCCCGCTCTTACGCGAGATCGAAACGGTCCAAGTTCATCACCTTGTTCCAAGCCGCGACGAAATCGGTTACGAACTTCTTTTCCGCATCAGCACTTCCGTAAACTTCCGCCAATGCGCGGAGGCGTGAGTCTGAGCCGAAGACCAGATCCACACGTGTGCCGCTCCATTTCGTCTTGCCGGTCACGCGGTCACGGCCATCGAATACATCCGCATCCGATGAGGTCGGTTTCCATTCCGTGCCCATGTCGAGCAGGTTCACGAAGAAGTCGTTGGTCAATGACTCTGGACGTTTCGTGAAGATGCCGTGGGATGTGTTGCCGACATTGGTCTTCAAGACGCGCATACCACCGATGAGTACCGTCATCTCCGGCGCGGTCAGCGTCAGCAATTGCGCCTTGTCGATTAGCAATGCCTCCGCCGGGATGCTGTATTTACCCTTGAGATAGTTCCGGAAGCCATCTGCAATCGGCTCCAGCACGGCAAAGGATTCCGCGTCCGTCTGCTCCGCTGAAGCATCTGTGCGACCCGGGGTGAACGGCACGGTGACTTCATGGCCAGCATTCTTCGCCGCCTGCTCCACACCAGTGCATCCGCCCAGCACGATCAAGTCAGCAAGCGAGACTTGCTTACCGCCAGATTGCGCACCGTTGAATTCGCTTTGGATGCCTTCCAGCGCTTTGAGCACTTTTGCCAGTTGCGCGGGCTGGTTCACTTGCCAATCCTTCTGCGGTGCCAGACGGATCCGGCCACCGTTCGCACCACCACGCTTGTCCGAACCGCGGAACGTGGACGCTGCCGCCCAAGCCGTGGAAACCAGTTCCGAAACACTCAGTCCCGACGCCAGGATTTTGCCCTTCAGCGCGGCGATATCACTCGCCTCGATCAACGGGTGATTCACTGCCGGGATGGGATCTTGCCAGATGAGTTCTTCCGCTGGGACTTCCGCCCCCAGATAACGGGCGCGCGGACCCATATCACGGTGTGTCAGCTTGAACCACGCACGGGCGAATGCATCGGCGAACAATTCCTGATTCTCGAGGAACTTCCGCGAGATCTTCTCGTAAGCCGGATCGAACCGCAGCGCGAGATCCGTGGTCAGCATGGAAGGTGCAATCTTCTTATCTTTGTCATGGGCATGTGGCACCTTGCCATCGCCCGCGCCATCCTTTGGCGTCCACTGATTCGCGCCCGCCGGGCTCTTCGTGAGCACCCATTCGTAACCGAAGAGGTTCTCGAAGAAATTATTGCTCCACTGTGTCGGGGTCGTCGTCCACGTCACTTCCAGGCCGCTGGTGATGGCGTCGCCGCCTTTGCCAGTGCCGAAGGTGCTCCGCCAGCCCAAGCCCTGTTCCTCTAGACCAGCGGCTTCCGGGTCAGGTCCTACATGAGAGGCTGGTCCGGCACCGTGCGTCTTGCCGAAGGTATGACCACCGGCGATAAGCGCCACGGTCTCTTCATCATTCATCGCCATACGCGCGAATGTTTCCCGGATGTCCTTCGCTGCGGCGAGCGGATCAGGATTGCCGTTCGGACCTTCCGGGTTCACGTAAATAAGACCCATCTGCACCGCGGCGAGCGGGTTCTCCAGATTCCGGTCACCGGTGTACCGCTTGTCACCCAGCCACGTGGTTTCATTACCCCAATAGACGTCCTGGTCTGGCTCCCAGACATCTTCGCGACCACCACCGAAACCGAACGTCTTAAAGCCCATCGTCTCGAGCGCGACGTTGCCGGTGAGGATCATCAAGTCCGCCCAAGAAATCTTGCGGCCATACTTTTGCTTGATCGGCCACAACAGACGGCGCGCCTTGTCCAGACTCACATTATCCGGCCAGCTATTGAGCGGAGCGAAGCGTTGTTGTCCACGACCACCGCCACCGCGTCCGTCACCAGTGCGGTAAGTGCCGGCGCTGTGCCAAGCCATACGGATGAAGAGCGGGCCGTAATGACCGAAATCCGCCGGCCACCATTCCTGCGAGTCTGTCATCAGCGCTGCGAGATCTTTCTTGAGCGCCGAGAGGTCAAGGCTCTTGAACTCGGCCGCATAATCGAAATCCGCGCCCATCGGGTCGGACTTGGAGGAATGCTGGTTGAGCAGTTCCAGCTTCAACTGGTTAGGCCACCAGTCGCGATTGGTCGTGCCGCCGCCGGCCGTTTGTGTGAATGGGCATTTTGCTTCAGTAGACATGTGTTTTATTCCTTCGGTCTGTTTTAACTGAATTCAGTGGACGAATTAAATTCGCGTTTGTGTGCCCACTATAGAACCACCCATTCGCTGATAGTTGAAATACTTGTTTCCTTGGCTCTTCATAGGCAATGCCTATGGGTGTGCGGCGTTATCGATACTCGAGTTTGGATTGAGAGGAGATTGTTGGAGAACGCCTGAAATTTGGCGCCGGTGGTGGGACTCGAAATGTCGCGCTGTGAACTTTGGATTTTGCGGGGAGATGCGGTCATGTGTATCAAACCCGCGTGGATATTTGTTTTTATTGAGGTTTGTCTTCCGATGGTAAATTCGATGGTCACGCCTATTCCCGCACCAAAACGCAGTTGGCGTGTCCCGTCCTGCGGCAGGGGGGAGGGGGTGGCATTTGCGGCAAGGGGGGCATCAGATATAATGGGTCTGGCTCGGAAATTTTTGAGGCCAATCGCGCGGTTGAATCGGGTTTCCCAGCCCAAGGCTAACTGGTATCAAGGATGCCGCATGGATGCGCTGAAATTGAAACCTCTGCTGGATGAATTGGCGGAGGAGGGGGGATATGGGGACCTCCGTTTGGAAGTGTGTCGACCGACCTCGTGGCACAGGAGAAATTCCGCTGCCGTGGTCGGGCAAAGGCCAGGCGACCGTGGATGCGGATGGGAAAAGCCAAAACTTGGATCACTGCCGAGGCACTCGTTGATGGAATGCCTATGGAGCGGCTTGAACGAGCACTGCCTTCCATAGGATCCATGAAAGCTTCAAGGGATTGAGACCGTCACCCTCGCACTGAACATCAAGTTGGTGTCACCGCGACTTTCCAAGGTTTGTGAAAGCGCTGCAATGCTGCGCGTCAATCGTCCGGCAAAGAGAGCTTTGCCCGCGTGGCGAATCTCAACCGGTTGATCCAGATCGAGCATCCGGTCGTTTAGGAATACAGTCACTTGGCGGACGCCTTTGCCCTCGATGTTCACCAGTTGGCCTTCGCGTGTGGCTTCCACTTCCTGCCCTGCCTTGGGTTGATTTTCGGGTACGGCCAGCCAGTAGAACCTCGTGTGCGTCACGTCATCCTGGAACCACACTACCCGCTTCGGCAATGTGTTGCGCTCAAACTTCTCCATCCACGGCACGGCAATGCTATCTTCCAGATCCATCCAGTGTCCCTTACCCGCATGAAGTTTTGTGAAGTGAATGTAGCCCTCAGGATCGGCGCGTTGCAGGTCGTCCAGTTTCCCGCCCCACTGCACCGCCATCTCGTTCCGATGATAAGCATGGTCGTTAGCCCCGACCTGAATGGCAAAAGGCACGTTCCGCAACCCGAGAGGCGAGGCCTCATTGGGATGCCCGGCCATCATCGCTGCCGCCGCCCAGCGGTCCGCAGTGCGGGGAACGATCTGATAAATGCCGTCACCCCCGGCTGAATAGCCCAGTACATAAACACGGTTGGGATTCACGTTGGAAATCACAATGAGGTTCTCAATCAGCCGGGTGAACAAAAGGTCGATGTGTGCCTGGTGCCACAAGTTCCACGTGTCGGTTGGTGCCCTTGGTGCCACATAGATGCCTTCTTTCGGACGGTACCCCGACGCGAGCTTGACCTGGTTTCGCCACTGGGAATCATTGACCGCCGTGGTGGCGCCTCCGCCGCCATGCAGGGAAATGAACAAACTGGGACCGTTGGGAGCAGGTGCATTGGTGAACGCCAGCATTTCAAACTTCATCGTGAACCCAGTCAGTGTGATCTGCTTATCCGCCATTTCTTGGGAACGCGTTAACCTGATCCAATCGGTGTGATCCTGCCATAAGATCCGTGTCGCCTCTTCCGCATCCTCGCGGGTCAAAGGAACTGGAGCAAAAGGCTGATTGGTGAGTGGAGGACGGGAATCGCGCGGGTTGCTGAGCCAGTCGTTGAGGTTGTGCACCGCGTTAGAAGAAGATGACGCGTCAGGCAACGGATAAGCTCCATTCAGCGTTTGAACAACAACCACTGAGGCGAGAAGGAGAAATAGCAAATTGGACATGGACTGATTAACGATCATTAAGTGCCCGGATGCAAGGTGACGTCGTATATCGTTTGCTTTTCATGTCTGGTCCATTCTTGGCCCAGACTAACACTTCACATGGCCTGGATTAGCGAATTCACGTCAATCCACACCACCATCACTCCTCTGAATTGGTATGAGGCTGTACACCTAGGGGCTCTTTATTGTAGAGTTGCTCTCGCCATTGTAAGTGCAGAGGGAGATGCGACTAGCTACGCCTGCTTGCGCCGAGAGTTCATGGGCTTTAGTCTTCTATGAGTTGAGTCGCGATAAAGCGTATTTCGATTTTGATCCTAAGACTGCGATAATCGACAATCTGCCTGTCTCAAATGATTTCTGCTTTCATTGAACTTACCCATCGCCCTTGGCCAATACCCGAACGCAAATGGACTTTATCCATGAGGTGGGAAGATCTGCTGTTCATGCACTGGCCAGTGGAGGCGGCTGCCTTGAGTTGTAGGATCCCTGCGGGTCTGGAGTTAGATATTTTTGAGGGAGAGGCTTGGCTCGGGATCGTGCCGTTCCGCATGGTAGATACCCGTTTGCGCGCATTACCGCCTATGCCCTTCACCAGTTCATTTCCGGAATTGAATGTGCGTACGTATGTGCGCTGTGGTGGCAAGCCCGGGGTCTGGTTCTTCAGTCTGGATGCGGCGAGCTGGTTGGCGGTGCAGACGGCACGCCGTTTCTTTTACCTGCCTTATGAGCATGCGCAAATGTCGGCGGAAACTGTGGACGGAAGCATCCACTATCAAAGTGCCCGGCGCGATGGCATGGCCAGTTTTGAGGGGAGCTACTGTGCGGCTGGGCCTGTCACTTTAGCTAAACCGGGTACATTGGAGCACTGGCTGACCGAGCGTTACTGCCTCTATTCAGCTGATCCGAAGGGTGGACTGTGGCGCGGGGAAATCCATCACGCCCCCTGGCCTTTGCAGTCGGCCGAAGTTGAGGTGCGATTGAACACCATGACTGCTCCATTTGGCATCACTTTGCCAGACAGCCGGCCGGTAGTTCACTTTGCCAAAGCTCTGGATGTGGTCGCCTGGAGCATCGAGCGCGTGTGAAGTTGTCCGCTTTATTTGTGATGAAGCAGCTGGTTTGGCCTGGCCGCAGCCTCGCATAATCCGTGCAATTCCTCTTTGGCCATCAACCCATCCCTCCAGCGTTGAGGTATTTTGGTGAATCCATTGGCGGCCCCCAGCAACGCGCCAAGCACTGCGCCTCGATGACAGTTGTCACCGCCCAAGTTCGTGTTGGCCACCAGACCGCTCTGGATGTCCTCCGAATATTTGAGCGCCAGATAGAGGGTGGCGGGAAATGACTCCCGGATATAGCAGGCGGTGCTAAACCTTTGGCCGACGATGACGCTGTCCGGATGCCTGAGCCATTCCTGCGCCTGCTTGGGAGGGAGCCATTCGTTGGCAATATTCGTAATGGCCTCTTCAAGCGAGCGACCCCGCAAAACGGCCATCAAAATCCGCGCCTGATCATCGGCTGCCTTTAAGACATCTGGACTGTTGTGAGTCAGGGAGACGTGTGTCCGCACGGCAGCCCGGGCAGCCGTTTCATCATTTGCCAACCATGCACAGAGAATACCCACATGAGCCAGTCCGCCGATATGGATGTCCTCGCCGCCGCATTTCCGTAAAGGCTTGCCCTGAGCGTAGCGGGTGAAGAAGTTTCGATGACACTCCTCGATATAGGTGTCCCGATGACGGCCCGGTGTGAGCATGAACTCAGCAAATCGCTTTAGATATAAATCGGGGTCATAGCTGCCGCTGGTCGTCAGGCAGTTGGCGAGGACGCGTCCCAGTTGAAGATTCAGCGTGTTCTCCCCGGGTTTCAGGTTTTGGTGGTAATGGACGCCTTGCTGCCCCCAGTAACGGGCCTGATCATGCAGGATCTCACCTTTCGCGTTGAGCGCCTGATAGTTGGAACGCCAAAGAATGCTGCCGGGATGAGGATTGCGCGGAGCCAAATAGTCCCTCACCTCGCCGTAATCGCGATGCAGGGCCTCGCGGTCGTAATACCAATGGACGGGCATAGCCAGAGCGTCCCCTACGAGGGTGCCGTAAACCAAGCCGGCCATTTGTTCATAAGCTATTGAAGTCATGATCAATGGTGGAACATTCCCCGGCTTTGGAGTTTTGCAAATGTCTAGACCGGCCAGGAAGCCCTTATCCTGTGAAGCTGGGTGGATCTCGATGGCTTGAATTGTGATTCTCTGCCGAGCCAACTAATGATAATCAGTCCAAAGGTATGGATGCTCTGGAACTCAAGCCGAAGCAGGATGAGCTTGTCGACAGTGGAGTTCATCTGGACACATCCTCATGGAAATACCCCCGGGTGGATCGGGTAGCTTTATGATGAGCAGCGGTACGTGTATCGGGGGAGGTTTGCGGAGTCGAGGTTTGGGAAGGATTTTCTGTTCACGTTCAAGGTCACGGATGACATCACCATCAAGAAGTTCACCAACCTCCCCCGGTTCGGAGCCAAGGCCGGGAAGCCGAACCGGGACTACTTGTATGCGGATTTGTTCGCGATGGCGTCGAGGATTTCCATCAATGATTTCGGCTCCCCCCTCTTCGGATTATCGTGACGGGTGCAGAATCAGAGGGAAAATATTTCTCCACGGTCGCTCGGCTTGGAGGTCTGGTGAGAAGCGATACCACGACCATGACGATTGCAGAACCGAGGACCATTGGCATCACTGGCAGATAGCCGTAGACGAGGACATTGCCAGGGCTGCGCAAGAAAAGGTCGCCGAGCATGGGGAAGATTTGCACGAGTGGCTGGCCGGGTTTCGGGGCCATGCCCGCGGACATCTCGTAGAGATACCAAGAGCCCGCCATCGTCGCCGCGACCCAGAGGGCGGAAGCCAGCGCGCCCCACTTGGTACTACGCTTCCAAAAGAGCGCGGCCAACATGATGGGCGCCATCGCAGCGAAGCCGGAGAAGGCGAAGCGAATGGCAAGTTCGAAGATGCCTGCTTTGTCTTCCAGCGCAAGGGCAATGAAGTAGGCGACGACCGTAATGGCCACGACAAAGATGCGCCCCGTCCAAACCACGGTCGAGTCGCTGAGGCGCTTCGCGCCACTGTAGTAAGATACAATGTCCTTTGTGAACATGGTCCCGAGCGCAAGAATCTGGGAGTCCGTCGCCATCACGCAGGCCATAATGGCCGCACCGAGGAAGCCCGCCACCACGATACCGGTGTTGGCGGTGAGGAGGCGCAGAATGACATCATCGGACTCGCCGGGCTTGAGTCCGGGGAATTGATCGGCCGCCACGAGACCCAGGAAGACACTGGGCAGCCAGATGGCCGCGATGCAAAGCGGGTAGAAGATGACCGTCTTCTTGAATGCCGTCACCTTCTCTGAGGTCATGCACATGATGGCGATGTGCGGGAACATGATCGCCGAAAGCGGAATGAAGGTGTAGCTGAAGAATTCTTGCGGGGAGATGCGCGCGCGGGTGAGCAGTCCCTCGGTCTTGGGATTGGCCGCGAGGCGCTCGACGATGTGGTCGAAGCCGCCGAGATTTTTTGCGATAAGCACAAAGGCCACTGTGCCGAAGGTGAGGAACATTACGGTTTGAAACGCGTTCACCCAAGCCGTGCCTCGCATGCCGCCGAAGAAGACGTAGCTCATGACCACCAGCGCGACGATGGCGCTGCCCAACTCATAGCTGATCCAATGTTTCGGCTCGAGAATGGCCTGCCCGTTCCGCATCACTTCCACCATCATGGGATTGCCTGCGGTGTCCTTGACCGTAGTCAAGGTCTCCAAGGTATGCCCTCCGCCCATCATCCCGATGATGATGTAGGGTACGAGCATCAGGGCGGTGAGCGTGAAAATCACGGTGCCGATGAAGGAGCATTCCCAGCGGTCGCGGAAGAATTGCACCTGCGTCATGTGCCCAAAGCGCTTACCCAGGGCCCACAGCCGCGTGCCAATGAAAAAGATGCACAGCGGAATGACGAGTCCCGAGGCCGAGGCCATCATTCCGTAAACACCGATACCGCGCTGGTAGGCCAGACCGGAACTGCCAAGAATGGCGAAGGCCGTCATGTTGGTGCCGAAGAGCGAGAGCAGGAACACGTAAGGACCGAGCGAGCGGCTGGCGACGAAGTAGTCCTCACCGGTGGCCTTGCCTTGGCGAAAGGCAAAGATACCGATGTAGAGGATGATTGCGAGGTAGGCGAAGACGACGAGGCCGGGAATCATTGTTTGCCCTCCGTCTGGTTGTCCTCGCGGTACGGTTCAACTTTTTCCAAATGCGCGGGCCAGGCGAATTTCACGAGGATCCACATCAAAGCGGCCGCAACTAAAGAATAGGCGGCGTGATACGCGAGGCCGATGGGCACGAAGCCGAAGAGCAGCGGCTCAGCCTTGTCCCAGTTCCAGAAATCTTGGTGGAGTACGTAGACCGCGGCGGTCAACAGGATAAGGAGAAAGATTTTCATCATGAGCTTCCGGTTAATTTAGAAATCGCTGCCAAACCTCAGAGCCGCCGAAACCCAGCACGTCGAAGAAGCCGAGGCAGAGCGTTAACTGGATGCACCCGGATACGAACGACGCGCCATCACGCTCAAGGCCGGCAGCGCCCAAGAGGATGATGGTGAGTGCGGGAAAGGAGTTGCTGAACGGAATGGGCAGAGGGAGCAGGAGCAAAAAGCCGCAAATGATCACCATTGCACCGCTTGCTCGTTGAAAAGCCGCGGGGAAATCAGGATAGAAAAGGCGGGGCTTCAATGATTGCTCCAGCTGTCGGAAGCTGCGGCTGACAGCCAGGAGCTTTTGGGGCAGAAAGGTTGTCGGGAACAGCCAGACCGTAAGCCGATTCGACAGCCAAGAGCATTGCGCAATTGTTTCCATCATTTTAAACGGTTTGCTCGCATGGAATGAGAGCGGGATAACGATGATCTTGTTGATGGTGGTGCGGATCATTCCTAGCTTGGTTTGGGCACAATCTTTGGGATGGCCACCTTCTTCGGCCGCAACAGGGACATCACCATGGACGTTGCCAGAATCATCACGATAACGCCTAGCGAGACAAGCGTATCGAGCTTCCAAGGCGAATGGGCCAGCAGCATCTTGATGCCGACGAAGGCGAGCACGCCGCCGAGCCCGATCTTGAGGTAATGGAATTTATCCATAACGCCGGCGAGAGCGAAGTAGAGCGAGCGCAGGCCGAGAATGGCAAAAACGTTCGAGGTATATACGATGAACGGGTCGGTGGTGACGGCGAAGATCGCCGGGATGGAGTCCACCGCGAAAATCAAGTCCGTGAATTCCACCAGCAGCAGTACGATAAAGAGCGGCGTGGCCATGAGCATGCCGTTCTCACGCACGAAGAACTTCTCGCCGCGATACTCCGGCGTCACTGGCATGAGCCGCTTGAACCAGATCACCACAGGGTTGTTTTCGGGATGGATCTCTTCCTCGCGTTTGACAATCATCTTGATGCCGGTGGCGATGAGAAACGTGCCAAAGACATAGATAATCCACGAAAACTTCGTGATGAGCACGGCCCCCGCTGCGATCATAATGGCCCGCATGATGAGCGCCCCGAGGATGCCCCAGAACAGCACCCGATGCTGATAGACGGGGGTACGGCGAAGTAGGAAAAAAGCAAGGCGAACACGAACACGTTATCCACGCTCAATGATTTCTCGATGAGATAGCCGGTGAAGAACTCCAGCGCCTTCTGGGAGCCGGCGTAATACCACAGCCCCGCGTTGAACAGGAGCGCTAGGATAACCCAGACGGCGGTCCAAGAAAGCGATTCCTTTAAAGTGACGACGTGGCATTTGCGGTGAAATACGCCGAGGTCCAGTGCTAGCATTACCAGCACGAAGGCGTTGAATCCAATCCAGAGCCAGGCTTGATCTGTCATAATTTTGTTAACCTCGCTTAAGGTAGCAGCCGGGCGCGAGGTGACTAATCGGTAGTTCAGAAGTGTCCGTAAGGTTATTCCGAAGTGTTTTCGGAAAGCTGGTTGAGTCAACTCAGTGGCAATCCTGCTGAAATGCTGAAGGACTTATGCGTAATGCCGATTCCAGACCAACGGATGCATTACTCCGAATATCCAACCGTGGTTCGCGGACTCACTTGAAACATCCGCGTTTTTTTGAAGCCAAATGGGCCACTGCGCTCGGAGCATGGTTAACTATCATCGTATGAGGTTGAGCAGTTGGGCGGGGTCGACGCTGCGCGCTTTGGTCTGGATGTCACCGGGGTAACGCCATGCAGTAACTCAGCTTAGCCGTGGAGCTAGGCGAACAGTTCGTGCATTTGCAACCCCTCGAGCGTGCGGCCGCCGGCTTAATAGCGCTGCGTCATTTTGCCAAGTGCCAAGGTAATGCATAAGGTAAGCGCGGAACTGGTAGCCTGGTTGCCGGTCGAGCAGGCCAGGCTGCCGCCAAATTTCCTGAGGAAGCCGCCCAGCAGCTTACGTGCGTAGCCCTCCACGATAGCCCGATGTTGGCCGCGCCGGGCAGTTCGGTGATGTGTCGGCGGTCGAAGGTATGCCCATGCTCCTTGCCTATGCGATAGACCATCTTCATCTGCAACGGCACCCTGGCCATCGTCGTCAACGATTGAGGCAGCGCTTATGGTCCCGAGATTGGAGTTGGTGCGGATGGCGGTTCAGTCTTGGAGGCATTCATGGGATTCATGGGCGAACTTGACCACGAGTTTGGTGCCGAAGAACATTTCTGAAAAGCGCCGCAGACATCGCAAGCGACGCAGCGCCCATAAGGGTGATGAGAATGGCGGCGGTGAGTTTCTCTGATGCGCCGTCGGAAAACGCCATCCAACTCACACTCGCGCGCCAAACAAAGACAATGACCAGCAGAGTCGTGGTCGCGATCGCGGCCCAAGGGCTCCAACTGACCCCGCGCGACATCAGCCAACCCCAAAGGATCGAGAGCCCGCCGAAAGTGCTGCCGGACATGAGCGCCGTAGCGGCTTTCTCAGGGTTTGACAGGAAGCCGGCTGCGCCTGAGGCGATCAGGAACAGGCCGTAAGCCATCATTGCCTTGCCGAGATTTGCTTTCATGGGTGAATTCCTTCGATTCGGCTCCGGTTACCGGCGCGCTCCGCGAGACCTCGAGATCGGAGCCTGCAAATTAGTTTTCACATTCTGCAATTGTTTGGCGGCACGATGGGTGATGGTGGTGCGCAACTGTTTCATCACTTTCTGGAAAGCGGCCCGGATGGTGTGATCCCGCGCTTCGGCGAAGACATCAGGTCCCGGCGTGACGAGATGGACGCGTGCCTTATAGGCGGGACTCGCGTCCGCTTGGCGGATCAGCTCGATGTTGGCCTCGTCAATCTGACGCGTGCCGCCCAGTCCCAAGATTTGTTTCTCCACCCAGGAATCCAGGGTGTCAGTCGAACGAATGCTCGCATGCTTCAATTTCAGTATCATAATTTTTGTCGTGCGCCTTTGGTTCATCCAAGGGCTGTTGTTATGAGTAATAACGTAGAGCTTGTTGCCAGCGCAGACTAATACGCCTTTCCGAATTGACGCTTCGGTTATTCCGAAGCATTCTTCACCCACAATGGAATGGCTGAACTACCACCACTTGCGCTATTTCTGGACCGTGGCCAAGGAAGGCAGCCTCGCCCGTGCCGCGCAAAAGCTTGGCGTTTCCCAGCCGTCCATCTCCGAGCAGATACGCGAGCTGGAGTCCGTTTTCGGAGAGAGGCTTTTCCAGCGCGAAGGCCGGAATAACAAGCTGACCGACACCGGGCGAATCGTTCTCGGTTACGCAGAAGAAATTTTCTCACTCGGTCGCGAGGTGATGAACACGGTCAAGCAGCGTCCGGGCACGCGCACCTTGAAGCTCTATGTGGGCGTGACCGATTCATTCCCCAAGCTGGTGACGAACGAAATTCTGAAGCCGGCCTTTGCATTTCCCCAGCCCGTGCATGTCATCTGCCGTGAGGGCAAGATGGAAGATTTGCTCGCGCAACTTGCGGCGCATCGGCTCGATCTGGTGCTCTCGGATGAGCCGGCATCCAGCAGCACCAGCTTCAAAACGTTCACCCATTCGCTAGGAGAAAGCGGTGCCACCTTATGTGCCGAGATGAAGCTGGCCGGGCGCTTAAAGCGTGGTTTTCCGAAATCACTTGACGATGCGCCCGCTCTTTTACCGGCGGAGAACACCGTCTTGCGTCGGGCGTTGGAAACCTGGTTTCGCGAGCAAGGGATCAAGCCGCGGGTCGTGGCAGAGTTTGAAGATTTGGCGCTGATGAAAGTCATGGCGGCGGAAGGACGCGGCTTCATTGCCGTGCCCACCGTGGCGTTGGACGAAGCTGTCAAGCGCTACGGTTTCCAGATGATCGGCCAACCTAAGGGTTGCCGAATGCGCTTCCACGCGATCACGGCCGAGCGGCGCATCGCGCATCCAGCCGTCGCGCTCATCACGAACCAGGCCAAGGCCATGCTGAAAAGTCCAGCCTGAGTCGGCTCCTCAATTCGGGGGGGCAGGCGGTTTTGCCCAGTCTATCTCCAGCCTGAATGGCCCGGCCTCACGGTCTGAGATGAGAATGCTCACTGAGGCAATCTTCGCAGGATTCAGCGGTGCCAATCGCCTGGCTAAAATGGGTGAAGCCATCGCGCTTTAATAAGCTCACCAGACCACGATTGATTTGTTTCACCACGCCGGGTCCCTCGTAAATCAATGCGGTGTAGAGCTGCACGAGCGACGCACCGCAGCGGAGTTTCAAGTAGGCATCTTCCGCGGTGAAGACGCCGCCAGCGCCGATGATCACATAGCGCCGTCGATCCATCAGTTGATACAGGCGGGCGATGCAGCGATTGATGAGGGCGGTGACCGGCCGGCCGGCGATTGCGCCTGGCTGATACGCCAACATTTCACGAGGAACGGACAACTCCAAGGTGTCGGGTTTGCCAGCGGGAAGATTGAAGCAGAAACCGCGGACAAAAGGGAAAGCGTCGCACTCGTTCAGAATCCGTTGCAGAGCGGAGGCATCCTCGGTGGGCACAAGCTTTAAGATGACCGGACAGCGGATAGCCAGATGCTCCAAGCGAGCGAGCAAGCGGGATATATTACCGGGAAGGGCAAAGAAATCTTTACCGCCCTGCGCATTGGGACAGCTGAGATTAAGGGCGAGATAGCCCGCGTAAGGATGCAAGAGCGAGACGCTGCGCTCATAGTCTGCGAGGATCTCATCGGGGCCGCAGGGAGGCGCGTTCGGGCCATCATTGGTTTTGACGATATTCACGCCCAGCGGATGACGGGTATGGTATTGGGCGAGACGCCGGGCGACCACTTCAGCGCCGTCGTTGGGCAGGCCGTAATTGACGATGATGGCGCGGTCTTGAGGCATGCGGAAGAGGCGTGGTTTGGGGTTCCCCGGCGAGGGACGGGCAGAGACGGAGCCAATCTCAGCAAAGCCGAAGCCAAGGGAGTCCAGCAGGCGCAAGGCATGTCCGCTTTTGTCCCAGCCCGCAGCCAGGCCGATGGGATTCGAGAAGCGGAGACCGCCGAACTCAGAAACAAGTTCCGGGGCGCTGGAATGCAGACAGGAATGCGATAGGGCCGGCAAACCGGGAATGGAGCCAGCCACCCGGCAGGATTGTACGGTCAAATGGTGCGCCGTTTCCGCATCGAGGCGGAAGAGCAAAGGGCGCACACAATTGGCATACAGACTCATGAAAGGGTCAGCAAGTTACCGTAATCATTGTCCGAGATAGTCAGGAGAAATCCAAGGCCAGAAGGAGTGCCGTCACGCGCGGTCGCAGGAGATGCCAGGCAGCTCTTGTCTCATCATGATTTTTGCAATAATCCCCAGCCGATCCACTCTTGGGCGAGTCGATATTCACTGCCGATGGTCTGCCAAGCCTCCTCGGCCAGCTCGCCCAACCAGTCGAAGTCTTCTCGCCGCACCGGATCATCCTCATTGGCCACCGTTTTGCGTTCTGACTGACCGAGCAACATCCGGTAGCTGGGTAAATGTGGTTGTATGGGAGGCAAGCCGGTTTTGAGAGCTTTCTGGCTTGCGCGGGCAGGTATCTTTAGACCGGCAGCATCCAAGTCGCCGAAATAAAATACCTTTTGTGGACAGCTAAGCTCACGAAACAGTTCATCTAGAAATAACACCCTTTCGGCGAAGCAATTTCCCTGACCATATATCACCGCACTGAAGGCGTGTTTTTGTCCGTTCCAACGGCGGTAGGAATCCCAAGTGGCGGCATTTTCGAGCACAATTACGGAGCCGGTATTGCTTGGCCCGCGTTGCCAGCCCAGAGGTTCCGTAACGACGTAGCAATTCAACTGTTCCAGACGGAGTCGGTTTTCGCGGAATAGAGCTCCTCCCAACAGGCTGTCCAAACGCTTCTCGTCACCGAAGATCTGGAGCGAGCGCTCTTTGATGGGGACGGCGGACTGGCTGGCCGAATTAGTGAGGAGGAAGGCGTTGAGTCGGCGCAAGTCAGCGAATGGTATCTGAGTTCGGACTCCGCTAAGGAAAGCCAGCTCTTGTGTTCAAGGGAACTCTTTTATCGCCTGCTCCTCCGCATCAGAAGGTGGCTGAAAGTTGAAGGCTTGCATCCACCGGGATTCACTGCTGAGCGGGATGATGACCCGCTCAATCAGATGGGGCCGGTAGCGAACACATTTTAGCTCCAACCAGCCGGCTTCGGCTAGGCTTCTGGCGTCACGTTCGGCTTCGCTGCGGTCCAAGGCAGACAGCAACCCGGCGTCCTCCAGCAGCTTGTCCCAGTTCCGAGAGAAGGGACGTGAGGCAGGTGCCGATTGTTCACCTCGAGCATTACGCCATTGGGCGAACAGCTCTATGGCGATCGGCAGACGGTCCGGGTTCATGGTTCAGGATAGTGCATCCATTGCCTCGGCCATGGTGGTGAGGAGAGGGATGTTATCGATGCGCGTGACGTAGCCTTCTTTATCACGCTGCACTTCTTTCTGGCACATGATGACGGTCTGGGCATGCGGCACCATGACGCCGAGACGTTCGGGCGGGAAGGCCATGATGAGCTGCAACTGGAAGCTTTGGGCCAGGGCGAGGCAATCCTCGATGCCGTCGCCGGACAGTTTCGAGAAGGCTTCGTCCATCACCACCAGACCGAGCTGTTGCGAACGCGTAGAGCTGCGGTCGCCACGGTCATAGACGCGACGGAAGGCGGCGAGCATGGAGATGAAGAAGGGGGCCTGGTTCTCGCCGCCGGAGAGATTGCGCCCGCTTCGGCCGAGGGAGATCGGCGGGGCGTCTGGTTTGTCGGCGGGAACCATTTCCAGATCGTAGTGGTGGTAATTGCGATAGTCCAAGAGGCGTCGAGCGCGATCGTCGCCTTGGTCGGGCGCATTCACGGCCGCCATGAGCTCTTCTTTCGCGCGTTGGATATCGTTGTCCTTGATGGCGGCGAGAAGGGGGTCGCTGGCCTCGAGTCCGGATTCGAGCAACTGCCAGATGGCGTCGAAAGCATGGTCCTTTCGCTGACTGATGCGGTAGCGGAATTTGCCGACGGGCTGGCTGAGATAACGGTCCAGCAGGCGGATGGTGCCCTTGGCCGCATCGATGCGGCGGTTGAGTTCGTTCAGCACATTCTCTTCCAGACGGCGTTCCCAGTCACGTTTACGGTCAGCGGCGAGTTCGCGGGACTTGCCGAGTTCGATGGTTTCGAGCACGCGCAGACGGTTGTCCCACGCTTCGTTGCTTTCGTCCTCCACGGGGAAGTCGTGCTGGTACTCGGGATGTTTCAAAGCGCCGTTCTCATCGCGAGATTGGGCGAGTTTTTCTCGCTCGCCGGTGCGGAGAGCACGGGCGGCGGTGGCTTTCTTGCCGGCCTCATGGGTGGCCTCGGAGACGGCCTTGAAACATTCGTTCCAACGTGGAAAGGCGGAACGGAAGCGTTCGCGCTCGGCGAGCAGTTCTTTGTCCAAAATGCCGCTGAAATCCCGGCTGAGCTCGACACGGCTGGCCTCGGCCTGCAGGCGGTATTCGCGGACTTCCTCCTCGGTACGTTGCAAGCTTTCCCGCAGTGGCTTCGCTTTCAGTTCGAAGCTGTTATTGTGGTCGCGCAAGGCACCGAGCTTTTCCAATCCCTGTTTCTGTTCCTTCTCGAGTGATTCGAGCAGTTTTTGGCGTTTGGCGCGTTCGGGAGTCTGGAGCAGATCAATGGTGGCGCGCACCCGGCCGAGCTCGCTTTCGAGCGAGGAGAGCTGGGACAGTTCGCCCGCGTGATCGGGCAGCGAGGTGTCCGCCAGACCGCCTTTGCGGCCGGTATCCAGCCAGGTTTGGACATTGCCCAAGCTTTGCCGGAGGGCGTCTAGTTCCAAACGGGTTTCGTTCTGTTCCTTTTGCTTGGCGGCGCGCATGCGGGCCAGGCCTTCGCGGCCCAAGGTCAGTTCGACGGTGCTGGCCGGCTTCAGACGGCGGCGCAAAGGCGCCTGCTTGTAGATGCCTTCGGGCGTGATGGCCCGGCCGGATTCGGAACGTTCCAATTCGTCCACCGTCTCCACGCAATGAACATCACCCAAGAGATGTTCCACATAAATGCGGGCGATCGGGTTGGTCACATCCACCTTGCTGAAAAGGGAGTTGTCCCGCGTGCCGGTGCGAAGGCTGCGGACCTCTGCCGGATTCAGCAGCGATTCCGGCTCGCGACCAGGAGGGGTCTTACGCAAGATTTCCAGGGCGTCGCGATAATCGGCGGGTTTCTCTACGACGAGCACCCAGCGGTTGCGCCCCAGGAACAATTCGAGCGCGGGCCACCAGCGTTCCGCTTCGGGTTTCACTTCGATCAAGCGGCCGAGCTGTTCGACGCGGTCGCCGAGTTTCTGGCGCAAGGCGGTGAAGAGCGGGAAGGAGCCGGGGGCCTGACCCATGGAGAGATTTTCCCAATCCTCGGCCAGTTGGCGCAGACGTTTTTCGAGACTATTGATATCGTTCTTGAGCGGCTGCACGAGCTGTTCGACGGCGATCCAGATCTCATTGAAACGGGCTGCGAGCTTTTGCATGGCATCCAGCCGTTCGGCGTCGGTGCCGGAGCGCAGGCTTGCCATCAGGCGGTCATCGACCGTGAGAATCTTTTTCAGGCCCTCCTGTGGGAGCGCCACGCCATGCTTGAGCCATTGCTGCCAGCGATAGTGGCGGTCCTCGAAACGCTGACGCAGGGATTTCTGAGTTTCCTTCAGTGCCTGAACGCGGTCGTGTAGATCCTGTTTCTGGCGGCTTAGTTGGTCGAACTTGATCTGCTCGGGATCCTTTTGGATCTCGAAACGGACCTCACTGAGCAACTTGCTGACGCTTTCCAGTTCGCGAGTGATTTTTTCTTGTTCGCGCTGGTCATCGGCGTGGTTTTCCACCAAGCGATGCAGTTCGTCGGCAAGCTGTTCGCGGTGTTCTTCCGTCTGCAACAGGCGCAAGTTGTGCTCAGTGTGCTTGAGCACGGCTTCAGCGCGGCGCGAGGTGTTGTAGATCTGCTGCTGTTCGGCGATGCGCCGCAGGAAACCGGCCTCGTCCTCCTGTTTCTCCAGGCGTTTGCGCGTGTCGTCGTAGGCGCGCAGGGCATTGCGCACTTCGCGCACATCCAGCGGGTTCGCTTCCAAGATGAATTCCCGGATGAATTTCTCGACGTTTTCCTCAGGCTCAAAGGCGATGGCTTTCGGGAAGGTGCGATTGAAGGCGGTGATGTCGAAATTCAGATGGCGTGGGGCGGCGAGCTCCTCAAGATAATCTTTCTGGCGGGCGAAGAGGCTTTCATTGCCGTATTCGCGACGGAGCCAGGTGCGAAACGCGTCGTCGGCGAGCAATTTGCCTTCCGGCGCGAGCGCTTCGTATTCGACGCGTTCCGGGATGAAGAAGTAAGTCTGCTTGGGCGCGGCGTCCGCGCTGGAGTATTCGAGGCGGATGCCCCAGGTCTCGCGCTTCACCGATTTCTTGCCGCTGCGTTCCGCAGGACGGCTAAATTCCAAGGCGACGAGGGTGACGCCACTCTGGCGCAGGAAATGGCGCTGGCCGTTGCGGGTCTGGTTGGTGTCGCCAAGGCAGTAGCCGACGAGATCGCGCCCCCGGGCGTTGCCGGCGGCGGCGCGGTTGGCGCGCCAGTGTTCGCCGAGCAGGACGTATTGGAGGAGGTCTAGCAAGGCGGACTTTCCAGTGCCGAACGCGCCCGAGATGAGCACGTTATCCTCGACGTCAAAGATCTGGCGAAAGCCGTACCAATTCAGCGCGATGACACGGGTAAGAGAAATGCGCTGACTCATGCTTCCTCCGGGGTGCTAGAGGCGGTGGTTTCGCCAACGGGCGCTTGATGCCCGGCAGCGTGCTGTTCCCACGCGGCGAGGTTCTCGAACGGGATCACGCGCGGTAGCGTGGGCAGGATTTCGATCTGGGAATCCCCGAACCGGTTCGGGTCGTCATGCCACTGCACGCGGACAAGGCGGCGGCCGCGCAGTTTGCCGAGCATCTCACGCAACTGAGCTTCACGAGGCAGTTCCAGATGCTCGAAATAGACCCCGAGTTTGTTCCAAAGATCATTCGCGGTGACCACCACGGCGTCCACGGTGGTTTCCATGCGGGCATCGTGATAGATGCGCCAGAGGGTGAGGATGAGCAGGGTTTCCGACTTGTTGAAGCGGGCCATCAGGCCGCAGTCGCCGGGTACGGGCCGGAGCTGGAAGATCGGGCGGTCCGGGTCAGGAACCATTTCCAGGTGCAGGGGCGCGAGGTACTCGCCGAGGTCTTTCTGATACTCGCGGGCGAGCAGAAAGAGTTCGCGGTCGCGTCCGGCATCGCCGATGAGCGCGCCGTGAGCGAGCAGGGTGGAGAGGATGTCCGAGATGGCGGGCCGGTCGTCCTCCGGTATGTGTTGCCAGAATGCGGGCCAAGGCAGGGGCATAATCAGGAAAGTCTTTCTAGGGTGAATCGTTCGATGAGACGGCCGCCCTCAGCATCGCGGGGGATGCGGTCCGGTTCCGTGCCGAAATCACTGCGCACGGCGTGAATGCGCCAGCGGATGGAGCGATGCGACTCCGCCGACGGACCGCGATCAAAGGCCAGCACGGCGAAGAGATCGAGAAAGTCATCTTCCACGGCCACCTTGATATCCTCAGTGCTGATGCGGGCACCTTTCTCCGGCAGGTAACGCTCCACGAAACGGGCAGCGCGTTGGGGGGTGAGCACATTCAGGTTGCGACGCCGGATCTCGTCCTTGGCGGATTCTTCATCCAAGTCGGTGCGGGTCTCAGCCAGGGAAAGGTCCACCGAGGCGCGTTGGCGGCGGGGGCGGGAGAGGGAGTCAGTCCCGTAATATGATTCGACGACCGGAGACAGGAGTTGCATGCCGGGCTCGTTCGCGAGGCTGGCGAACGATTGACCGGCGTGCAAGCGCGCGGCTTCGTCCAGATAGGCTTTCACCTGTTCTGGCCGGCGGCCGCGCATCTCGGTCTGGTAGCGGTAACGCGCGGCGGAGAGCCGGCTGAAATCGGCCATGCGGCCATCGATGAGACGTTGCTTGACCGGGATGAGCATCAACTGCCGTTCCAGCTTTACCAACCAGCGTTCGGCCTCGGTATAGGCGGCGGTTTCGTCGATGGACAAATGCTTGGCGATGCCTTCCGCGAGGCGTTGCTTTGTGAAGGGATCGTAGAGCGCTTCCTGCGCCACGTTGCGGGCCTGATTGATGCGCGGGAGGAGGCCGGCTTGCTGCAAGGTGTCGTAGCAGACCATGTGATCGCCGGAGTGAAAATCTACGAGGAAGCGTTGCAAGGTCTCCTGCGCGGAACCACTGGCGCGTTGGGCAAGTTCATGCTGAAGAACGAGCGATTCCACGGCGTGCATCTGGTCGTCGGCATGGTCGGCGCGCACAAGCAGGTCCTTGACGGTCTTGCGCATGTCCTCCGGGCCGAGGCGGTTCGGATCCAAGGCGCCGTCCATGAGGATTTCCTTGCAGATGGAACGCAAGGTGACGGCGAAATCTTTCAGTTCAGAGGGCCTGTCCTCGCCGAGTTCGCGCAATAGGCGAAGCAGGCGGCGCAGCGCGGGGGCGATCAGCACGTAGTATTCATCCAAGCTGACGCGGCGCGGCTGGAGCCAGTGGGCTTCGATCAGTTTGTTGAAGAACTGGCCGGCGCGGAGGTTCAGGTTTTGGAATTGGCCACCTTCATCCTCATCGAGCTGGATGTCCGGGTGCTGTATCAGCACCTCGCGGATAAGCAGGCGGGCTTCGTCGTGACGGACCTGTCCGCCTTCATCGGCAGCTTCGGCCAGGCGGTCGGCACAGTCGATGTAAACGGCAGCGGTCGGCCGGCTCAGGGGGCGGAAGAAGCCCCCATTCAACAATGGGCCGAGCCGACTGCCTAAAGACTTTTTCCCTTCATCCGTCATGGAGGTGTGTCTTTTAGCGAAGCCCTTGGAAAGTGTCACATCTCTTCTGCAAATCAGGGAAGGATTTCCGTGACTGTAACCTTTGTCAGGAATGCCTCGCCCGGGCCATATAACGGGAGGCAAATCTTAGCCGGGGGGATTCAGACGCGCAGATAGAGGGCTTCAGATTCGCCGTTGGCGAGCCGAATGACGATGGGGTTGGCATCGGCATGGGCTTAGTTTGTTGAGATCGGAGAATTTCAGGCGGATGCGTTTGCGGCCCTCTCAGTAGGCGACGGTGTAGATGTCATTTTTGTATTTTACTAGCGCTTTGGATTTGCCATTTGCGTCGGGCTTTTTGTAGAGAATCTGACCGCTTTCGTCGCACCGCAGGATGATGTTGGTGCAGCGATGAATTGGAGCTGAAATGCTGCCTGATCTTACGATTTCGAAAGGTTTCCGCTTTTTTGATGGGCGAGCTTTCATGCTTTTAGAATCCCACATTTGTCACGTCTTTGTCATGTCCTATCGTGAGTATTTAGAAAACCCCTTTAAACATTGGTGCCAGTGGTGGGACTCGAACCCACACGACTTTTTACGGTCCCGGGATTTTAAGTCCCGTGCGTCTGCCATTTCGCCACACTGGCCGCGGAAACGTGCGCACTCTATGCCCAGACCGCGCACGTCGACAACCGCAAATCCTCACTTTTCTTTTACCACGTCACTCCGCTTTGTCGCATCAGTTCGAGCTGCTGATCCATTCGCTTGGGCGAGACCGGCACTGCTGTGCCTAATTCCTGGGCGAAGACAGAAACTTTGTATTCCTCCACCAGCCAGCGGAAATCCTCGATGAGCGCCTGTGCCGGGCGCGTCACTTGGGTCTTCGCCTGCATCCGCTTCAGCACATTCGCGTAAGGTGCCACTGCCCGCGCTCGTTCCTGATCCTTCACCGGATTCAACGCCGCCCGCTCTGCCCGGGTCAGCAAGGCCTTCAGGTAACGCGTCAGATCCGGCAGACGATCATAAGTGATCTGCGCCAGAAAACGTGCTGGCATCAGCTCTGCCAGTTCAGTCGCTAATGGGTTGCTGCTGGTTGTGGCCACCGGCTGACCGAGTTGAGCGAGCGAGGTCAGCTTCTTGCCCGTCTGTACAACGGCACCACCCACGCGTCCGACTTTTTGTTCCACCTTCTGCCGTTGTTGCAAAAGCGCGCCGATCCGGTCGAGGAAGTTCACCCCGAGTGCCGGGACTTTCTTGTGCGCCTCATCCACCGCCGCCTTGAAATTCGCTTCCGTCATTTTCTTCAGCGGCTTTTGCGGCAGGATGTAACTCTTCAGATGCACCAGTGCCGTTTCTCGCAATTCCTCGCCGCTACCGATGGAGGCATACAACGCATCATAGCGCACCAGCGCGCGCAAATCCTTCTCCAGCCAGGCCAGATCTTTCTGGATGGCGAGTTCCACCAATCGCTGCAGCCCATCAATGCTCGTATTCCGTGCCAGTTCCTCACTGCGGAAGAGTCGCGCATTCACGCTGCCATCTTCGTAGGCCAGTCCCGGCCAGGCATACAGCGGCAGTCCCGGTCCCTCACTCACCGTGATGCGTTCCGGCAATTCACCAAAGGTCCAACCCGTGATGCCGAACCGTTCCCAACGCTGTGCCGCCTTCTGCCAGTCACGCGGTTCCTTCGTCGGCTCGGTCTTCACTTGCACTAGCTTTGCCCGAAGTTCCTCCAGATTTCGCCCTGATCCCAGCAGCTTCTCGTCATTCCCTACGATCTCGATGCGCGAGCGCAGATGTGCGGGCAAGGCATCCGCCGGCCAATCACTTGATGTCACCTTCACACCGTAGTTTTTGAAGAGAAACGTCGCCAGATCATG
>JAURFH010000238.1 GCA_030834415.1 Verrucomicrobiota bacterium | reverse complement strand
TAAAAAGCTCCCGGCCAGCGAATGTGACGCCTCCATTAACGCGCAGGCCACGGATTCCTACCAGCATTTCCTCCGTCAGATCGAGCGCTTGGAAGATCCCGAGATTTTTGTAGATGCCGTGGGCGGCACCCTGCTGACCAGCCCTGCCGAGCGACAGGTCCTTTTGGAAACACCCGAAATCGAGGAAAGGTTGAAACACCTCGTGCATTTCCTGCTGGCCGTCATCGACCGCGCCCGAAATACTGGCCCGAAATGAAATTTTCGTTTCCGTCAGATGAATCGTTGGATCAGGCCTCGCGCGACGAGATCATGTCCCACCTCTTCACCGGCCTCGTCCTCCAGCATTCCCAACTGGCCATGATGATGCTCGGCCGGGTGGCCGATCCTGATACGGGCGCAACGCCGCCCAAGGATTTGGAATCCGCTAAGATGTTCATCGATCTGCTGGAGATGCTGGAATTTAAGACCCGCGGCAACCTCACCCCCAGTGATGCGGCTTTGCTGAAGGAACACATCGAACTGACCCGCAAGGCCTTTGCTGAAGAGCTTGATGAGCATGTGGAGATCACGGGTGGCAATGACTAGCACCGCAAACCCGCCCTTGCGCAACCTGCCCTGACCTGTTTCATTACCCATCCGGCTGTCGCGGAAAACCAGCCGGAGACGTTGAAAAACGTCCCCTTTAAAACCGCACATGACTGATTTACTGCCATTTCAATCTTTTGCCCGTCGCCTTCGCGACACGATTTCCTGCGCCTCCAACCAGCCTGAGTCTTTGGGCAAGAACGAGTTCCAATCGCTGGCACTGGATCTGTTCCGGCTCCAATACGACCAGATTGCCCCCTATCGCAGCTTGTGCGACCGCCGTCGCAAGACACCCGCTACTGTCTCCGACTGGAAAGATATCCCAGCTCTGCCCACTTCCGCCTTTAAGGACTTGGAGCTGAGTAGCTTGCCTATCTCCGAGCGCACAACCGTTTTCCACTCCAGCGGCACCACTGAGCAGCGCCCCAGCCGCCACTTTCACAGCGCGGAATCCTTGTCCGTTTACGAAGCCTCCCTGCTCCCTTGGTTTCAGCGGCATGTCGTTCCTGAGTCGCAAGCGAACTTGCGTTGGATAGCCCTAACTCCGCCGTCCTCCGCCTGCCCTCACTCCTCGCTCATCCATATGTTCGAGGCCGTGCAAAAGGCATTCGCGCCGGGCGAAACGCAATTCTATGGCGAGCTCTCCACCGATAACACTTGGGAAATCCGTTTCTCAGAAGTCTTCGCCACTTTAGAGCAGGCCATCGCCTCGCAGCAACCGGTCATACTCCTCGGCACCGCCTTTCTGTTCGTGCATCTCTTGGATGAATTGGAGGAACGCGGAATCACTTACCAGTTACCGCCCGGTTCCCGTCTCATGGAGACCGGCGGCTACAAAGGCCGCTCCCGCGAATTGCCGAAAGCCGAGTTGCACCGCCTCCTCTCACAACGCCTGGGTCTTCCCGACTCCGCCATTCTGTGCGAGTACGGCATGAGCGAGCTCAGCTCCCAAGCCTATGACCGCACTTGCTTTGATGCGTCACCACGCCGGTTTCAATTTCCTCCTTGGGTGCACATCGTGATCGTCTCTCCCGAAACGGGTGCAGAAGTAGCATTCGGCGAACCCGGCCTGGTCCGCATCCATGATCTCGCGAACATCTGGTCTATCGCCGCCGTGCAAACAGAAGACCTCGCCATCCGACACGAAGCCGGTTTTGAATTGCTCGGTCGCGCAGCCAAGGCCGAACCACGCGGTTGTTCGCTCATGGCCGGATGATATGCTATAGATAACGCCTTTGAAATGAGTTCAAACACTGACCATCGTTCCCGTACGCTGTTCCTCGGCGCGATTCTCCATGCCTTCACGCATGTCTATCAGGTCGCCTTGCTGCCATTGTATTTCCTGATCCGTGACGACCTCGAACTGACCGGCGTCGGCCAGTCCACCTCACTGGTCACTGTGATGATGATCGCCTACTTCGTCCCCAGCTACTTCGCCGGCATCTTGGCGGACAAGTTCAGCAAAAAGCACCTGCTGGCCATCGGGCTGGCGATCAATGGGCTGGGCTTTATCGGTCTGGCAGAATCTGGGAGCTACCACATGGCGCTGGCGTCTGTGATTATCGCAGGTTTGGGTGGCAGTCTGTTCCATCCCGCCGCCACCTCGCTCATTGCGCGACTCTACCCCACCGGAACCGGCCGTGCTTTGGGGCTGTTGGGTATCGGGGCAGCGGTCGGCTTTCTCATCGGCCCCATCTATGCCGGCTGGCGGGCGAATATGTTGGAGCCGATGATCGGTCCTTCCGCCTGGCGCAAACCCGTCTTCGAGCTCGGTCTGGCCGGGCTCATCATGTCAGCAATTTTCCATCGCTTTGCCGACGAGGATAAAGTAGCCGCACACGCAGATGATTCCTCGAAACCAGTGGTCCCTATGTTTCCCACGCCAGCGCTTTGGGCGCTTTTCCTATGTGCTGCATTTTTCTTCAGCCTGCGAGATTTCACCGGCTTCGGCATGGGCAGCCTCGGTTCGCTCTTTCTGCAAAAAGCGCACGGCTTTGATACCAAACTTACAGGCAGCACGCTGAGCGTCATCTTTTTGGCGGCGAGCATCAGCACGCCTATGTTCGGTGGCCTGAGTGATCGCGGGCGTATCCGCTGGACCTTGCTGGTGCTGGGTGTCGCCGCCGTGCTGGTCTTTGTTTTTCCGCATTTCCCGGCTGAGTGGGCCTTTGCCCCCTACTTCTTTTACGGGTTCTTTTTCATGGGCAGTTATCCCATGGTAGAGGCCGCGCTCATGGAAGCTGTGCCGGATGACGTACGCGGGCGGGTATTTGGCGTCTTCATCACCATCGGCGGCGGACTCGGAAGCTTGGCCCCGTGGATACTGGGTGAGTGGGTGAAAAACTTGGGTGAACCGGCGGTCGGAAATCCCGCTGCATTTTATCCAATCTATGGAGTATTGACGATAACTCTTTTGTTGTCGCTCCTTGGTTTGCCTTTCCTTCATGCCATCCGCAAACGCGAGCGCAATTTGGAAAAGCATCCTGAGGCTTCGGCTGCTGCCGAGAAAACCACCTGAGGAAAACTGTATGAATCTGCCCAACTACTTCCTCGCTGACCTGCCGCCCGAAGCGTCCCTCACCGGACCGCTTATCACGGAGGCATGCCTGACGATGAAGCGTAACCGGGTTCAGTTCCTCGCGCAGCGCAGCACCTCGGACATCATTCGCGTCCTGTGCGAAGTGGCGGAGAGATGGCAGAAGAAGACCAATCCGTTCCGTCTCTACGCCTTGGAAGAAGGGCCGCAACAGACGGGCTTCTCGCGCGCGACCCTTGAACGCGGCATCGACGATTTCTTCCGTCAGATCACCGAGGAAAATCTCGAATTGTTGGTGGCGCAGGAACTCGGTCACGCGAAACGGCTCGATACCTTCTCCGCCGGAAAGGAAGAGCGCATCGGCGACCGCACCTCCATGGTCACCGGCCCGGACCTGCTCGTCCACATCGCCGCTGGCAACTTGCCCAATCCTGCCTGGATGAGCCTCATCCTGGGTTTATTGACCCGCTCGGCGCAGTTCATGAAATGCGCCCGTGGATCCTCTTTCCTGCCGCGCCTCTTTGCCCACTCGCTTTACGAAGAAGACGCCAAGCTGGGTGCTTGTATCGAACTCGCTGAATGGGCTGGTGGCGAAAGTGAATTGGAAAACGCCCTCTTCGCCGAAGCGGATTGCGTCACGGCCACCGGCTCGGATGAAACCCTCGCCGCCATCCGTTCGCGCCTGCCGGTCCGCGTGCGTTTTCTCGGTTACGGCCATCGCGTGAGTTTCGGTTACGTCTCGCGCGAGATGATGAGCGAGCGCAGCTTGCCCAAGCTGGTGAAAGCCGCGACCGAAGACATCATCGCATGGAATCAACTCGGCTGCCTCAGCCCGCATGTCATCTATGTGGAACACGGCGGCCAGCTCGAACCCGCCCTCTTCGCCGCCAAGCTCGCCGAGGAACTGGCCGCGCGTGAAGCCGCCGAACCACGCGGTCCGCTCGATACGCATAGCGCCGCTGCCATCCAGACCCGTCGCGCCTTCTACGAAATCCGCGCGGCGCATCTGCCGGATACGCAACTCTGGTGCAGCGAGAACTCGACTGCGTGGACCGTCATCTTTGAGAACGAGACCGGCTTCCAGCACTCCTGCTTGAACCGTTTCATCTATGTGAAGCAGCTCATGGATCAGGAAGAGCTGCTGCGCCACCTGGAGCCGTTGCGTCATCAAATTTCCACCGTCGGCTTGGCCGCGACGGACGAGACCGCGCCCAAGCTGGCCACACGATTTGCCCAATGGGGCATCACCCGCATATGCCCCCTCGGCCGGATGCAAAAACCGCCGCTCACCTGGCGACATGACGGCCGACCGGCCCTCAATGACCTCGTGACCTGGACTGATTGGGAGAAAGATTCTGTATGAAAATGGACCTGCGCCGTACGTTTCAATTCGAAGCCGCCCACCTCCTGCCGCACCTGCCGGAGACGCACAAATGCCGCCGTCTGCACGGCCACAGCTTTCAGGTAGAGATCGTCGTCACCGGCGAAGTCGATCCCGCCTTCGGCTGGGTGATGGATTACGCCGATGTGAAGGCCGCCTTCAAACCGCTCTGGGAACGCCTCGACCACTATTACCTGAACGAAGTCAAAGGCCTCGAAAACCCCACCAGCGAAAACCTCGCCATCTGGATCTGGAGCGAACTGAAGCCGCGGCTGCCCATGCTAAGTGAAGTGGTGGTGGCGGAGACATGCACGGCGAAATGTGTCTATCGCGGGCCACAAACATAGACTCTGTTCGCGAAGCCTATCTTTGTGAATCTGTGTCCATCTGTGGTTAAAAAGCCCGCATGAAAATCGCCCGGCTCAACGGTAAAGGTGAGATCTTTCACAGCCTGCAAGGTGAAGGTCGCAGCCTCGGTGTGCCCAGCGTTTTCATCCGCTCCTCGCTCTGCAATCTCCACTGCATCTGGTGCGATACAGATTACACGTGGAACTGGACGGACACGCCTTTCAAGCACCGGCGCGATTCCCAACCCGGCTATCAGAAGTTCCGCAAGGAAGACCAGATCATCGAGCTTACCACGGCGGAAATTGTTCAAGAGGTTCACCAATACCCCAGCCGTAACATTGTGCTCACCGGTGGCGAGCCGATGCTCCACCAAGCCGACTGGGTCCAGATCATCGACGGCTTGCGCGCCATCGATCCCAGCTACACGGTGGAAATCGAGACCAACGGCACCATCCTCCCCGGGCCCGAGCTGGATGCCCGCCTCACGCAATACAACATCTCCCCTAAGCTGAAGAACTCGGCCAATCCCGACCATCTGCGCGAGCGCCCTGAGGTCCTGAAGTTTTACGCCACGAATCCGAAAGCCTATTTCAAATTCGTCATCAGTCAGGAAGCCGATCTGGCGGAAGTCCTCGCTTTGCAGGAAAGATACGCCATCCCCAGCCGCCGCATCTACCTCATGCCGTGCGGCACCAGCGTCGCCGACCTGAACGCCCGCCAGACGCTCCTCGTCGAGACCTGCCAGCGGCACGGCTTCAACTACACCGACCGCCTGCACATCCGCTTGTTTGGTGAGAAGCGCGGGGTGTGATCTAGCTGCTCCCTATCTACGTTTATCCGCGTCCATCTGCGGTTAAATCCCCTCCCCCGCCAATTCCATCCTCGACACCCCTGCTCCTGCCCCTTAAAACGCCCGCCGTCCCTGATGCATTTTATTGCCGTCCATTTAATTGAATTTGAACCGCTGCCAGCCAGCGGAAAGGAGTCGTTTTGAAAATCACCAAGGTTGAGTCATTCCT
>JAURFH010000237.1 GCA_030834415.1 Verrucomicrobiota bacterium | reverse complement strand
GTTGTCATGGAAAAGGGACTTATGAAACCAGCTCTAATCGTTGCAGATCCTCTGGCCGCCATAAGTCAAGCCGCCAGCGATAAATTTTACTGCCGGCCTGGTGGTTTCCGTAATCCCCCATGGTCAACAATTTGTTATCAGCCGTCCAAGCCATTTGCACCAATAGACCGCTGTATAATCTGCCCCGCTGCCTCAATTCGCCGGTTTGTCCATCCATCAGATAGACCGATCCATCCGCAGCTCCCACGGCCAACCACTTGCCATCCGGACTAAAGGCATGACTGTGAGAATTCACACTAGAACTGAATTTCACCGTCCCATCCGCCACGTTGACCAACCGACTGGACCTTAATACCCCAAAGTTCACCAATGAAAGCAAGGTTCCATCCGGGCTGAAGGCGACCCCTCCGACATGATCCTCCCGGCTCCAAAGCGAAGTCTCAGTCTCTATGTCAATCATCCTCAGTTCCACCAAATAATCAAAGTAATCACGTTGCACCATCAATCGCCGCCCATCCGGGCTCAAGAACAGGTCTCTCACCCCTCTGTCCGACAATTTGGCCAGCTGGGATTTAGACAATCTGTCTATTGCCGAAAATGGCGTCTTGGCCGGCAATGACAACGTCTTGATTTTCGCGCCGGAGTTCAAATTCAAGACCTCCACCGAATTCCCCGTCCGGGAAGCCACCGCCATGAATCTCCCATCTCCGGAAATCGACACTACTTTAGATCCACTCACCCCGGTCTCTATCGTCCGAGTGACGCGGTCAGCCGCCACCTCGACCAGATCAATCCCCGGCGGCGCCCCCACCACCGCAAAGATGCCGGACTGGCCCGGCACGGCTATGACCCTCTGAATCGCCGAGTATGGCCGTCCAGGAACAGCCAATGCCCGCAGTGAAAAATCTCGCTTGGCTGAGAGATACTCCCAAGTCTGATCCCTCCGCTCCGGCGGACAGTCATCCAGCGCTTTGACCAAACCCTCCAAGTCCTGGCTGCTAAAAGCCGCCTCCGCCAGCGCGATCTGCGCCTTGCCAAACTCCCGCACGGCCTTGCCCTCCGCCCGTTTCGCCTCTTGCTCTGCCAGCTTCGCCTTGGCCGCTTCAGAGTTGGCGCGGTCGGCTTGCGACAGCGCACCCAGCTTTTCGTTCTCCAACCGCCAGACAAAACCGCCTGTCAAAACGGTAATCAACATTAACGCCACTACTACTGAAAACGTGATCCCTCGGTGCCGCTTCATTAGCAGCCCCAGTTGTCCTAATAAACCCACGTTCTCCGCGCTCGTCGCAAACCCGCGCTGATACGCCTCCACATCCGCCAGCAGCTCGCCCACACTCCCGTAGCGTTGCTCCCGATCAAACGCCAGCGCCTTCATCGTGATCGCCGACAACGTCCCCGGCACCCGCCCGCCCGGACAATGCGGCAACGGCGTGATCAACTTTGGGTCCGTGACATTTCCCGCAGGCAGCTTCTTGCCGTTAGCGGCACTGCTTCCGGTGTTGAAGTGTGTCGGCGGAGTGATGTTTCCGCTCTTCACCTTGTCCAGCACCTCTTTGATCGTCCGTCCCTCCACCGGCGGTTTCAGCGTCAAGATCGCATACAATATCCCGCCCAGGCTAAACACATCCGCCCGTTCATCCAGTTCGGCAACCTTTCCTTCCGCTTGCTCGGGCGGCATGTATTGCGGCGAACCCATAACCGCCCCGTCCATCGTCAGATTCTGCGAACTCCCCCTCATCTGCGAATCGCTCAGCTCCTCAAAACCGGCAGGTAATGTGCTGTCCTTGGGGTTCGCCGCTTCGCCACCGGCTGCTTCCCGCAACTGCAGCTCTTGCGCCGTCTGGGCCACGTCATAAAGCACCTTGGCCAAACCCCAATCCATCACCAGCACCTCGCCGAACTGGCCCACCATCACATTCTCTGGTTTCAAGTCGCGGTGAATCACTCCCTTCGCATGCGCGAACGCCATCGCCTCACATATCTTCCGGTAAATGTTCAACAACCGGTCCAGTGTATATTCCTTCACCGTCGCCACCTTGCCCGCCTGCAAATCATCCAGAATGCCTTGCAGCGTCCGGCCCTCCACCTTCTTCATCGTGTAGAAGAGCCGCCCTTCACTGTCCCGCCCCATCTCGTAGATGGGCACGATGCTCGGGTGTGCCAGCCTTGCTAATACGGTGGCTTCGCGGATGAACCGCAACCGGATGCTCTCACTGTCACCGATGTCGTGCCGCACCACCTTCATCGCCACTGTCCGGCCCAGTAACTGGTCGTTGGCTTCCAGCACCGCGCCCATGCCGCCCTTCGCGATCTCCACTCCTTTGGTGTAATGCCCGGCAATTCCTGATCCATTGGCCTCGTCAGCCGATTGGTTTGCCAAGCTGATGGCCAAGCGTACCGTGCCCAGATGAAGTTCCACCGGATATGCAAAAGCACGGCTTTCCCTTACCGTCTCACCGCCTCGATAAGTTCCCGAAGTGCTCCCCAGATCCTCCACCGTGCACTGCGCCTCACTGAGTGTCAGCCGCACATGCCGCCGTGAGATCTCAGGTGAGGCGATGGCCAGATCACAACTCTCCTGCTCCCGGCCCAGGACATAAATGCCCGCTGCGAGGCGGTGCTCATACCGCCCGCCCGCTGGCGGCTCGATAACCAGATGAAAAGTAGCCATGCCCGTTTTCCCCATCGGGCCAACCTCCCCTTACAAGCCAGCTGGCAAACTGCTGATTTTATAACCGTGACGGAAAATCCGCCCCTTCCCCAAACAGCAGGAAGCAACCATGTGTATTTTAAGCCTGACAGCCTTAGGCCAGCAAACCTTTGATTACCCTACCCTCATCCGTCGGCCCTATCAACCGTTGATTCAACCCCTGATAGCGAAAACTGAACTGGTACGGGTCCATGCCCATCTGATTCAAGATCGTCGCTTGTAGGTCGCGGATACCCACCCTGTCCTCCGTGATCATGTAGCCCAATTCATCCGTGGCGCCATGCACTTGGCCGGCCTTGATGCCCCCGCCCGCCATCCAGAGGCTGAAGCAGTGCGGATGATGATCGCGCCCGAGGAATTTCGAGCCGTTCCGCTCCTCGTTCATCGGTGTGCGACCGAATTCGCCACCCCAGATCACCAGGGTATCCTCCAGCATCCCGCGTTGCTTCAAGTCCGTGATCAGTGCCGCCGCAGATTGATCTACATCGCGACATTTCTTCGGCAAACCGGTCACCAGATCGTTATCCGCGCTCGTGCCGTGCATATCCCAACCCCAGTCATAAAGTTGCACGAACCGCACACCCTTCTCCACCAACCGCCGCGCCAGCAGGCAATTATTCGCGAACGACGCCTCGCCCAGCTTCGCTCCGTAGGCTTCACGAACGTGCTCAGGCTCCTTCGCGATATCGAACGCCTCCGGCACCGCGATCTGCATGCGATACGCCAGCTCGTACTGCTGGATGCGCGTGAGCGTCTCGGGATCGCCGTATTGCTTGGCCTCGATCTCGTTCAACTTCGCCAACGCATCGAGACTGCGACGGCGCGATTTCCGGTCCATGCCGTCAGGATTGCTCGAGAAGAGAATCGGTTCCCCTTGCGAGCGACATTGCACGCCTTGATACACAGACGGCAAAAAGCCGCTGCTCCACAAACTCTTCCCGCCCGTCGGATCCGTGCCGCCGGAGAGCAACACCACAAAGCCCGGCAAATCTTGGTTCACACTGCCCAGTCCATACGTCAGCCACGAGCCCATCGAGGCATTGCCCGCGCGCGCATTTCCCGTATAGAGAAACAGCTCCGCCGGTGCGTGATTGAACTGGTCCGTGTTCATTGAGCGCACGAGGCACACATCATCCACGATCTTCGAGAAATGCGGCAGCACCTCACTCACCCACATGCCCGCCTGCCCGTGCTGTTTGAATTTATGCGGCGAGCCGAGCATCTTCGGCACCCCTTTGATGAACGCAAACCGTTGTCCCTCCAGCAGCGATTGCGGGCACGGCTGCATGTTCAACTCATTCAACTTCGGCTTGGGATCGAACAAGTCCAGAGACGGCGGCGCACCGGACATGTGCAGATAGATCACCGACTTCGCCTTCGGCGCGAACATCGGTGCCCTCACCGCCAAAGGTTTTCCACCCGCCACCGCCGGTGCTGAAGCACTACGCAATCCCAACTGCCCCAGTGCCAGCGCCCCGAGCCCCAGCCCCGCGCGGCCAAAGAACGTCCGCCGCGTCATCGCGCGCATCTCCGCCAGCTTGGGATTTAGAATATCGTTGTTCATATGCATCACCCTTTCGTCAGCACCCCATCCAGATTCAGCAGCACATTCCCGATCACCGTCCACGCTGCCTGTTCCGCCACATCACCAGCGGGCTTTTTCCCATCCGCACCTGTCACGAGTTTCTCCGCCGCCTCTGCATCCGCGAGATAATGCTCCAGCTCACTCTCATACAACTCCACCAACGTCTTAACCTGCTCCTTCTGCGGCGGCCGCGCCAAGCAAAGCGTGAGCGCAAACTTCACCCGCTCTTCCACCGTGTTGCCGCCTTCCTTCTGGATGCGTTGCCCGAGCGCTTGCGACATCTCCACGAATGCCGGATCGTTCATCGTCACGAACGCCTGTAACGGCGTGTTCGTCGGCAAACGCCGCAGCGTGCAGTTCTCGCGACTCGGCGCATCGAACGTCGCCATACTCGGATATGGCACCGTGCGTCGCCAGAAGGTGTAAAGCCCGCGGCGATACCGGTCCTCGCCCGCGCTCGTCGCCCAATTGCGTTGACCATTGAACGCCGCGCGCCACAAACCGTCTGGCTGCGGCGGATACACCGAGGGCCCACCGATCTTGCCGCTCAAGAGCCCGCTCAATGCCAGCGCCTGATCCCGCACGCCTTCAGCATCCAGTCGCCGCCGCGGATAATGCGAGAGCCATTCATTGATCGGGTCCTTCTCCGCCGCCTTGCTACTCACCACGGATGACTGCTGATACGTGGAGGACATCACCAGCATCTTGATGAAAGCCTTCATGTCCCAGCCCTTATCCATGAACTCCACCGCCAGCCAATCGAGCAGTTCCGGATGCGTCGGCAAAGCCCCCTGCGTCCCGAAATCTTCTTCCGTCAGCACCAGCCCGCGGCCGAACAATTGCGACCAGATCCGGTTCACCTGCACCCGCGCAGTGAGCGGATTGTCCCTGCTCACCAGCCATTCCGCCACTCCGAGACGATTGCGCGGAACCGATCCGCTGGGCGGCGCAAATCTGTCCAGGAACTCCGGCTCTACCTTCGCCCCCAGTTCCAAAAAATTACCTTTGATGAATAGGTTGGACGTGCGCTGTTTGTCTTTGCCCAGCTCCTTCATGATCGGCACCACCAAGGGCTTGATACCCGCCAACTCCTTGTGCTTCTTCTCCAACTGCGTGTTAATCTGGGCCAGCGAACTCGACAGCGGCCGATAATAATCCAACAGCTTGCCTTGCTGCTCCTTGCTCCGCTTTTCACCCGCTATTGCGAGTATCGCCAAGATGTCCTTCGGCAATTCCCGCACTGGCGTTTTCTGCGTCGTCGCCTGCAACCGGAACTTCCCGATCAGATGCTGACTTCCATAATTCTGTTCCAGCGTCACCGTGAGAATGGCTTCTTCACTTTCCTTCAGCGGACTCGCCAGCTCGAACACCACCGCATGCGGCTTGCCCGTCTCGCCCGCGATGGCCCAACCCGACTTCTTGCCAGCGGTCAAAACCTTGTCCGCTTCGAAATCATTCTGGCTGTAATCCGCCGAGGCATTCTTCAGCATCACCGTGCGCTCGCCATTCGTCGCCAGCTCCACTTTCGTCTTCGGCGCCTCGGTCACTGTGTTTTCCCAGACTGTCTTGCGTGTTGCATCCAGCGCAT
>JAURFH010000236.1 GCA_030834415.1 Verrucomicrobiota bacterium | reverse complement strand
GAGTGCCTGGTGGACGGCTTCAAATTTGGCTGGATCGGTGAGGATATCGTAGCCTTCGGGCTCGGCCTTAAAATCTTCCGCACCCGCTTCGAGGGCGATCTCCATCACCGTATCCTCATCGGTGGCTTCGCGCGGGATGATGAGGTGGCCCTTGCGATGGAAAAGACGCGTGACGGCTCCGGGGGTGGCGATGTTGCCACCGCCTTTCGTCACGATGCTGCGGATCTCGGCGGCGGTGCGGTTGCGATTGTCCGTGCTGATCTCCGCCATGATGGCGACGCCGTGTGGGCCGAAGATCTCGTAGGTGAGGTCTTCGAACGTGGCGACTTCACCACCGCCGGTGCCGCGTTGGATGGCGCGCTCGATGTTTTCCTTGGGCATGCTGGCCCAGCGGCTCTTGAGCAGGGCCATGCGCAGACGCGGGTTCAAGGCCGGATCGCCCCCGCCGATCTTGGCGGCCACGGCGATCTCACGGCTCAGTTTGGCGAAGATCTTGGCACGTTTGGCGTCGATGCCGCCTTTGAAGTGCTTGACCTTCGCCCATTTGCTATGACCTGCCATACTTCGCTAAAAAATTCATTATCCGTTGCTGTCTTTGGGGGGGCGTTAGATCACCGGTCCCGGAGTTGGAGGCGGGGAAGCGGGTTTCTGTTCAGTCTCCACCTGTACCGCGGTGCCGTAGCATAGCACTTCGGTGATACCCGCGCCAATCTCGGTGGCGTCATACCGCACGCCGATGACGGCATTCGCACCCATCTGGCCTGCCTGCCCGAGCATCTGCCGAAAGGCATCGTCACGCGCCTGCTCGCAAAGGCTCGTATAGAGCGTGATGTTTCCGCCGAAAAAAGCCTGGATGCTCGCACCCATGTTGCCGATCGCCGATCGGGAGCGGACCACGATGCCGCGCGCCACGCCGAAGCTGCGCACGATGCGGTAGCCCGGCAGTTCAAACGCCGTGGTGGTGAGCGGATGCGTAAAGCTCATATAGTCGCGGGATTCAATACGAGTACGTAGGGAAAGACAATTTAAGAAAGCTCCAAGTTCAAAGCACCAAAGAAGTTCCACGTAAACCGCCAGGTCTCCTCTCCGAATATGACGAAACCTATTTCCCCTTCTTGTTCATGTTCGAGAGACCGGAGGCGAGCAGGATGAACCCGCCGAAGGCCGTGCCCATGATGCTGGTGGGGATGCCGGCAAGGATGGCGCAGAGCAGGGCTTTGGTGATGCTCACGCCCCAGCCGTTTCGTCCCAGAAAACGCTGCACCATGGTGACCGCGATGAGCGTGATGGTGAAACTGAGAACGACCACCACCGGGATGGCCAATCCGAGCGACAAAGCCTCGGCTCCCCAGAAAAGATTATCCACCGTGATGAGCAACAGGCCGCTCAGCGGATGCAGGCGGAAGTTGCTGCCATCGGGAGATTCCGTCTCGACTTGCTCATGACGCGCCGGGGCCACTTCATCCGGGATGACAGGGGGTTTGCGCATGAGGTCAGACATGACCACAGAGTAGCCGAAAACACGGCGTAACGCAATGAAGAGTGGGCGCTAGAAGGAATTAAAACCCAGATTCGCGTAGCGAACACAGAAGGTAGCCGTGGGTTTCAACCCACGGTCCGGAATAGTAAAATTTAGATCGTCACGTAGTGACGAATGATTCAAGCGTCACTACGCGACGCAACGGTCTTGTGGATATCAATCGTGGGTTAAAACCCACGGCTACCTTCAGCCTGTCCCGCTGGGACAGAGGATCAGCCTCGCGCTGCATTAGCCGCATCCACGAATGCCTTGGCCAGACGCGTCAATTCACTCCAGTTCGCCTCCTGCAAAATCTTCTTCGAGACGAGGGAGGAGCCGACACCGAGCGCGGCACAACCGGCTTTCAGGAAGTCACCGACGTTGTGCAAGTCCAGACCGCCCGTGGGCACGATGTTCAAATGTGGCAACGGGGCGCGTAGGGATTTGATGTAGTTCGGTCCCAAGCCTTCGGCTGGGAAAATCTTGATGAAATCCGCTCCGGCTTCATGGGCGAGTTGTGCTTCAGTAGGAGTGTAGGCACCAAGCATCACCGGTTTGTCTAGCGCGTGCGCGGCTTCAGCGATGGCCGGGCGCATGATGGGGGTCACCACGAACTGTGCGCAGGCCTCGATGGCTTTGCGGCAGGTCTCGACATCCAGCACGGTGCCGACGCCGATCAATGCTTTGTCACCGAGCTTTGCCGAAGCTTCGCGGATGGCCTCAATGGCGTTTGGTGTGGTCATCGTGATCTCGATGGCGATAACACCGCCCGCGAGCAACGCCTCCGAGAGCGGCTGGACCTGCTCCTGTTTCTCCGCCCGCACCACGGCGATGATACCGGGATTCTTCAGCGCGGCGATGATCTCTGCTTTGGTAGGCATAGGGGAAATGACTAATGACTAAATCCTAATGACGAAGGAATGAGCAATGACCAGTTGTATGATCGGTAGGGTGAGACTCCGTCGAGCCCTGACTCGACCTTGAGGTAGATGGTATGCACTACGGTAACTTGGGCGACAAAAGAAGAGTTCGAGAGCTCAGTCTGTTGCCCAAGCCCCCTAATTGATTTGCGGTTGCACTTAGGTCTGGCAAGGGCTCGACGGAGTCTCGCCCTACCGGTCACTCGTTGCGGAATTCGCATGACATTAGACATTGAAGTATTCCTTCGTCATCATGATTGCTCGCTGGTGCAACCGGCTTAGTCATTCCGCGCGTTAGCGCGGCGATATGCTTCCGCGAGCAAGCTGATGGGATGCGCGAGCCGCACATTCACACCTTGGCGTTTCGCGCCATTGATGATGTGCAGGAGACAGCCGGGATTACCGGTGGCCACGACTTCCGCCTTCGTGCTCACGATGTGTTTGAGTTTGCGATCGAGCAGCTCATTCGCCATCTCGGGTTGCACGATGTTGTAGATGCCGGCGCTGCCGCAGCACCAGGTGCTTTCCGGCAGTTCCACCAGTTTCAGATTTGGGATGGCTTTCAACACCTGCCGCGGCTGCGCCGTTATCTTCTGGCCGTGGCAGAGATGGCAAGCCTCGTGATACGTCACGTTCTGCGCGGGCTGGTTCTGGGCGTCCGGCGCTTTGATGCCGATCTGCGCGAGCCACTCGTGGATGTCCTTCACCTTCTTGTCCCACAGCTTCGCGCGTTCGGCGTAGGCGGGATCATCTTTCAGGAGATTCGTGTAATGCTTCAGGTGCGAACCGCAGCCCGCCGCATTTGTGATGATGGCATCAAACTGCTCGGGCGGATGCAGCTCAATCTGTTTGCGCGCCATGCGCTGCGCCAGTTCCAGTTCGCCATTGTGCGCGTGGAGCGAACCGCAGCATTGCTGGTCCGCCCGGGCGATGACCTCGCAGCCGTTCTGCGCGAGCACTTCGGCGGTGTCACGATTCACATCGCTGAAAATCAGGTCCTGCGCACAACCGGTCAGGAGCGCCACGCGATACTTCTTCTCATCCACGGCAGGCGTCACGGGACGGATCAGGTCAGCGGAGAAGAACGGCTGCACCGTGGGCGTCATCGCTTCCAATTCGCGCAGACGCTGGGGCATGAGATTCAACACGCCGCTTTTACGCACCGCCGTTTGCAAGCCGAGATCCTGATACAGGCGTAAGGCACTGCCGAAGGTCTTCAGGCGTTCATGCTCGGTGAAAAGCCAGTTGAGCGTGAGACTGCGGATGGCACTGCGCTTGGGCGAATCCAATACACCGCTCGCTTCCGCCTCGGCCCGCGCGTGCTCAAACAGTTCGGCGTAATTCACGCCCGCCGGACAAGCCGTCATGCAGGCGAGACAACCGAGGCAGAAATACATCTCCTCCGCGAAATCCTGTGAAGCCTCCAGGCGGTCATCCGCGATGGCGCGCATGAGGGCGATGCGACCGCGCGGACTGTTGCGCTCCAGCTTCGTGGCATCGTAAGTTGGGCACGTAGGCAGGCAGAGGCCGCAATGCATGCATTGCTGCACCACCGAGTAATCCAAATCCTTCAGATGCGATCCCGCGCTGCTCATGTTCTTTGTTGTGCTGGCGGGAGAGTATGCTGGCGCAAGGCGTAGAGCAAATGACGAAATTAGGATGATGATGTGACTTACAGGGATTGTTATTTTTGCTATTCAGCTTTTGGGTCGATTTTACGAATAGCATTTTTGATCAACAAAGCGTGAATTTCATTGGTCAATCCTTGACTAAAATTAAGGAGAAACGGGATGGCATTCGTTGGAGGTTGGTGCTCTATCTGACTATCAAATAGGATATAGCGGCTTTTTTTCAAATCATCTGGGTCGAAGATACGATTGATATACTTAGGTTCAGGCAAAGAACCATCGATCTGGAATATGGCGGCGGCAAGCTGAAGCTGCTCTTCCCTTTGGATGGCAGGGCTATCATGTAGTTCCATCAAGAGCGGCAGTGCTGATTCTGCTTGTGAGCGGAACTGCCCCAAAGCCCGGATATAGACAGAATGGTTATTTGTTGGGATGCGTGGGGTCTGATTGAGAGCACGAATCAAGGCAGGAACGGAAAGGCTTGGATTGTGCTTAAGATTGCCAAGCCAATTCGCAGCCACAACCGATTGCATGACATCGGTGCCGTCGACACGATCTACTAATTCTGGAACCAGACATTCTGTAGCCTGACCCATACTACTTAGTAGTATCCATGCGCGATCGCATCGCTCGGCCAAGTAATCAGCATAAGAAAATTTTTCGCCCAAAATGTAGTAGCGCCAGATGTCCATCACCCAGATTGTAGCCGGCCCCGCTTCACGCTCGTATTCATGCCAGACGTACCAAACGGCGTTTGTGCCCATCGCGGTTAACGCCAGAAACCCGGGATCGTTTGGGACTACGTCGATATGATGGATGGTGTGAATTATTTTAGCCTCTTCGAACCACTCCTGCGCCGTCTTCCCCTGATACTTCGGCTGTAGCGCATGGTGGATGGCTTTGATGCTCCAGAGTAACAGACACAGGACAACCATGCCCAGCAGCACGCGCGAGCGGGTGAAGCGCTTGCGCTGCTTCGCCTCAGGCGTCGTTGTATTTTCCGGCTCCATGTCACGGTTTTCGTCCTGGCGGGACGAAGAGATTCTTAGCCGTGGGTTTCAACCCACGGGCAAGAGGCTAATAGAAACACCGTCGCTTAGCGACGGAAGAATGCAAGCTCTGGCGTCACTACCTGACGCAAACATCAATAACCGGCACACCACGGGCTAAAAGCCCGCGGCTAAGAACCTGGCTTCGCTGGCGCGAACCGTCGGTGTCCATTTTTGTTTAGTAACCAATGCTAAGTCCTTCTACTGTAAAGTATTGCACCAGAATGGTGCATTATACAGCTAACCGTATGGTGCGTAGTGATATAGGGGCTGGATTCGCTACTTTGGCGTGCTGGTTAATACGACTGGCTTGGGGATGGCATTGTTCCCTGAGGCTTGAGCAGTGCCAACCAGGCCTTGGAGAGGGGACCGATTATCGTTTACCCTAGTACTTGACCTTTGGTGGCGAAAAGGCAGACTGCGCGGCTCCGGCGATTGGCCGGAATAGTTCAGCGGCTTATGCAACATATTCGTAACATAGCGATCATCGCGCACGTGGATCATGGTAAGACCACGTTGGTGGACTGTCTCTTGAAGCAGTCCGGAACCTTTCGTGCCAACCAGGCGGAAACCCAAGTGGAGCGCCTCATGGACTCCATGGATCTGGAAAAGGAAAGGGGCATCACGATCCGCGCGAAGAATGCCGCGTTCAAGTATAAGAATTACCACATCAACGTTGTGGACACTCCGGGTCACGCCGATTTCGGTGGGGAAGTCGAACGCGTGTTGAACATGGTGGACGGCGTGCTTTTGCTCGTGGACAGCGTTGAAGGGCCGATGC
>JAURFH010000235.1 GCA_030834415.1 Verrucomicrobiota bacterium | reverse complement strand
AAGAATGTGCGTGCCTTGCGCGGCGGTATCGATGCGTGGTCGCTGGAAGTGGATGAGAAATTGCCACGGTATCAACTGGGTTAAGAAAGAATTTCGATGAACGCTGAACTGGAAAAGAAGATCCGCGAGGCACTGGCCAATCCGCAGAATGTGGGCGAGATGGCTGATGCCGACAGCATCGGCACGGTAGGCAACGCCGGTTGCGGTGAGATGTTGCGCCTGTGGGTGAAGTTCAAGGATGACAAGGGCAAGCGGGTCATCGACAAGGCGACGTTCCAATCTTTCGGGTGCGAGACGGCCATCGCTGTGGCGAGCATGGCGACGGAACTCATCAAGGGTAAGACGGCGGAAGAAGCGCTCGCGTTGAAGTCAGAAGACCTCTCTGGCGGGCTGGGACCATTGCCGCCGATGAAGATTCATTGCGCGGAATTGGTGGAAGGGGCTTTGCGTTCTGCCTTGGAACCGACTACGACAGCTTGTCCGCCAGCGGCTACCGAAGTGGCACCTGTTGCTACGGGCACGAACCTCATCGACAGCTTGAGCCAGGAGCAGAAGCCCGGAGTGAAGATCACCTTTCTGCCGCCCACGGCTAAGTGATTCCAGTCTGCGTTTCATAGAAAAATAGAGATTACAGGCAGCGAACGCTTGAACCACTGGCGGCTGGCAGGCACATTGGCTTCCCATGAGACAGCTATGGATTTGGTGCATATGCCTGGCATTGGCGTGCCCGGGCATTTCCCGTGCGGATTCGGGCAAGCTGTCCACGTTTTCCCTGAATGGATTCAAATACGTTCAGCTGGATGACTGGGCCAAGAATTACAACTTGAATTTCACCTGGACGAAGACAGCGAAGGAAGCCCAGATCACCAGCAAATGGTCCAAGCTGGAGTTCGAAGTCGATTCCAAAAAAATGGTTTTGAATGGAGTGGCGGTCTGGCTTTCAGCACCCATCGCCTATCGTAGCGGGATGGCCTGCATCGCAACGCTGGACCTGGACAATGCCATTCATCCCGTGATGTTTCCTACGCGAAATAAATCGGGCGACAAGGTGAAGACCATCTGCATCGATCCTGGTCATGGCGGCAAGGACCCGGGCAACCACAATAGCGGCGGGTATGAAAAAAGCTACACGCTCTTGCTGGCCAAGGAGCTTAAAAGCCAGTTGGAAGCCGCGGGATTCAAGGTGGTGCTGACCCGCACTTCAGACAAGTTTGTCGAATTGGAATCCCGGCCTTACGTGGCGCAGAAGTTAGGCGCGGATCTATTCGTCAGCCTTCACTTCAATGGAGTGGCGGGTGGCGGGGCCAAGGGAGCGGAGGTCTATGCGCTAACACCTCCAGGTGCGGCTTCAACAAACGCCCGGGGTGAAGGGGCCACGGCCGTGAGGTTTCCGGGTAACCGGAATGATGCGCAGAACAGTTTGCTCGCCTTTTATGTGCAGCGCGGTCTGGTGCGAAGCACGGGGGCGGATGATCGTGGCTTGCGACGGGCGCGTTTTGCGGTGCTGCGGACTTCGACGATGCCGGCCATTCTGGTGGAGGGCGGTTTCATGTCCGATGCTACGGAGGCGAGCAAGATACGCAGTTCATCCCACCGGCGTATCATGGCCAAGGGGATCGCTGACGGGATCAAGGAATACAAGCGCATCGTCGAGCAGTGATTCGCTGAAACAACTTCTGTGAAGCAGGACTGCAATCTTCCCATCGGAGTATTCGATTCCGGCATCGGCGGCCTGACGGTCGTGCGGCAGCTCAAGCGCGTGATGCCGCGGGAAGATTTTGTTTACCTGGGAGATACAGCGCGTGTGCCTTACGGCACGAAGTCGCCGGAGACAGTCATCCGGTTCGCGTGTGAGGACACGCAGTTCCTGGTGCAAGAAGGGGTGAAAGCCGTGGTGGTGGCGTGCAATACAGCTTCGGCTTGGGCGATCCCTACGTTGGAGAGGAGTTTTGATGTGCCGGTGTTCGGAGTGATTCTGCCGGGAGCGCGGGCTGCCTTGGAGAAGTCAGAGACCGGACGCATCGGCATCATCGGCACCACTTCTACCATCCGCAGTCAGGCGTATGTGAAGGCCATCTTGGCGCGTGATGATGAGGTGCGGGTGGTGGCGCGGGCTTGTCCGTTGCTGGTGCCCTTGGTGGAAGAGGGGTGGGTGCAGCATGATGTCGCGCGGACAGTGTTGAAGGAGTATCTCGCGCCGTTACTTAAACAAAAGATCGATGCCCTCGTGCTGGGCTGCACGCATTATCCTTTGTTGAAGCCGTTGATCGCTGAGGTGGTGGGCAAGGGCGTGAAACTGGTGGATTCCGCGGAAGCTTGCGCGGAGGATGTGCATGAGAGATTGGGGGCCTTGAAATTGCTGGCCACCCGCCGTCGTCGCGATGGGGTGTTCCTGCCGTTTGTGACGGATGAGGTGGAGCGGTTCAATGAGCTCTCGCAGCGGTTCTTGGGTTTTCCGGCGGAGCGGGCGGTGCTGGTCACGTTGTCGCCGTGGGATCGGCGGCGGAAGGGGCAACACTTGAGCGATTTTCTGATGCGGTGAGCATCAATCCACCGTGGGCCAGCGGCCGAGGAGTTGGACATCATCCACGAAACATTCCAGCGGGCCGTTGCCGATCACTTCCAGAGTCATCAGGTCCACTTCGCTGATCGAGAGTTTGGGGAAGCGGTTGAGCATGAGGTCGATGGCCTGCCAGGTGTTAGTGATGGTGGGCTCATCCGGGTAGAGCGAGATCACCTGTTGTGGGGTGTAGGCGTGGGCTTGCAGGGTGCAGCGCAACTTGGCGGTGCCGTTCGCGGTGCGGACCCAGATACGGATGCCATTGGCGAATTGCTGATCCAGTTGCCAGCCGCGGATGCGCGTGGTGGAGACGGTGGTGGAGCGTTTACCTGCGGGAATGACGAGGCGCAGGGCGGCCTTGCCGTTCTTGACGGAGGTGCCGGTCTCCACCGGGGTGAAGCGCGGTTCATCGGTGACGATGCGCCAGCTCCAGAGGTCTTCCTCAAAGCCCTCGAGGAAGGGCCAGAAGATGCGGCTGGGTTCATCGAGACCGACGAGGCGCGGATGACACAGACGCATGGCGGTGAGCGTTGCAGGTGCGGTGCCGGCTTCCACGAAATAGAGGACGGGGACATCGACGTTCTCGATGGGGAGAGCCAGTTCCCAGCGGTCGCCGCGTTTCTCCATGGGGAGGGGTTGCCAATCGCGGGCACGCCAGCGTCCGGGGGCATCGGTGCTGGCCCAGATGCGGGCGGTCTTTACGTCAGTGCCCGCGGGCGGATGCCAATAGACGCGGAGCTTGCCGATGAGGGCTTCGTTCGTGAGCGTGCCGGAATCGGTGGTGGACCAGTGGTTGGTGGTCAGGAAATCGGGGTAAACGCCAGCGGGCAGCCACGCGTCGGGGACGGGCTTGGGCGCGGGCTGGGCCATCAGACTGAAGCCGGTCAGGGAGATCAGGCTGAGCAACAGGACGGTCAATGAACGCAGGCTGAGTTTCATTCGCCGCCCGGGAGGTTGGGGGAGAATGGCAGGCGAGTCAATGTGGTGAAGGAGTGCGGGCGGTGAATGGTCTCGCAAGGTTGAACACCGACTGCCGTATCGGTGCTGCTGCGGCTGGTTTCGTGGGCGAAACACAGCCGCGGTCCACGGAAGCAGAATATGTTCGCGCCGGGCGGTTGCGGGCGTATCTTTGGGACATGGATTCATCGTTGGAAGAGCGGTTGTTGAAGCTGGAAACGAACGTGACGCATCTGGAGCACCTGTGTGAGCAGTTGAACCAGGTGGTGACGGAGCAGAGCAAGACAATCACGCGGCTGAAGCTGGTGCAGCAGCAGCTCTCGAACACGGTGGAAAGCCAGGAGCTGGAGCGGATCAAGGGCACGAACGCGAAGCCGCCGCATTATAGTGTCTAGCGGGCGATGAGTCTGTTTGAGGCAAAGGGCGGGTTTGATCTGCGGGGCTTGCGGGCGGGGGTGAAGGAACTGGCGGAGGAGGGGATCTATCTGGGGACGTCGTCGTGGAAGTATCCGGGGTGGTTGGGGCAGTTATACGACCGGGACAGGTATGAGACGCGCGGCAAGTTCTCCGAGGCGCGCTTCAACAAGGAATGTCTGGAGGAGTATGCGAGCGTCTTCCCCACGGTGAGTGTGGATGCGGCGTATTACAATTTCCCCACGGAGAAGTATGCCCAGGGGCTGGCCGCGCTGGTGCCGCCGGGATTCGAGTTCGGCTTCAAGGTGACGGATGACATCACGGTGAAGCGTTTCCCCAAGATTCCGCGTTTTGGGGAGAAGGGCGGGCAGTTGAATCCCTTCTTCCTGAGCCCGGAGGTGTTCGTGCGGGATTTCCTGAATCCGCTGGAGTGCATCAAGGAGAAGGTGGGGGTGCTGGTCTTCGAATTTTCGAATTTCAAAGTGGAAGACTTTGCCCGGGGGCGGGATTTCGTGGAGCAACTGGATCACTTTCTGGGGAGCCTGCCGGTGGGTTGGCGTTATGCGGTGGAGGTGAGGAACCGCTCGTTTCTGCATCCGGACTATTTCGCGATGTTGCGGCAATACGGGATAGCGCATGTGTTCACGAGCTGGACGAAGATGCCCACGCTGACCGATCAATGGGCGATGGCGGAAGCGATGACGGCTGATTTCTGGGTGGCCCGACTGCTCCTGCAACCGGGCATTAGCTTTGAACAGGCGGGGCAGATATTTGAGCCGTTCGATGAACTGCGGAACCCTTACCCGGAGGCGATCGAGACGGCGGCGAAGATGCTGCAATCCATGAGGCAAAGGCCTTCGCCCAAGCGGTGCTTCCTGTATATGGCCAACCGGCTGGAAGGGAATTCGCTGATGAGCCTTTTGCGGGTCTTTTCCAAGCTCAAGGAGAATTAGCCAGCGACTTGAGACGGTTCAAGGATTCGATGGGGATTCTTCAACTAGTCGTGCTTCCAAGCCGAGTTCTTTAACGGCTTTCAAGAATTGCTCGGGCTTCCAAACGGAAGCTGCACCGGCTGGTTGAGGCGAGGTCACAGGCTTGAAGTGAATGGCGAAGAGCCCTTTTTCGCGGTTACGGCACTCAAAGGTCACTAAATCTTTTTGTTTGGCGATGAGCGCATCGACCTTGGCGGTATTGCTTTCCTGAGGATACGCGGGGATGCGCAACTTCAAGAAGGCTTTAAAAGGTTCGCCATGAATCTGGATGGTTTCGGCGACAGCTTGAGCGATACCCTGATGGGTGGCTTTCTGCGGGTTGAAAGAGATGCGGGCATAGCCGCTTGTCTCGGTAAGACCGTCCACCATATTCACCCCGGGCACAGTCTGCATGGAATCATTCAAGAAACTGACACAAGCGGCACACTTAACATCGGAGATGTAGAACGTGGCGGTGACGGTATTGGTGGTGGCTCCTGAGTCTTTATCCGCGGCTCCAAGAGGCAAGCCAACCATCAGACTTAAACCTAAGGCTTGGAGAAGGCGTTTCATCGAAGTCAGTTTCTTTAAATCAGATTGAGTGGCAAGGCTGCGTTATACGCCGTTAAAATTCGCCCGGGCAACCCGGAGCACATTTTCTCCTAGTATCTTACGAATGGTGTCATCCGAGTGACCTCGTTGCACCATGCCCACGGTGAAGAGGGGCCAGTTAGTCCAAGCGAGGCTGGCTTCGGCATGGGGTTTGGGCCGGTAATCATCCGCGGGCCAGAGATGTTCCCAGCGCGGACCCACAGCCGAGAGCGGTGAGGTACCGTCTTTACGCTTTGGAACTTTTGCGCGTTCGGCGGCCTCATACTGGGATACGTAGGAGATGTCCGGGCCGATGGCCACGTGTTCAGCACCGAAGGTTTTCACGGCGTAATCGATGTGGTTAAGGAATGCGTTAAGGTCACCATCGCCACCCAGGAAACGTGGGATGCAGCAGATGCCGATCAGACCGCCGGTATCGCAGATGGCCTTCACTACCTCGTCCGGTTTGCCACGAAAGTGGCGATATACTCCGCCACAAGTGGTGTGGCTGGCCACCATCGGTTTGCTGGAA
>JAURFH010000234.1:297-6095 GCA_030834415.1 Verrucomicrobiota bacterium | reverse complement strand
TAGCGCGTAGCTGTAACGATAGGGATCACCGGGGAGAATTGCCTTCGTTTGCATATCGCGGGCATCAGAGTCTGCCGGACAGGTGAAGAGGCGTGCATTGAACTCACTCACATACTTGGCCAGCGAGCTGTTCGTGATGTCTCGTCCGTAATGCCACCAGATCCAGTCGGCATCTTGCGGGCCGTATTTGGTCGTGGAACCGGGCGTAGGAAACTGGTCCTTATTGTCGCCATGATACATCACCATGGCATAGGTAAGTTGCTTCAAATTGTTACGGCAAAACGTCTGCCGTCCCTTGTCCTTGGCCCGGCCCAAAGCCGGTAACAACAATGCCGCAAGGATGCCGATCACCGCGATCACCACCAGCAATTCAATAAGAGTGAATGCGTAAGCTCTTTGCAAACGATGACTGTGAATCCCCATGCTTAATACTCCTTGCCTTCCTTCACTTCAGCCGCTTTTCCTCCGGGTCAAGAGCAGTGTGGCAGAGACCCCAGTTATCAATCCACACACACCCAAAGCGATGCCTACCCACGCTGGCAGTGCAGTCTTGCTGCCACCGCTACCTCCCCCGCTCGCGCTCGCGCTGGTTTCCTCAGAACTGCTAGACGGCTAGGACAACTGGGTCGTTACCTCGGCCGGTTCTTTGGGATTACCGCGCAACAGCACCCGGCGGATCATCACCCCATTGGTATTCATGGCCCCGGTGGTCATGCCCACTTCATGGAACACATTATAGACTCCCGGCGGGTCTTGTTTGTCCTCTGGACTGGCGGAATCGATGCCCGTGGCAAAGGCCACCCCATCCAGCTTGCCCACCACCAGAATGCCTTGGTCATGCCGGGTAAGCACCATGGAGATGGTATGCCACTCATCTTTCAGCGGCGGGAGAGAAGCGCCTTGCGCCGCACGCAGGAAGACCTTGTCCGAACCGCCCGCCACAGAACCCATCGTGCCCAATTCTTTGAACGCGTCCCCTTTCCCGCCCATCTGCGGGATGGCCACATAATAACCGGGATCATCCGCATACGGGCCCATGCTATGCTCTTGGGAAGGCGTGCCCCCGTTGTTGAACAGGCCGATGCGGATCTCGGTGCCCTTGGTGGATGCCTCTAGGAACTTAAACTCCACCGATAACTCAAGCAAATCACCCACTTTATTGCCCAAGGTCAGGCCAGAGCCTGCGCCATCACGAGAACCGGGATTCAGATCGAAGACACCAACGAATGTTGGGTAGTTTCCCAAGGGCCGGACCCGCAGGTATTTGGGCGGCATCAACTCACCGGGCTTGGCATCAACAAAAAGGTCATAACGGATGTTTTGGACATAGCGCCAGTTCAGGTCCAAGGAAGCGGTACGGTCTTTGGTCCCATCGGTAAACTGGTCGTCAAGAATGACCGATTCATTCTCGGCGGAAAAAATCGTTCCTCCTGCACTTATCAAGACAAGCACAGCACTCCACCAGAAACTCCTCCAAGGCTTCATCAGTGGAAGAGACGGTAAAGGGCAAGGAGGTATTCAGTCGATTACAAAATCCCCCTATCAAAGGAAAACACGCGCTGGCTTGACAGTTTGGCAAACGGTTCGGGATATTAGCGCGACATCAGCCCGGTAATCGTCTGGCCTTGGCACTCAGCGCGTGCCCAGAAATGACACCTGACGACCCGAGCCCAATGGAAGCTGTTTGCATGGATATCGTGTTCAAATGCCCGGTCTGCCAGCAGGAACTGGCGGTGGAATCGTCCCTCGCCGGGGCAGAGCTAAGCTGCCCCTCTTGCGAGAAACCCATCACCATCCCCGCGACGGATGCTCCCGAGGCCAAAACGGTGGCGCAGGCAGATACCATTTTCCTGACCAAATCTGAAGCCTCCTCCACCCCCAACAAACCCATCCGCGTGTATCCCATCGGCAAGACTCCTCCCACCGAGATATCCCATCAGGACGCCAAGCTGGCGATGAAGCTTTCCGATGCCGTTCGGAATATCCGCACCGAGGTGGCCAAGAAGATCGTGGGGCAGGACGACGTCATCGAGCAGTTGCTCATCGCCATCTTTGCGCGCAGCCATTGCTTGCTGGAGGGTGTGCCCGGTCTGGCCAAGACCTACATGGTCAAGAGCGTCTCCGAGGCGATGAATTTCTCCTTTCACCGCGTGCAGTTCACCCCGGACCTCATGCCGGCCGATATCACCGGCACGGATGTCATCCAGGAAGACCCGGTGACCGGTCAGCGTAAACTGACCTTCCTGAAAGGACCGATTTTCGCCCAGATGATTTTGGCGGATGAGATCAACCGCTCACCACCAAAGACCCAAGCGGCCCTGCTGGAAGCGATGCAGGAACATTCCGTGACCGTGGGCGGACAGACCTTCAAGCTGGACGAGCCGTTCTTCGTGCTCGCCACGCAGAACCCGGTGGAACAGGAAGGCACGTATCCCCTGCCCGAGGCGCAGCGGGACCGCTTCATGTTCCACGTGAAGGTGGGGTATCCGAACCGCGAACAGGAACGCGAGATCATCCGCCGCACCACCAGTGCCTTCTCCTCAGACATCGTGCCGGTGCTCACGGGCGAGGAAGTCATCGAGTGCCAATCCATCGTGCGCAAGGTGCCCGTGCCGGATCATGTGCTGGATTTCGTGCTGGATCTCGTCCGTCGCAGCCGACCGGATGAAGATGACGCCCTGCCTTTCATCAAGGAACTGGTCGCTTGGGGCCCGGGCCCGCGCGCGTGCCAGCAACTTGTACTAGGCGGCAAGGTCCGCGCCGTGCTGCAAGGACGTTTCCACGTCACCATCGATGACATCCAGGCGCTCGCCTATCCGGTGCTGCGCCATCGCATCGTCCCGACGTTTAACGCCGAGGCCGAAGGCATCGCCGTGGATACGATTATCGGCAAAATCCTCGAGGCGATACCGAAGGGTGAAGCGAAGAGTGTGCTCTGAACACAAGTGTAACCTGCTTGCCTGCAACTACGACTAAGAGTAGCGTGTAAATATGAGTGATAAGGACATCGTCATCGAAACAGTCCGCAACCTGCCAGAGTCGGCCACGTTGAATGAAATCAGCGAGGAGATCGCCATATTGGCAGCCATTGCTTGCGGCGAAAAGGCAGCGGATGAAGGCCGTGTCATCTCTCATGAAGAGGTCAAAAAGAGGTTCGCTGCATGGAGTTCAAAATAATCTGGACCGAACCGGCTTTGGCAGATCTGGAGACCATTCGGGATTACATCGCCACAGACAATACGGCAGCAGCGGAAAAAGTTGGATGGGACATCATCAGACATGTCGAACTTCTGGGAAACTTTCCTCATATCGGGCCGACATATCCCCGCGGAAGCAAAGGCAATACCCGGGAGATTGTATCTGGCAGCTATCGGATATTCTACCGGGTCAAGGATGCTGAAAAACTGGTCCAAATCCTGACCATCTGGCACGGGGCACGAGACGAACCAACTCTGCCGAATTAATTATCTGAACAGATACCATGGCCCACGTCGCAAACCTGCTTTCACCGACCGACCTGCAGAAGATATCCAATCTGCAGGTCGTGGCGCGTCTGGTGGTAGAAGGGTTCTTCTCGGGTTTGCACAAGTCACCGCACAAAGGTTTCAGTGTGGAGTTCGCCCAGCATCGCCAATACGTGCAGGGCGATGAGATCCGGCGGCTGGACTGGAAAATCTACGGCAAGACGGACCGCTTCTACATCCGTGAGTACGAGGAAGAGACGAATCTCCGCGCCACCATCCTGCTGGATATGAGCGGCTCGATGACTTACGGCGGGGAGAATGGCGTAACCAAGCATCACTACGCTTCGCGCCTCGCCGCCTGCCTCTCTTACCTGATGATGCAGCAGCGGGACAGCGTGGGCTTGGTGACGTTTGACACAGCCATCCGCCGCTTCATCCCACAACGCTCCGGCGTGGGCCACTTGCGCGTGATGCTGGATGAACTGGAGCAGTGCCAACCCGCTGGCGAAACGGAGCTGGGCGATGTCTTCCGCAGTCTCGTGCCCCGCATCCATCGGCGCGGGTTGCTCATCATCATCTCGGACTGCTTCGCCACGGTGAAGGACCTCATCACCGCCCTCGCCCATTTCCGGGCGGCACGGCATGAGATCATCCTTTTCCAGATCATGGACCGTGATGAACTGGAATTTCCGTTCCAATCGTGGACGCGTTTTGAATCGTTGGAACAGGCAGACTGGCACCGGATGGTCGAACCGGCGCAATTCCGCGAGGCGTATCTGGAGAATCTGGAAAAATTCCAGAAGGAACTGGTGGATGGTTGCCGTCGGCACCGCATCGACCATGTCCGCCTCATCACTGACCAGCCCTACTCCGAGGCGCTTGCGCAATATCTGACCCGCCGGCTGGGACGCGCATGACCTTTCTTAATTTCGTATTGCTCGGTGGCGTGGCAGCGGCATCCATCCCGCTCATCATCCACCTGCTGCATCGCAGCCGCTTCCGCGTGGTGAAGTGGGGCGCGACGCACCTGATGGATGCCGCGCTCATCAAGAATTCAAAGCGCATCCGCATCGAGCAATTGCTGCTGCTCATCCTGCGTTGCCTCATCCCGGCGGTGCTCGCGTTCTGCATGGCGCGCCCGGTGCTCAGCCAATTGGCAGCGCTGGCCGGGGCTTCCAAGACCTCCATCGTGCTGATGCTGGATAACAGCTACTCGATGGAATCCGGCGGCAAGGACAATGGCAACTTCGTCCAAGCGCGGAACACCGCCAGTCAGATCATCACGAGTCTGGGTCGCGGCTCAGATGTGGAAGTGATCCTGATGGCCGGTGAAAATCCGGAGCTGGAAGCGATCCCGAATTTTGACCTCTCACGTTTGGGCAAGGCGGTGAGCGAACTCGACGCCGGCTATGGCAAGGCGGATGTGGCGGGCTCTTTCGAAAAAGCCGCCGCTCTGCTCGGCAAGATGCAGAACACTTACCGGCAGATCGTGGTGGTGAGTGATTTCCAGAGGATCAGTTGGGCGGATGAAGATGCCCCGGCACGCGACCGCTCGGCTGAATTGCTCCGGGCCATGCCGCTTCCACCACAGGTGACCTTCGTGCAGCAAGGCGTGGAGGGTCGTGATAATGTGAGCGTGGAATCGCTCGATTTCTCCCGGCTCATCGTGGGCGTACGCCAGCCCATCCAAGTGCGGGCAAACCTCCGCAATTTCGGTGACCGCACTTACTCCGAGTTGCGCGTCTATTTCCGGGTAGATGGCACGGAGAAAGGCGCCTCGCAGATCTCTCTCGGACCTGGCGAACGGCAACAGGTGCTGTTCTCGCACGCGTTTGAAACCGCCGGTTCGCATGTCATCGAGGTAGTGGCCGATGCGGACACCTTGAAGGCGGACAACAGTTATCAGGCGGCGATCCCGGTCTGGGATACCGTGCCCGTGCTGCTCTTCAATGGCGCACCGAGCGTGGAACCGCTCAAGGGCGAGACGGACTTTCTGGAGATTGCTTTACAACCGTTCGGCAAATCCAAATCCGATCTCACCGATCTCATCACCACCAAGGTGATCGATGAAGAGCGCGACCTGAAGGTGGAGGATCTGACGAAGTATCGCACCATCGTCCTCGCGAATGTGCGCCAACTCAGTGACCGCTGGGTGCGCGCTCTGAAAGAGTTTGTGAACAATGGTGGTGGCCTGCTCATCTTCCCCGGCGACCGCATCGACACCACTTGGTACAATCGTGTGCTGGCGAATGACAATGGCATACTCCCCCTGCCCCTCGCCTCGATGAGCACCAGTAGCACCGGTCAAAAGAGCACGAAGATCATCTCGCAGAA
>JAURFH010000234.1:0-287 GCA_030834415.1 Verrucomicrobiota bacterium | reverse complement strand
TACGCCCACGCGGCCATGGAAATGTTCAACGACCCACGCAACGGCAACCTCTCCGATGGCGAGATCACTTCGTGGTTCAAACTAGCCGAACGTAAAGAGGAACAGAGCATCAACGTGCTGGCACGATTGGAAACGGGTGAACCTTTCCTGGTTGAAAAGAAACTGGGCGAAGGCCGCATCATCCAGTGCGCCATTCCATGCGATGCGGATTGGAGCAACCTTCCGGTGCGCTCGTTTTATCTGCCGCTCACGCAACGGCTCGTGGTCTATCTCGCCTCCACCATCTT
>JAURFH010000233.1 GCA_030834415.1 Verrucomicrobiota bacterium | reverse complement strand
TCGTTTGCCTTTCATGTCTGGTCCTTTCTTGGCCCAGACTAACACTTCACATGGCCTGAATTAGCGAAGTCACGTCAACACCTATACGACACACCTGGAGCCCATTCCTTAGACGAATTGTAAAAAGATTTCCTCCCGACCTCATTCCCTCCCGCACAACCGCATCCGCCCGGTGCGTCCCGGGCGAAAAACTACGGCTTGGCTTGGTCAAAACGCCATGCCACCGCCCGTTCAGCACCCGACCCCTGAAACTCCAGCGAACCCACCACACTGGGTCCAGAGCCGGGCAGATGGAGGCGGACATGGATCACCCGCCCCCCAGCGGGCAGCGGGAACTTCACCGTCTGCCATCCGGAAGCGGCCGGGATGTCGAAATCCTGCTGCTGGGCGGGCACAAAATCTTTCTGCCCCTCCAGCCGCCAGGAGATGCCACCTTTTCCGCCCTTTGGGCATTGTATCCGGAGCGTCGCCACCACCGGCCCGGTGAATCCCAAGCCACTGCGGGCCAGGAAGGGCTGCCCTTTCCTGGCCGGAGTGACGTGAAGGCCTTCGGTGTCCGCCTTGAGCTCGCAATTGCGGCCCAGCCAGCCTTGCAGGGTTTTCGCCTCCGTGCCCGTTTCCGCAGGCGCTTCGCCTTTGGCTCCACGCGGACGTTTCACCACGGTCACGCCAGTCTTCAGCACGTGGGCATCATAGAACATCTGGTCCTGGGCATTCAGCTCCCGGGGCAGACCTGGCGGCGGGAGGGTGGCGTTCCAAGCCATGAGTTTTTTCTCCAACTGCGCCGCCTTGTCGGGAAACTCTTTCAGCAGATTCTTGGTCTCGCCCTCCGGTTCGTCCGGCTTGAAGAGGAACCGTTCCTTTCCGAGCAGGATCAGTTTCCAACCATCCGCCAAAATCGCCGCTTGTGAACGCCAGCGCCAGTAAAGCGCCTCGTGGGGATTGCCCGTTTTCTTTCCCAGCAGATAGGGCATCAGGTCCACCCCGTCCAGCGCGGCATCGTGGGGCAGACCTGCCAAGGAGGCGGCCGTGGCGGCGACGTCGAGATTGATCACCGGCGGTTCAAACACTTTTCCGGCGGGCAATTTCCCCGGCCAGACCGCAAGAAAAGGCGTGCGGATACCGCCATCCGTCAGCATCCCTTTTTCCCCGGTCAAGGGCAGGTTCAGCGAACCGTTCCAGGCGCCCTCTTTCAAGGGCGCGCCATTGTCACTGATGAAGAAGATCAGCGTATTCTTTTCCTGTCCCTGTAAGCGCAGCTTTTCGCGGATGCGCCCGATGCCGTCATCCATCCCGGCAATCATCGCGAGCGCCTGACGACGTTCCTTCGGCAGACTGGCGGGTGTCTTCGAGAACCATGGCTCCGGAGATTCCAGCGGCACATGCGGAGTGAAGTAGGCCAGATAGAGGAAGAAAGGTTGTTCGGGATTCTGCGCCCGCCGGTCCAAAAACGAGAGCGCCGCCTCGGTCTGCCAGATGCAGCGAAAGCGGGGGTCGGTCAAAGTCTGCGGCGCGTCGGGTAATCTGTTTCCCTTGAGGTCATGGGACGCCACGAATGAATGCAATGGCCCGGTATAGTACTCTTCAAAGCCCTGGCCCAGAGGCAAGAACTGCCGGGCATCCTGTTTTTCCCCAGCGCGTTTGCCGGCAGGTTCGAGATGCCACTTACCGATCTGGCCGGAAATATAACCCGCCGGCTTCAACCGCTCGGCGATGGTCACCTCCGCCAAAGGCAGCGGCCCCAAGAGGTTGTCCTCCACGCCGAAACGTTGCTGATAACGTCCGGTGATGACGCCTGCCCGGGAAGGCACGCATTGCGGAGCGCTGACATAACCGCGCTTGAAGCGCACGCCCTCCCGGGCAAGGGCATCGAGATTGGGCGTCTGGATGTCCTTGTCCACGCCCTGCGCCCGCAGATCGGCAAACCCATGGTCGTCACTGTAGATAAGGATGATGTTGGGCTTGGTGACCGCCGCTTCTGCGGCGGCAAGCAAACTGCCCAAAGCAAAGCCAACCACAAAAAGCAGGACGAAGGGGCGCATGGTCCGTAGCTTAGGCACTTTGCACAGGGTGGTCAGCAGTAAAATAACGCCCTCACTCACCTTAAAACACCGGGAACGATTCGACCTCTTCCGCCGCCTTGGCGTGGGGCACCCGTTTAGGCAGATAGGGCTTTCCATTCGCATCCAGCGGCGGGAACCAGCGGATTTTTTCCGCGATGGCACCCAACTCCGTCTTGTTGCAACGCAGGACCAGTGCCCGGTAAAAACGATTGGCGGACTTGGGGTCCCGGTATTTGATCCAGCCACCTGCCTCATAAAGCACTTTGGCCGTAGCATCGGACTGGGCGGGCATCAGTTCCGCAGCCTGCCACGCGAGATCCGCCGCCAGATAGAGGTAATGCTTACGTAACCGCGGAGCCACCTCATGGTCGGCCGCACGAAGCAGTTCTTCGCGGCTGGTTTTGAGGACTTCATTGGTCTGCTGCTGCCAACGCCGCTCGATGGATGGACCAATCTCGTAGTAGTTTCCGCCGCCCCAATCAGGCTCAGCAATGGTCTCAAACAAAGCGTCCCCACGTTCGCAGGTCAGCTTGGCCGCCTGCCACAAGGCCTCTGCGCGCACTTTGGCCGGACGTTTGGGATCACGACCGGTCGCGATCAACTTCAGCCGTTCATCAGCCAGTTCGGTGGTGTCCGTAGAGAAATAGTTCTTGGCTGCTTCCCACTGGTTTTGCCGGGCCAGACGCCTTGCCAAGAGAGTCCGCAGGCCATTGGCACACGCAGACATGGAGTGTTCGTCATCGGCTTGCTCATCAACCAGCGGCTTGGGCCATGTGCGATCCACATAGCTCTTGAGCTCCTCCAAGGTCAACACCCGCTCGGCAACATACGCGGCATCCGACCAGTAACCACCCCGAACGAGGCAGTCCAAGGACCTGATATAATCACGTCGACTCAAGGATAAGACGCCAAACTCACCATACACACCCCGGCGACCAGTCTCAGCGGATGTCTCCAGATATTCTCCTCCAATTTTTAAGCGGTCCAAAAATTCGGCAGCCAACTGGTCATCTTTTACCGGAGAGGCCGGCACTGGAAATTCACGTACCAAACCAGCGAGCAAAGCATTAGCTTCATCCATTTTGCCATTTCGCAGGAGCAGTTTCGCGTGAATCCAACGGGTGACGGCTGATTGCTGCGGAGCCCGCTTGACCCAACGCTGGGCCATCTCGAATTCCCCCGCTTGATAGGCGGCGAGCGCCAGTTGCTCGGCCAGTTCCACCTCGACGGCCTGATTCTTTTCCAGCATATCGAGCCACACCTCGGCGGCCTTGCGCTCGCCAATTTTGTTCAGTTCGTTCCCCCAGAGGCCTTGTGAGATGAGCACCGCGGTAACGACCCGGCGGCTTGCGCTGTCCGCAGCAAGGATTCGGACGGCACCTTCGCCATCGGCAAATGCCAATTGAACCGTCCGGCGGAGGGAAACCACAGCGTAATATGAATCTCCCGAGGATACCTGCTCGCTATAAAGTTCAATGGCGCGGCGATAATCTTTCAAGGCAAGGCAGGCGCGCGCCTCCCATCCCAAGCTCGCCGCCGCCAAACCGGTGGAATCCGCAAAGCCGTCATGCACCAGTGCCCGCACTTTTTGAAAATGTGCGACTGCCAATTCGGGCTGCGAATCCACCGCCACGCGACCCATCATATATTCCGCCCAGATCGTCCGGTAATGGCGTTCTTTGGCGGGACGCTTCAGCAATTCAGTCCAAGCAATCACCGCGTCATTCGTCTTCCCCATGTGATAGGCAATACTGCCGCGCATGTAGTCGGCGAATTCCGGTGGCAAGCCCGGAGCAATGGAAGTCGGCCCCAGCTCAGGCATCGGCCGCAACAGATTCGTCTGCCAATCAAACGGCTCGGCCAGCCAGTCGGACATCGCCGCCGCATGGGTCTTCAGCTTCTCCCGGCATTCCCGATGCGCCTTGAGTGTCTGGCCTAGTTTCGCCTCATCGACTCCGGCTATATGTAAAGCTTCACGCAACTCCTTCAGGTCGGCATCCAGCACCTGCTCCGCCTGGGAATGTTCCTCTTTCGGGGGCACGGTTTTGAATCGGCTGGTAGTTCCCTTACGCCAAATCGCAATCTCTTTGAAGAAGCTGGCGAACGGAACGGACTGCACGGATTGCTCGGTATCACTGAGCAGCCAGCATGGAAAGAAGGGTCCGCAGGCAAAACCAGCGATGCCGACGGCCAATACGACCGTCAGTAGCGCAACAAACCGAAAGCGTCGTTTCCGTGAGTTATTTTGCCACCAATTCACTTTGCACCTCCACGCTGGAATCAAAACGTAACCACCCAAGTAACTGTCGGTCTCCCGGCTGCACGGCGGTCATTACCCGACCAGGCTGGAACTCAACCTCGCTGGCTGAGAGTTCCGTCAGTTGGGTTCCGCGCAGGCCATCGCCCGCCAACAGACGCCCCTTCTGCCACTGCACGCGAATGCTTCTGCTGGGCGCGGATTTCGCCGCGCTTTCATTTTCTAACAACACTTCAACCAGCCCGGCTTCGGGAGAACGCGTCACCACGCGCCATTGTTCGCTCGGGGCTGAACCACGCATGGTCTGCGCCAAGGTCGGCCAGTCCCAGTTCCAGCGATCAGTGCTCACGGGCAGGCGATACCAGATCACCCCTTGCAGGGCAGCCGGACGATCCGCCAACCAGCCGCTCATCAAAGCCGCCATGTCCTTAGGCACGGCGGCGAGTTCACGCGTCTGCATGTCGGGCGGCCAGTCATTCCCTGGTCCTTCGGCCGAAGCACCGATGAACTTTCCCTCGCGATTGAAAGCCGTGAGATAGCTATAAGTAGGCAAGGCCACTTTGAACGGCACACCGGTTCGGGCCGCTATTTCGACCCAAGTCCGGGCTTTGGCCGGTTCACACAGCTTCACGGGATCGTTGATGGTTGCCGGACGTTGCAAGGCGTGGACTTGAAGAACGAAACCATCCGTAGCCTGCACCAAGGATTTGAATTCTCCCCGGTCCAGCCAGCTCGGCAGTGCGGTGATGGTCAATGGTACGGGTTTAACCCGTTCACGAAGCACCTCCACCCAGACGCGATAACCGGCCAACTTGCTCTCGGCACAGTCAAAATCGAGCTGCACCTCGGCTGGTTCCACTCCTTTCGCGCGCGCGTTCGCAATCAACGAATCCGCGAGCTCGGCGAGCCCTTTAGTGAACTTCCCTTCGTGTTCAAACGGTCCGCCATATGAGCCGATACGGATGGCCAGCCCCACGCTTTTGCCGACGGCTTTCAGCGCCGACCAATCCGGCTCCACTCGCGTAAGTTTGGGCTCCCCTTTGAGCCAATTGATCTCCGCCATCAAAACGGTGAAGTGCTCAAAGTCAGAGGCTCTCTCGATGACGCCTTGCTGGACTGCCTCATTCCAGACGCGTTGCCAGACATAAGTCTCTTGCGGCATCGGTCCGCGCGTCCGGGCTGGCTCTTTGGGGTAAAATACGGCGTACAAGCCGACGAGCAGCCCTAGACCTAGGATAAGAATGGGGGAACGACCGCGCATGGTTGCTTATGTCACAATCTCATACGCGCAAGTCAGATTGTCCAGCCGCCGAGAAAACTTTTTTCAATATTTCGGCCGCACATCCGTAATGCCCTCATAGACGGGCATCTTGTCCGGTCCGATGTGCTTGGAGAGCTTCTCCAGATCGCGCTCCAACTTCTTACGCTGTGAGGCCCAGCGCGGGTCATTGATGAGATTCTTTTGTTCCAACGGATCGACCGTCAGATGATAGAGCTCGGCAGTGAAGCGGTCCGGGCTGCCGTCGCCATGTGGGTAACGGATGAGCTTCCATTCATCCGTGCGGATACCCCGGATGTTTGGCGTGTAAGGGAACTGCTTCTCGAAATTGTATTCGTAGAGAAAGGCATCCCGCCACTTCACCTTTTTGCCTTCCAGCAAAGGCTTGAAGGACAGGCCATCGATGCCTTTCAAGCGTTTGCCACCACCGAAATCCACCACACTCGGCGCTATATCCAGACTGGTCACCATCTTATCGATAACCGTCCCGGGCTTAACCAA
>JAURFH010000232.1 GCA_030834415.1 Verrucomicrobiota bacterium | reverse complement strand
AAGGAGCTGGAAGCCCTCAAGGTTGAAGCCTCCGCTTCCGTGTCACCCAGCTTGGCAACGGAAGCGGAGGCTTCAACCTTGAGGGCTTCCAGCTCCTTGGTCAGCGTTTCGTTGATTTGCTCAAGCGTCATGTCGGTTTCTATCTTTACCGAGCGTGTCAACCCAGCGGCTTCCTCACGCTCCGCATCAAGACGGGCGGTGGTGCGCTCTGCCCATTCCGCTGCCCTCATGCTGCCGTTGGCATCACCGCCCCAAAGGAGCCAAGCCACCAAGCCGGGGCCGGGATAGCCGGGAGCCTTGGGGTCTTTGTTTTTGGGAGCGTCAAGGTCAGCCTCATGCCGCCGGAGCCATGGCCCCATGCGGCGCACCTTGTCTTCAGAAATGGAACCATCAACCATGTCCCGTGCCTCACGCACGGTTTGCGGCTTCAGCCCATCCCCGCTGTGTCCTTCCTCATGCATCTTCAGCCCACGCCGAGCGTTGGCAGAAACATATGAGGGGACGGGGACGGTCTGCGGCATCAGAGGGATGCGTTGAGGCGGTCAATGACCTGTTGCCGGGATGCAATGCCCGTGAGCAGACCCAGCTGCGCCGCCCTGCGGCCCGTGAAAAATTGGCCCTGCATGGCCTCCTCCGGCACGGTGGTGCGAACCGCCTTCACATCAGCCTTGAAGGTGGCGGCATCCTCATTGATGTAATCTTGCAGGAAGGCCAAATGCTCCGGCGTGACGGGTGCGCCGGGGGTCAGCATACCCTTGGCCCAGCCGGAGGAGATCACATGAACCTTGATGCCAGCCTTGGCTGCGGCTTCCGAAATATCCTCAACCACAATCATGGAGCCAATGCTGCCGTAATCCCCCGACTCAATCCCCCACACCCGCTGGGCAACCCCGGTGGAATGGAAAGCAGCGGAATGGATGGAGGTTCCCCAAGTTTCAATGGGCTTCTTGGCCCCGGAAACCATGCGGCTCAATTCCGTGACCCCAACCACATACCCTCCGGGGCTGTCCACATCAAACATCACCGCACCAATCTGCGGGTCAGCCAAGGCTTGCCCAAGCTGGCTGGCGGTCTGCGCCACATCCACCATCCCCAAGGCCCGCTCAACCGGGGAGAGGTTGAACCCCGTGAAACCCTTGAAGGGTATGACAGCCACACGCCCCTGCACCTCCATCTCTTGGGGCTTCATGCTGGCAAGCAGGGCATCCAGCATGGAGGAGGATTGGGGTTGGCTCAAGGCTTCCACCTTCCGCAGAAAGGCGGTGGCGGCGATGGGTTCAGCGGACATTCCCCGCCGGGTGGCGGTGATGATGTTGGAAAAGAGCATTGGGGTGATTAGTCTGCGGGGGAGGGTTCGGGGTCAGACTCCTGCCCAGCAAAGGGAGGGAGAGGGGAGGGGGCGGCGGGGTCGGCGGGCTGGGGCTGGCTCAACACCGTGGGCATTGAGATATCCTCATAAGTCAGCCCACGATCCTCTGCCACCTGCTTACACCAAGCCTTGAAATCAAGGCGGGCAATAATTTGGGCCTCTGCGTCATCCCCACCCTCCTCAATGATATCCTGTAGATTTCGGATGCCAGCCTCTAGCTCACGCACCGTGGCGAGGGATTCCCGGCCCACATCAATGGACAGGCGGCGGGGCTGGTTAAATGCCATCTTTTCCCAGCCATCTTGGGCGGGCAACACCCCGGCGGTGATGCGATCAGCAATCACATACTGCGTTGCCTTGCGCTCAAGCCCGTCAATCAGCAAGCGGCCCATTGCGCTGAATTGCCGTTCAACCTTGGCAAGCTCCATCCGAACCACGGGGCCACCAATCTTTGTGGGGTTCAGCAGGAAGTCAGAGGAAATGCCCGTGGCGTTGGCAATCTCACGCTCCAACGCTTCCGACATCGCCAGCACATTCAGATTGGGCCGGGTGGTTTCAAAGGCTTGCAATTCCTCATCGGGGCCAATTGCCATTGATAGCCCACCAAAGGCACGGGATACATCCTCCGGGTTGGTGGCTTGGGCCTTTCGGGCCTTGCCGCCGGAACCGAAAAAGTCTGCGTCAGAAGGGTCGAACTCACCGCTGCGGCTTTTCAAAACAAATGTGCGCCTTGAGAATTCAAGCACCGCCAAACGCTCTGCCTCCATGATGCTGCGTTTGTCCCGCAGGCAATTGAGGGCAACTTGGATGCGGCTGATGCCCCTTGCACCTGTGGTGCGCTCCGGGTCATAAAGGTGGATGATGGAAGCCGCCCCGTAATAGGCAAAGGAACCGTCATCCTGCTGGATGGCGTAGGTGGTGGGCCGTCCCTGCCTGTCGAATTTAATTCCGTTAATCCAACCCCGCTGGTTGATGATGTCGGGCTGCACAACCTTGTGGGCCTCCACCACTTGGAGGCAGGGCGCACCATCCTTGTGGCGGGTGCGGATGAAAAACAATTCCCCGTCCACCAAGATGGCACGGGCCGACATCCGCAGCAGCTGGTTCCAAGTATAGCGCCCCGTGATTTCCGGGCGGGCATGGAACAACTCAACCTGTTCCTTGGCGGCTGAATTCCAAGAAGGGTTTTTGGTAAGCGGCTGATAGCGGAACCCGTCCCCCACGGCATAGGTTTGGTGGGCGTTGATGAGGGCGGCAATGAACGGGCTGTTTTTCTCCATTGCCCGCATGACACGCAGCAGCTCCCGCTGGTCGGCAGGGGTCTGCTCTTGGGTCAGATCACCGGGGGCCGTGTGCTGAACCCTCACACGGGCGGGGCTAATCCTCACGCTCTCATAATTTTGAGAGCCTCCACCAAAGAAGCCTTTGATGCGTGGGATTAGGTTCGACAGGATTCCGGGCATAAGGCTCAAGGCTGGTCAAGGTTCGACAGGTCAGCCGAAAGGTGGCGCAGCTTGGCCCCATAGGTGAGGGGGAAGCGAACCCGCAGGGCGTGGTTCACCTCCTCAAGCACCGTATCCGTGGGGAGGGTGATGGTTTTGCCAACGCTGGTTCCGCTGTCCGACCAGCTCACCACCTGTGACCCGGCTGACAGGGCGGCAAATGCGTTGTCACGCAGGGTAAGCAGCTGTGCCTCTGTGAAGGTGATGAAAAGCCCCTTTGCCATTTGTATTTACCGCCCGTGTCAATCCACAGCCTCCCCGTCATCCTCTGCGGTTGGAGGCTCCGGCGGCGGCTCCGTCACCTTGCCTTCCGTCACCTTGCTTTCCCCCGCCAGCCCAAAGACAAGGGCCGGGAGCATCAGCAGGGTTTCACAATCCCAAAGGTGATTGGCCCTCCCCTTGGGGCATTTCCAAATGGGGATGCCCGCAGCAGTCTTGGTGCGCCGCTCCGCAGCCATCTGCTTCCTGTATTCCTCCCCGGCATCAAGGGGAAATTGGTGGATGCCCGACCTACGCAGCCGCCAAAGCAAATCCTTGAAAGGCAGGTTGCCGAAATAATACACCTTTGTGACCATGCCCTTGAAGGGTTCAATCTCACGGGGCTTGGAGTAGGGGCGGGCTTTGACCTTCAGCGTCCCATCCGGCATCTTGGTGGGCCAAGGGTATTCGTTTTTGCGGTGACCCCGTGTGCATTGCCACCCCATCTTTGCCGCCACCCTATGCACGAAATCCTGTTGGTCACCGCTGTCAATGAAGGTGAAGGGGGCCACCACCTCATGCTTTTTACGGAACCCGTCCACCTCATCAATGGTGTGGAAAAAGCCCCAATCAATGAGGCGGCTGCGCCCGTCTGCCGAATACGCACGGATGACAATGAAGAAGCCATCACGCTGACAGTCAATGCCCGCAAAGCGGAGGCGGCACACCGTGTCTCCGGGTGTAAAGATGGGGATGATGCTGCGGGTGGAGATGTCAAAACCAGCCTCATCCTCCCACGGGTCACGCAGCTTGAATGATCCGGGGGCCACCTCATCCGTTGAATCCATGATTTGGGATGAATGGAAATGGGCCAGCTGCTTGGTCATAAAAATCTGCATGGGTGTTTCATCCCCGTTGGTCTGCGCCAATTTAGCCTTGGCCCAATCAATCGCAGCCTCCCCCCACGGGCGGGCTGGGAGGCAATTCCAATGGAAGCCACGGAACGCATCACGGGCGTTGTGATTCATCCGCACATACCCATGCCCCGGCAGGGCAAGGCTGGTTTGGTTGAGATCGTGCCTCACTTGGTCAGAGTCATCAAACAGGTGACCGCACCCGGCGCAGGCCATCTTGGTTTCACGGGCAATCAAACCCTCATTGACCCCATCGGCTGTCAGCCCGCCTTCCGGCAGCTTGATGGTGTCCCAGCTCCAAGGCTGAACATGGGAGCAATGGGGGCATTTCCAATGGTATTCCTCTTGGGTGGTTTGCAGCCATTCCTGCTGGTAATCGTCACCCTCTGTCCCTCCCTGCCCCGTCAGCACCACCTTGGACAGAAAGCCATATGACATCGTGCGGGCCTTGGCTTGCCGAATATACCCCTTGTTATTCGCAACTTGCCAAGCCTCATCAATGAACACCCATTTCACATGGTAGCGTTGCAGATTGCTTTCCGCATCTGCGCCCAATGTCCATACTTGGCTGGTTCCAATCCGCTGGTGCTTCCATGTCACATCCTTGCCGCTGGGCATGAGGGAGGCCACAGGGGGGCAACCCTCCCAAACGGGCTTCAGCGTCTCACGGAAAAACCCCTTGGCGTTGTCATTCGTGGGCTGGTAAACGATGACATCAGCCGGAGCCTTTCCCAAGATGTATGATGTGACCACCGCCACAAAGACGGATTTGCCGGAGCCAATGGCGGCTAGGTTCACCACCATCCGGGTTTCCGGGTCAAAGACCGCATTGATGGGGCCGACCAGCCAAGGGGAATGGATGGCGTGGAAAGACCCAATCGGGCCGGGGAGGAAGCGGCAATGCTCCTCCATCCAAGCCAAGGGGGTTTGCTCATCCTTGGGACGGAAAGGCTCCAGCAATTGGAGGGCGAACAGGTCTGCCTTGGGATTGCTCATTCCGCTTGCGTGGTGGGGTCTGCGGGCGGGTTTTCCTCCGTGGGGGTATCCTCGCCCACACCCTGCACCTCAATGGCCGCATTGGCCTCCGCAATGGCATCCTGCACCGCATCCAGCCCAGCCAACGCATCCGGCTTCCCGGTGAGGCTGGCGGCGGCGGCTTGCGCCATCTCAAACACCTCACGCTGAATCTTCAGCCTTGCGGCCCGGATCACACCCAAGGCCCGCCCTGCGTCACCGGGGTTGGCCTCCTTTGCCATAGGGATTTCAGCCGCCTCATATTTGGACACCATCAAGGCAAAGGCACGGCGCATCCCGTCCAAGGCGGTCTGTGCGTTGATGAGCTGCTTGGTCGCAAGCCCATGACCAAGAGCCTTGTCACGGATTTGGAAAAGCTGGGTGATGGCTTTATTTAGGGAATTGTAATGCTTGGAGGCTGACGGGCTGTTTTCCCTCAAGGCCCGCAGATATTGCGCCCGGTTAATCCGCACGATGTCCCGCTGGAAGTTAAGCTGGGAAATAAAATCATCCATGTCCAGCAGGGCATCAAAGGCGGGGACATCCCCACCCGGATCCCCGCCCATCCCATCCTCAACCGCCCCCTTGATGGCTTGGGTTTTCATCTGCGCCACCCCGCCCTTGCGGGTGGCCCTCCAAGCCTCCGCTGACTCAAAGGAATCCATCGGCATCCCAGCCTCACGCAACGCCCCAACCCGCTGGATGCTGATGCCCCACCGCTGGGCGAATTCAACGGGGGTGGGCATCACTCATCTCCCCCAATCACCTCACCGCAATGCGGGCAGCGGAAAGGCTCCGGCCCGTCCATCTCCTCCCCGTCATCCACAGCCTCCCCGCCTTCCAACAGGTCAGCCACCTCCGCTTCACTAAACCCAGCGTCAGCCAACAGGCTGGGGTCACCCTCGCCCAAGGCCAGCAGCTCCGCTTCCAGCGCAGCCGCATCCCATTCCCCAAGGTCACTCAATCGGTTGTCGGCAAGGCAGTAGGCTTTGGCCTCATCCGTGGTCAGACCCTCAAGGATTATGCACGGGATTGATTCCAGACCAAGGTGCATGGCTGCGATCTGCCGCCCGTGTCCGGCAATAAGCGTTCCGTCCGGCTGGGCCAGCACGGGGTTG
>JAURFH010000231.1 GCA_030834415.1 Verrucomicrobiota bacterium | reverse complement strand
GAGCGCTGCTACGACGTCAGATGGCATCGCTTCCGCATCGGGATTTCCGGTCAACGCAGATAAACGCAGCCGGCCGATCAAACGTCCCCCACCGAACTCCTGCACCAAAGTGAATGTCAGCTTCGTGCCGCCTTCGTAACCCACCGTTTCCACCGTCTCGAAGGTCGCCCAGTGCGGCTTGCCGAATTGCGGATTGATCGCCCAAGCTGACTTCGCATCGTCATCGATCGCGCCATCGGGATCAAAACTCTTCTGCGCGAAATCCGCTTTCGCCTTCATCAATTTCACCGGCTTGCTCTCGTTGCTGTTCAGCTTCGCCGCACTGACGGCAAAGGTGTTCAGCACAAAGTTCGGCCGTTTATCATCGCCCCGACCCGGCCCATTGCCCGGCAAAGACGGGTCCGTCAGTGTCTCCAGTTTGAAGCCCGTGACGTCTTTCAACGTCGTATTCACCGTCACGATATACGTGTCCTTGTCCGGTGCCTCGTCGTTGATGAGCACCGAATTGTCCGGCAGCACCTTGCCCGCAGAACCCTCCTTTGTCTCAAAACTCGCGATCTCCAGCACATGCTCTTGCAAGACCTTCCCGGCCTTCGCCGACAGCGCCTTCTCCATCTCCGGCAATTTCACGCTCAACACCTTCTCCCGCTCCGCGACCTTCTCCGTCATGTCCGCCATCTCGGCCGCCAGCTTCTCGCGTGCCGCCTTCGTCTCCTCATCTTCCAGCGTCATGTAAGGTCCCTTGAACTGGATAGAGCCCGGCACCTTGGGATTCGTCCGGTCCGCCTCCAGCTCCGTGTTATTAAAGAATGCGAAGAGCCCGTAGTAATCCTTCATCGTTAAGGGATCATACTTATGATTGTGGCACTGCGTGCATTCCAGCGTGGAGCCGAGCCACACCGCTCCGAGCGTGTTCACGCGATCCAACACCTGGTTCACGCGCGTCTCCTCCGGATCGCTCCCCGCTTCCACATTGGTCGGAGCGGAGCGATTGAAACCGGTCGCCACCTTCTGCGCTTCCGTAGCGTTCAGCAGCAAGTCACCCGCCAGTTGCTCGATGGTGAATTGCGTGAACGGCATGTCTGCGTTCAACGCCTGGATCACCCAGTCGCGATAAGGCCACAGGTCGCGCAGATCATCCCGTTGAAATCCATGTGAATCCGCATACCTCGCCAAGTCCAACCACGGCCGCGCCCAACGCTCCCCGTATTGCGGCGACGCCAGCAGGCGATCCACCAACTTCTCATACGCTTGCGGACTTGTATCCGCCAAGAACGCTTTCACTTCTTCCGGCTTTGGCGGCAGGCCTGTGAGGTCCAGCGTCACGCGACGGATGAGTGTCCCCTTATCCGCTTCTGGCGATGGTTTCAGGCCTTCTTCTTCCAGGCGCGCGAGGATGAAACGGTCCACCTCATTCTTCGGCCATGACTTCAACGAAACCTTCGGCAAGGGCGCCTGCTTCGGCGGCACATACGCCCAATGCTTGCCTTCCTTGAAATCCTGCGGCCATTTCGCTCCGGCATCGATCCATGCCCGGATCTTGGCCGTCTCTGCCTTACGCAACGGTTCACCGCGATTCGGCATCGCCTCCTCATGACCTTTGGGCAAAGTGATGCGCCGATACAGTTCACTCTCGGATGCCTTACCCGGCACAATCACTTTGCCAGCGAGCAAAGCCTCCCGCGAATCCACGCGCAGTTTCCCCTTCTGCAACTTGGCGTCATGACACTCGAAACAAGCCCGTTGCAAAACCCCATACACATCCCGGGCAAAGTCCACCTCTGCTGCCTGCATGCTCACGCCACCTAACAATACACCTAGCAGGAGCTGCGTGACTTTCTGTTTCAAAATCCTGTGCATGACGATACCTGACCAGACGCGCTGGCGCATCAAACGGGTTACACGGCTAATGACTTGAGCATACGCCTCTCACCCGCCGCCAACCATGAAGAAATGCACCGCCCCGATGTAAAATCCTGCGCCCGGCCTCCGCCGAATCACCTCCTTACCTCCGACCATTTCACTCCCTGTCTCAATCTTCATGCCCGCCATTGTGACAGGGGGTGTAGGACATCCGCTGTCCATGGTCCCATTTTATTGAAAATATTTAAAATCCCCCATCCCATTGCCGGCCAGCCACTTGCGCCAAAAAACACCTTCCAAACCATCCTTCGCCCAAAAAATATTTCCAAGAAAACACCCGGATCAGCCCGATGACTGAGCGACGAAACCCACAACCCCGTGCTGCCGGCTTCCGCCGAAGCGCGCTGAAGTCCCCCTTCCGTGTATTCCGCGTCTTCCGTGGTTCTCCCTCACTCCGTCGTCTTGCACCGCAGGATGCACGCCTTCTGATCCCCCTCGTGCTTTGTCTTGATGATGGATGGCGTCGCCTTGACCGCGCCGCCCAGAACTTCAAAGAGTTCCGGACTGAACACCACATCCCCGCCCTTCGCCCCATCGCAATACCGCGAGGCCCTGTTCACCGTATCCCCGATGACCGTGTATTCCAGCCGCTCTTCCGCCCCGATGAATCCGTGGATGACCTCGCCCGTATGAAGACCGATGCCCAGTTCGCAGAAGGGCAATCCCGCCGCTTTCCGACGCGCATTCACTTTCTCCGCCGCTTCTTGCATGCCGATGGCCGCACGGACCGCCTTCATCGCATGGTCCGGGTCCTCTTCCGGACTGCCGAACACCGCCAGCACGGCATCGCCCATGAACTTGTCCACCGTGCCGTCATGCAGGAAGATCACTTCTACCAAGGCGGAAAAATAGTCGTTCAGCATCTCCACCACGGATTCGACCGGCAGTCCCGCACTCACCGCCGTGAACCCGCGCAGATCCGAGAGCAAGATTGTGACATGTGACTTTATCCCGCCGGGTTTCAGTTTCCCCTCCTGCGCCTTGGATAGCAGCGTGCTGCGCAGTTTGGGCGAGAAGTTCGCCAGCAGATGCTCCATCGTCTTGTTCTTGGAGGCCAGGTCCGCCTGCAAATGCTGGTTTGCCACGGCTGCCGCCGCGTAGTGAGCCACCGCCACCAGGAACTGCAGGTCTTCCTTGCGAAAGACCGAGGCGCGTTCCGCATTGTCCACGCACAAGACGCCCATCGGGCTCCCCTGCCACAGCAACGGCACATACATGCCCGTCCGCACCCCGATGCTCTGGATGCTCATGCTCAGATCCTGCTGCTCGTCTTCTGAGCTCCAGATAAATCCGTTCGCATCACTGATGGCCCGCTTGATCAGCGTGCGGCTGATCGGCGGATTGTCCGCCGGGATGCTCGCCCGCAACGCCAGCTTGCCAGACGACGGCTCATAGATCAGCAATGCCCCGCGCAAGGCGCCCGGGATCAAGTCCACCACGCGGTTCAAGATGAGACTATAAAGTGCTCGCAGATCCCGTTCGGCGGCGAACTGGAGCGGCAAGTCATACAACAAGTTCAGCCGTGCGGAGGCATCCTGGGCCAACCCGGATACTGGCAGCTTGGCCGGTTGGGCGGCATTCACTGAATCCCGGATTCTGATCGGCCCTGTCTCGCCTGGTGATGAAGGATTGGCTTCCATGACTTGCTTAGGATTTCGGCAAAAAAGTCAGACGACTTTCTCTCTTCGGTGCTACTAGAGAGGAACTTAGAAATGTTTTTGCTCCCGGTCAATGCAGTCCCCATCTTTTTTCTGCTCAAGCAACGGCTTGCGATACCAACGAGCTTGCTCAAGCAAAGGTGTTTGGCAACACTGCCGCTGGAATCCCTATGAACCGCCGAACACTTTCCAGCGCCCTCCTCTCTGCGGGCCTCCTGTTTTCTTGCTGGCTGCCAGCTGCTGCTCCCGCTACCGATTGGCCTGCATGGCGTGGGCCAACACGTGACGGCATCGCCGCTCCCGACCAGAAACTGCCCGCGAATTGGAGCGAGACCGAGAAAGTGCTGTGGAAAGTCCCCATTCCCGGTCGTGGCCACGGCTCCCCTACCGTAGTCGGCGAACGCATCTACCTGCCGACGGCCGACCCCGTGAATCGCACGCAAACCGTGCTTTGTCTCAACCGCAAGGATGGCAAATCGATCTGGGAATCCGTCGTCCACAAAGCCGGGGCCGAACCCGGCAAGCAGGCGAACTCCTCCGCAGCCTCCGCCTCAGTGACCTACGACAAAGGGCAATTGTTCATCAACTTCCTGAACTCCGGCGCGGTTTACACCACCGCGCTGGACCTGAGCGGCAAAATCCTTTGGCAGCAGAAAATCTGTGATTACGTGATCCATCAAGGTTATGCCGCCTCACCGGTGATCTTTGAAAACCTCGTGCTCGTCTCCGCCGACCACAAAGGCGGTGGCGTGGTCGTGGCCTTGGACCGCAAGAACGGCAACCTGGTCTGGAGCCAGCCCCGCCCCAAGCATCACAACTACACCACGCCCTCCATCGTCCAAGCCGGCGGGCAGACACAAATGGTGCTCGCCGGTTGCAACGTCATCTCCAGTTTCGATCCCCGCTCAGGCAGCAAGCTCTGGGAGATCGAAGGCTCCACCGAGGAATGCGTCACCACCATCGTCACCGATGGCGAACGCATCTTCGCGAGCGGCGGCTATCCCAAGAACCACGTCGTGGCGGTCATGGCGGATGGCTCTGGCAAGATCGCGTGGCAAAACATCGCCCGCGTTTACGTCCCTTCCATGATCGTGAAAGACGGCTACCTCTATGCCGTGATGGATGCCGGCATAGCGGTTTGCTGGAAATCCGATACGGGCGAAGAGATGTGGAAGGAGCGTCTCGGCGGCGATTTCTTCGGGTCCCCCATCATGGTCGGCAACCGTATCTACGCCACGAATGTCCGCGGTAAATCTTATGTCTTCGAAGCCACGCCCAAGAGCTTCAAGATACTCTCCGAGAATCAGCTGGGTAATGAGAGCTATTCGTCACCGTCCATCTGCGGCGACCGCATCTATCTGCGTGCGGCGACCAAAGGTGAAACCCGTCAGGAATATCTCTACTGCATCGGCAACAAGAACTGAGCATCACTTGGCTCGCGCACCAGGCATATCCTTGCTCACATCAAATACTCTGGAAGTAAATTCCTGTCCATCCACAGCTAAAAGTTTACCATTAGGACTGAATGACAGGCATACTGGCGTGCCCTCCAATCCGATGAAGTAATTCACCATTTTCTTCGTCGTGTAATCCCACAGCTTAACTGAGCCATCCATCGACGCGGTCGCGATCACTGGACGGCTCGGATGAAACGCCAAGGCCGTTACCTCGTCATCATGCACCCGGATGGACATCTTTACCTTAAGCGTCTCTGCTTCGCTGATATGGATCATTCGATCTGCTCCGCCCAAGGCTATCAGACTGTGATCCGGGGACACCACGAGGCAATTTCCTCGAAAATTAAACGCGTTAGTCCGCAGGAGCTTTCCGGTCCGGCCATCCAGTTGCCACAATTCATCCGCCGCCCCTGTCGCCGAACGCTTAGAGGCGATCAATCCGATGATGTTGTCTGCCTTCCCCGCAAAGACAGCATTCTGCATTTTGTGTGGAATTTTCAGCAAGGACTCACCCGATCTGGCAGACAGCACTTCAACTGCCGGAGCGCGAACATAGACCACAAGCAATCGCTCACCAGCTTGGTCAAATTCGACTTGTGTCGGTGCATCTCCGAGCTTTGTGCTCCATCTCTCCACAGGCTCATTGCCGGGACTGGAATAGAATTTGCAATCGAAGGGTGGTGCTCCCGTCCGCTGCGCGAGAAGAAAGGTTCCACTGGGCGGATGACTGGCACCAAAGGCATAATCAGGATTTGAAGCCCACGGTAACTCCCTGATGTCAGACGGATTGCTCAAGTCATAGCGCACCAGAATCCACTCCTTCCGCCCCAAGAGCACATTATCGGCTGTGAAAGAACAACTCCAAGCTTGCTCCGCCCTGACGTGAGTCTTGCGCATCACTTCCAGACCCGCTGGTATCCGCCATAGGCGGGGCGGCCGTTCCGCAGTCAGCAAATAACCGCTATTGGATTCGAGACTCCATTGTAACTCCCTATAGGTCGGTAACCCATGAAAACTTCCTAGAGCTGGTTTCATAAGTCCAAAACAGCCGATTCCTGATGTCATAGGCCTTCAAAATCCTGTGCAAAACAGCACA
>JAURFH010000230.1 GCA_030834415.1 Verrucomicrobiota bacterium | reverse complement strand
AAGAATACTCTCGCACTTACAGTAGCCGGATGCAACTAAGTCGTCTACAAAGGATTTATCGAATGCGCATGCGATGTTGGTGGCCGGGTGTGCGCCACGCTTCGCGTGGCCATTGGGGACCGCTCCTGCGCGCCGGGGCCAATTTCTACGAATACGAGCCCACCATGTTCCATTGTAAACTCATGATCGTGGATGACGTCTGGGTCTCCGTGGGCTCGGCCAATGTGGATAACCGTTCCTTCCGCCTGAACGATGAATCCAACATGAACATCTACTCGCCCGCTTTCGCCGCTGAACAGGTCGCCATCTTTGAGACGGATAAATCGCGCTCGGACGAAGTGACCTACGAGAAGTGGAAGTCCCGCTCCTTTGGCCGTCGTATCATGGAGATCCTCACGACTCCATTCCGCTCTCAATTATGATTGCCGGCGTCTGCGCTTATTAAATACCCGCGCCTCGGAATAAACCTTCGCATACCACCTCTCAATTGTATGCGATACTTTCGTCTCTTGCTTGGCACTTTGTGTGCACTGGTCATCACCTCATCTCAATTGGTGGCGGCGGATGGCCCCTTGCCGGGTCCCAAGGTCGGTGAAAAAGCTCCGGACTTCACCCTTAAGACTCTTAAGGGCGATTCCGTCTCTCTGGCCAAGACCCGGGCTGAAGGTCCGGTGGTGCTGGTCATGCTGCGCGGCTGGCCGGGCTATCAATGCCCTGCCTGCACCAGTCAGGTCGGTGAACTCCTCGGTCAAAAAGACGCTTTGAAAGCGCATAAAGCCACCGTGCTCCTCGTCTATCCCGGCTCCGCCGAACGCCTCACGGACCGCGCCCAGGAATTCATTACTGGCAAGGACCTTCCCGCCCATTTCCGTTTCGTCACTGACCCCGATTACTCCATGGTCAATGCTTGGAAGCTCCGCTGGGACGCGCCCAAGGAAACCGCCTATCCCTCTACTTATGTCATCGACGGGCAGGGGACCATCCGCTTCGCCAAAGTCAGTCAGACCCATGGTGGCCGCGCCAAGACGGTGGTCGTCCTGAAGACCCTCGAGAAACTGGCCAAGTGAGATGTCTCCCTAAGCGCCGGTTGCCCCAACCCGCAGCAAACCGGTATTGGTCAGCAGCGTTCGGTTAATACTAACCTTCTGGTGACCATCGAACCACGCCTTGAATGTTCAAAGCAGCAGCTGTTGATTCGGCCGGTCCGTCCCACCAGCCCCACGTAAACCCCAGTCCTCTTTCTGCATTCTCCCTTCCTAATTCTACATTCCCTGAAATGGCCTTCCCGTTCGATGCGTTCGCGAGTTGCTTCTGGTGAACTCCTGTGCTGCGGCACTCTATCACCAGGCCAAACCTCCCGCACCCAACCCTCGCCAGCCACTTCTGCCTTAGTCCGTAATCGTCCTCGTCGTCGTCCTCGAACCACGACTTTGGAGTGCTGCGGCTTGACGCAGCTTTTTACCCCGTACCAATGGTCGGGGTCCGTCCGAGGCGGCTTGACGCCTCGTTTCCCCTCCATTGGTACGCCGAACTTCGGCGAAACTATGTCAAAGAGCAATGAAACCACCCGACCCCGGCGAGCGTGTCGTTTCCTCCCTCCCTACGATTGGGAGTTCAGATTAAGTATGCGTCCAGAACCCGGCTGGTTCCGCAGTGGGTAGTGGGGATTCCCCGATGAGACATACAATTCTACGCTCACCGACGTCCCGTTCCCCCTCCAGCTTACGGGCCCTGATCCAAACACCCGACACTCTCTCCGATCCTACGAGACAGACTCTCCGCCGCCGAACTTCGGCTCCCCTCTCCTCCAACGACAGTTGGAGGAGAGGGCCAGGGAGAGGAGGCACTTAGCTTTCCCCACCCCCAAAAAGCCCGTCTCATGATGGCCTGCCCCGGCTGTAACTCCTGAACCGGACCGCAGGTCCCGACTTTTCACAGTCGGGGTTCCATAAGGATTGCCACCTCCCCGCCAACGCAGGACATAACTATGCAATACATCACATCGCTATGCTTGGTGACCTGGGATTTTCGGGACCTGCTTTCTTCGTTCTTAATTCCGAATTCTGCATTTCCCTATCACCCTTCCTTTACCGGCAGCGAGCTGCCAGCACCTTTAATTTCCCACATTCCCATTACTCAAACCACTGAAATTGCTTATCCCACAGCGACATTCCTCCCAACCCATTGCCAAAGAGGAAAATCCAAAAGCAAATTTCCCCTTTTTCACCCCAAACCATCGCCTCGGAAATTAGCCTGCTTTTACCAGATTAATAAAAATCGCCCCCCAATCTAAATCCGTGTTCCTTTCGTGTTTAATCCGTGGCTAAAAATCCCCCTCTGAAAACTAAAAACTAGCCACTGAAAACTCCCCCTTATTTATCCCCTCCCACCAATCCCGCCAGCTTCGCCTCCGCCGCCTTCATATCCACCGGCTTGGCCGGTTCAGCCATCGATATCGCTGGCGGCACCGCTGCCGTTTCCTGATCTGGCCTGGCATACGCCGACGGTGTCTTCACGAGCTCCATCGTCTTCTCCGCGAATTCTTTTCCCGCCGGTCTGAGATTTCTCACCATCCCCCACAACGCTCCAGCGAACACCCCCAGCCATCCGATCACCACCGCCTCTTTCGACACCCCGCGCAAAACCGGCTCCACCCCATCCGCCAGGAAATACACCATGCCCAACAACAACCAGAAAAATGCCAAAGCCCCCAGCGCCACGGCGCGCGCTGTGAACGCCGTCCGCGAGCGATCCCCATACGTCACCAGCAAAACGAGCAGGGGAGCTAGCGTCAGAAAGCAGAGCAGGATCATTTTATCTCTCCATCTTTAGCCGGACTCACTTTTTGTAACGTGCCCCAACCAGCATCCACTTGCCGTCTATTTTTGCCGTTGGCAACGTCAGCTTCAGATTGATCTTCGGCTGCTTGCCTTCCGGCGACGCCATCGTCACCAGTATCCAATGACTGGGCGGCACCAGATACTCCAGTGGTTTCTCATTGAATTCTCCCGGCATCTCCCGGTCGGTCTCGTAATTGGCGAACTCCACCGTCTTCACCTCGCTCACGCTGACATTGGTGTTGCCTAACATCGCCTTGAGCATCGGCTTGATGGCGGCCGTCAGCTCCGGCGGTTCCCCTTGGGTTTGGCTCATGGCCGTCAACGCCTCTGCATGACGCGTCTGACATGCCGTCTGCACCGCCTTCGTTATCTCCTCCAGAGTGTTATATCCGGCGGCACTGCCAGCTGCGGCCGTGTTGGGAGTTGTCGCGGCGGGGCGACAGGCTATCAGGGTGAGCGCCAGAAAAGCAGGCAGTAATATTCTCATTGGCTTTATCGAAAACTATCGCCTCCATTGGATAACTCCAGCAAAATTGCCCTCCTCCCGCTTGCCGTTCTTGCCTTTTTCCCAGCCGCCCCCTAGTTTCACACCACCCTATGTTCGCCCTCACTCGCGCCCGTCGTACCGCTGTTCTCAGCCTAACCGCCGTCCTTTTGGTCTCCGCCACCTTGCCCGCAGTTGCGGCAGATGCGAAACCCAAGGAACAAAAGAAACCGGAGCGCCCCACGCCGCCGACCCGCAAGTTCGATGCCCCCGGCGCGCCCAAGTTCACCCGCCTGGATGGCAAGCCGGGCGTCAATCCACCGGCCACTGCCGATGGCAATTTCGTGATCGGCCCCGAATACGTGGCGCCCCCGGAGGAAAAAGTCGTGCCCGGTGTGCCCCAAGGGAAGGTGATGCAGTTCACCATGAACTCGAAGGATTGCCAGCGGTTCAATCCCGGCATCGCCCGCGACGTCTTCGGCACGGTGGACCCGAAGAATCCCAAGACGCTCATCGTGGAGACGCACCCAATCGATTACACGCGCACCATCACCGTCTACATCCCCGCGCAATATGTGCCCGGCAAGGAAGCGCCCTTCATCGTCAAGCACGACGGTCCCGGCATGGGCAAGCCGGATATGAACTTCGCGCACATCCTCGATAACCTCATCGCCCAGAAGCGCATCCCCGTCCAGATCGGCATCCTAATCCAGAACGGTGGCGGCGATGCCCAAGGCCACGAACGCGGCCGTGAATACGACACCATGTCCGGCCTGTTCGCCGAATTCATTGAGCACGAAGTCCTGCCGCTCGTGGAGAAGAATTACAACGTCAAGCTGACCAAGGACCCGGAAGGCCGCGCCACCATGGGCAGCAGCTCCGGCGGTTCCGCCGCCCTCATCATGGCCTGGTTTCACCCGGAGTGGTATCACCGCGTGCTCACCACCTCGGGGACTTTTGTGAACCAGCAATGGCCCTTCGATCCCGCGATGCCCGATGGCGCCTGGGGCTTCCACAACAAGCTCATTCCCGAGAGCGCCAAGAAACCCATCCGTATCTTTATGGCCGTGGGCGATCGCGATAACTACAACCCCAACGTCATGCGCGACGGCATGCACGACTGGGTGGAAGCCAATCACCGCATGGCCGACGTCCTGAAGGCCAAGGGCTACCACTACCAGTATATCTTCTGCCTCGACGCCGGTCACGGCCTCGGCAAAGCGCGCGCCCAGATCACCCCCCATGCCCTCGAGTGGCTCTGGCAAGGCTACCCCATCACCGGCAAGTGATGGGCACATCTTGGCACTGCCTCTCGAAATGCCAATGGCTTAGGAAAGCCAGACCACGCTGAATCTCCCTCGCCCCTCGGAGGGGAGAGGGCCGGGGTGAGGGGTGCGGGATTCAGTCTGTGTATTCCGCGTATTCCGTGGTTTATTCGCACTTGAGCTTTGGCCGGAAAACCGGCAATTTCCCTTCCAGCGGATGCGCGAGTGGCGAAATGGCAGACGCGCCAGACTTAGGATCTGGTCCCGCAAGGGGTGAAGGTTCAAGTCCTTTCTCGCGCACCATACACCTTCAAGCATGAAGCCGACTGATACGGAGACATCACAATTCTCACTTCCACTGACGAAGCTGATTCATGAGAATCTTTCGATAATCATGTGCTTCGCTTATTCTCAGGTGGCACTCAGAAAAATGAGGTCTGAGCGCGTTGCTGGAGAATGGAAGTATTTAGATAAGGTGATGTTTTCAGTTTCTGAGGAACGTGCAACTAGAGCCTGTCTCGAATTTGCATTGTTTTTGAGGAGTTTTGACGATGGAGAAGGGGTTTCAAAATATATTGAGCAATCAAGTTTAAACAATTGCGGGAACCTTTTCTTTAAAAACGGCACCACCAAGGCGCTGTCTTTTCGATAGGTGACAAACAAAATAATTCATGCGGCTCGAATAGAGTGGAGAATTCATGAAGGGGCTGAACCGCTTTTGATTTGCTACTCGAGAGATGAGGAAAGGTGGATTCGTGCGGAGATTGAAATTGCAAATGTTTCCGCTACATGTGGCCTGCTGATGAGCTAATCCACCGCACTTAAACTGTTTCCATCTTTTTTGGAAAACACTCTACGGCCCCAACGTCACCTTCACCCGGTAAAACCGCAGCGCCCCATCCGTTGGCAGGCTGATCTCGATGGCTTGATTGTTCCCCACGATGTCGATGTATCCCGTCACGCCCACCCATTCCGCTCCGCTGCCCAGCGTGGTGGTGCATTCCAAGGTGTAGCGGCGCGTCAATCCTTCGTAGCCGCTCCCGTCCGCTTTGATCGCGTTGAAGCTGAAATTCATCATCCCGCCACTGACCGCCGGTGTCATCGGCGCTGCATCGCCGTTCATCGGGTCCGTGCCCAGCACATACTCTTGCGCGTTCGTCAGGCCGTCCCCATCGGAATCCGTCGTGGCATTCCCATTCGCCGAGCCGAAGTGCTCGATGAGCCAGTTCTCCAGCGGACTCAACACCGTCACCGTGATGGTATTGCTCGCCGTCTGCCCCGCGAAGTAAGCCGTCGGCTGTGTATAAAGCTTCGTCACCCCGGCTGAATCCAGCGGCACCTTGAACATCGCCAGGTCTGCCAGCGACCCCTTCCACCAGCGATCCCAGAAACTGCTGCTCGTGCTCACCCCACCAAAGTGCAGCGGCTTGCTATTATCCAGCGTGAACGTGAAATCACTGTCACTCCCCACCAGTGCGCCATCCAGATACAGGCTCAGCGTCGTGCCATTCCGCACGATGGCGAAGTGATGCCACACCCCCGCCGCGACATTCGCCTTGCTGAT
>JAURFH010000229.1 GCA_030834415.1 Verrucomicrobiota bacterium | reverse complement strand
AGGTGGTGAGATTAGTGAAGGCCATGGATGCATTACGGGAGTAAGCACTGATAACAATGCCATGGTGTAAATAGGCTGCGATTTGTCTGCGCAGTTGGTAGTCGCCATTTTTGTAATTCTCAAAATCCCGGTAATCGCTGCCTTTCTCTTTGGGCGGGTCTTGGAGAAGCTGAAGGAGGAGTAAAAAATCAGAGCGTCGGTAATTGACCTCGGTAATGGCGTTGGTCCAGTTGGGGGCGTTGGTATAACCCGTAGGGTCAGACCACTCAAGGCGCTGAAGGCCCTTGTCCGTATGCTCGAATTCGAATTTCCAGTTGCTGAAGCTGAAGCCGTTGGTGATTTGTTGCTGCGCGGCGAGCAGAGGGGCGTCGCCATCGGGTTCGTGGCCGGTGCGTTTGGGGGCGAGTTGGTCGAGGTCGAGGATTTCGCCTTGGGCAATGAGTTGGGCCTTGGAGCGGGCGAGTGCGGAGGGGGTGAAGTAAGCCCAGCAGAAGAGGGCGGGCACCACCGAGATGATAACGATGATGAGCCGACGGCGCTTTGGGCTGGGAGACGCGGGGCTCATTGGGTGGAGGGAGTTTGAAGTTCAAAGGGCAAAGTTCAATGCTTAAAAATTGGCCCGCTAAAGACGCTAAACAAGCGAAAGGGGATGGAGTGACGCTCCCGACTGAAGCCGGGGTGAAAATTTCGTGAATGGGCGGGAATTATTTTTAGGAGATTTTGCCTGTGGAAAGGTGGTTTCAGCTTAAGTTGTTAATTTTCAATTAGTTATGGATTTAAAAATAATTTTGAGAAAAAGGGACCATGGACAGCGGATGTCCTAGTGACCCGTTTAGGATGGGAGGCATGAAAGGTGAAATATGAACAGGAAAGGGGCAGTTAGAACGGTGAGAATGGAGGGCTTTGAACGCCGAATTGGGGCGGAGGCGAGGCGTCAAGCCGCCTCGGGCGGAAAGCGGAGTCAAGCCTCCGCACTCCAAAGGCGGCTAGCGCCGTCTGACGACGGCGGCTACGGGTTGGGGGCGAGGACGAGAACGACGACGAGGACGATCGGGAACGGGTTTGCTTTCTGGACGGTGAGGGGCAATCCTAACGACATAATTTGTGAGCATGATTACGACTGAAGCAGGCAAGACGAATGGGGCGGGTGGTGCATCGGCGGCAACTATTCCGGCGGTGCCGCCGGGGGTGGAGCTGACCACGTTGGAGAACGGGCTGACGATCATCGTGCGGGAGGATCACAGCGCGCCGGTGGTTTCGGTGCAGGCCTGGGCGAAGACGGGGAGCATCCATGAGGGGCGCTGGGCGGGGGCGGGGCTCTCGCATGTGCTGGAGCATATGCTCTTCAAGGGGACGACGTCGCGCACGGGCAGTCGCATCGACCAGGAGGTGCAGGAGGCGGGCGGTTATATGAACGCTTACACGTCCTTTGACCGCACGGTGTATTGGATCAATGTGCCGAACACGGGGGGCAAGGTGGCCATCGATATCCTGTGCGACATCATGCAGAACGCGTCGCTGCCGCCGGATGAGCTGGCGAAGGAGCTGGATGTCATCCGCCGCGAGATGGACATGGGGCAGGATGATCCGGGACGGCGTTCGGGCCGGAGACTGTTCGAGACAGCGTATACGCGCAGTCCCTACCGGTATCCAATCATCGGGTATCTGGACATTTTCAACGAATTGAAGCCGGAGGATATCCGGGGGTATTACCACGAGCGTTACGCGCCGAACAATGTGTTCTATGTGGTGGTGGGTGATGTGAACTCGGTGGAGGTGGTGGAGCAGATCAAGGCGGCGTGGGCGAAATCCAAGGCGCGGCCGCTGCCGGATATCGTGTTGCCGGTGGAGCCGCGACAGATAGCGGAACGCATCATCACGGAGGAAGCAGCGGTGGAATTGGCTCACTCGCACATGAGCTGGCATATCCCGGAAGTGCGGCATGCGGATGTGCCTTTGCTGGATGTGCTGGGCACGGTGTTGGGTTCAGGCAGGAGTTCGCGGTTGTATCGTGAGGTGCGGCAGAAGCAGGCGGTGCTGAACCATGTGGATGCGTGGACGTATAGTCCGGGGAATCCGGGGCTCTTCGGCATGAGCATCGTGTGCGAAGGCGCGAAGCTGGAGCAGGCGAAGGCAGCGGTGTTGGCGCAGCTTGCGCTGGTGCAGGAGAGCGGCATCACGGAGGCGGAACTGGCGAAGGCAGTGAAGCAATTCACGGCAGCGACGCTCGCGACGCGCAAGACGATGCAAGGCCAAGCGCAGGACCTAGGCGGAAGCTGGCTGGCGGCGAATGACTTGAATTTTTCGGAGCGTTATCTGGAGGCGGTGAGAAAGGCGACGCCGGTGGATTTGCAACGGGTGGCGCAGCAGTATCTGACGCCGGGGAATCGCACGAGCTACGCGCTGGTGCCGACGGGTTGTGCGCCGAAAGCGGACAAGGCCGTGCTGGCGCATCAGACGGGGGCGATCCAGTTGTTCACGCTGGCGAATGGGTTGAAATTGTTAGTGAAGGAAGATCATCGCTTGCCGTTCGTAGAATACCGGGCGGTATTCCAAGGCGGGGTGTTGGCAGAGACCAAGGATAATAACGGGGTGACACAATTGCTGGCGCGCATGCTGTTGCAAGGGACGAAGCGGCGTAACTCGGAGCAGATCGCGGAAGAGATCGAGTCGGTGGGCGGCAGCATCGATGCCTACGGCGGGAATAACAGTTTCGGGTTGTCGCTGGAGACGTTGAGCAGTGACATCGGCCTGGGCATGGACCTGATGGCTGATGTGCTGCTGAATCCGGCGTTTCCGACGGAAGACCTGGTGCGCGAGCGGGAGATGCAACTGGCGGCGATCCTTTCGCGGCGCGATCAGCTTTTGCAGAGTTGCAGCTCGTTGATGCGCCGGACGTTGTTCGGGCCGAGCGGATATGGTTTTGATGCGACGGGCACGGAAGACAGTGTGGCGCAACTCGACGCGGCCAAGTTGCGGAGCTTTTACGAACAGGTCATCGCGCCGTCGAATTGCGTGCTGGCGATCTTTGGTGATGTGAAGGCGCCGGAGATCCTCACGGCGGTGGAGCAGGCGTTCGGCGGGTGGCAGGATGCCAGCAAGGGGCACTCGCTGGTGAACGCGTTGCCGATGCCGGAGGCGAAGGAGCTGCGGCATGTAACGGAAGTGCGCGACAAGAAGCAGGCGGTGGTGGTGATCGGGTTCCCGGGCACGACGCTGAAGGCGAATGACCGGTACGCGCTGGAATTGCTGGCCGAGGCGTGCAGCGACTTGGGGTCGCGGTTGTTCATTCGCATCCGCGACCAGTTGGGGCTGGCGTATTACGTGGGCGCGCAGAGTTTTCCGGGATTGGTGCCGGGTGGGTTCTGGTTCTATGTGGGCACGGCTCCGGAGAAAGTGGCGCTGGTAGAGGAGGAATTGCTGAAAGAAGCGGCGCTGCTCGTGAAGGACGGCTTGTCGGCGGAGGAATTGAAGCGCGCGAAGGCGAAGATCGTGGGGCAGAAGAAGATCGCGCGGCAGGAGCTGGGCGGCTACGCCTCGGCCACGGCGCTGGACGAGCTTTACGGGTTGGGCTTCGCGAACAATGAGACGGAAGATCAGCATTATGAGGCCGTCACGGTGGAGGAAGTGAAAGCGGTGGCGGCGAAGTATTTACGCCCGGAACTGGCCGTGGTGGCGGTGGTGGGGCCGGAGAAGAATGACGAATGACGAAATCCGAATGACGAAGGAATGTGGAAATGACGAATTGGGGCTTGGGAAATTGAGTCATTCCTTGGGCATTCGGCATTCGGGCTTCGACATTTTTTCGAAAAGGGTCTTGATGCACGGGGGAGGGTTCTGCTTAATCACGCGCGTCAGGGCCCATGGAATGCGGACTTACGAACCCCGCCAGGGCCGGAAGGCAGCAACGGTAGTTTGCTCTTCATCTGCCGTGGTGTCCCTGACACTTCCCCTAAGTTCGAAGTTTAAAGCCCAACGTTCAAGGTTTGGGGAAACGCCCAACGTTCAACTTTCAACGTCCAACATCCAAAGAGATAAGTTAGAGCCCCCTAACGTCGGCTGCTACGCAATTGTAATTGTGGAAAACTTCGACTCGTAATCTCTGAACCATAGACCATAATTTCCCAGCCATGTCATATCAGGTCATAGCCCGGAAGTACCGTCCCCAAAAGTTTGAGGACGTGGTGGGACAGGAGCATGTCTCGCAGACGCTGGCCAACGCCATCAAGGCGGGGCGCATCGCGCATGCGTATCTCTTCTGCGGTCCGCGCGGCACGGGCAAGACGACGATGGCGCGCATCTTCGCCAAGGCGTTGAATTGCACGGGCGGGCCGAAGGCGGATTTCGATGTGGCGGACCCGAAGTGTCAGGAGATCGCGGATGGGCGCTCGCTGGATGTGATCGAAATCGACGGTGCGAGCAACAACGGTGTGGAACAGGTGCGCGAGTTGCGTGACACCTGTCGCTTCGCTCCGGCCTCGAGCAAGTTCAAGATCTACATCATCGACGAGGTGCACATGCTCTCGACGGCGGCGTTCAATGCGTTGCTGAAGACGTTGGAAGAGCCGCCCGCGCATGTGAAATTCCTTTTTGCCACGACCGATCCGGAGAAGGTGCTGCCGACGATCCTTTCGCGCTGCCAGCGGTTTGATTTGCGGCGCATTCCGGCGAATCTCATCGTGAAGCAGCTCGGCTACATCGCGAAGGAAGAGGGTGTGGAGATCGATGGAGGCGCGCTGTTTGCCATCGCCCGCGCGGCGGATGGCGGTATGCGCGATGCCGAATCCACGCTGGATCAGCTCATCAGTTTCTGCGGTAACAAGATTGAGGAGACCGATGTGCTTTCGATGTTCGGTCTCACGGCGCAGAGCCAGTTGCTGGCGCTCTCGCAAGGGGTGCTCGCCGGGGAAGTGGATGGGGCGTTGCGCGAACTCAATACGCTGGCGAAGAGTGGCAAGGACTTGGGGCGCTTGCTTAGCGATCTGCTGAGCCATATCCGCAACCTGATGATTTTCCAGGTGTCGCAAGGCGATCTCTCGCTGCTCGAAGTCTCCGAGGCGGAAGCGACGATGCTCAAGGAACAATCTGGGCTGGTGAATGTGGACGCGCTGAGCCGTATCCTCGAAGTGCTGACGGATTGTGAAGGACGGCTGCGCGAGGCGGTGTCGAAGAAGATTTTGATCGAGGTCGCTTTGTTGCGGGCCATCCAGGCGCGTAACGCGGTGAGTATCGATGCGGTGTTGAAGACACTGAACGATCTGCGCAGCAATGGCGGCGGGGCTGTTAGCTCTGCACCGGCTCCGGTAAGTGCACCAGCGAAGGCCGCTGCTCCGGCGCCCGCACCCGCTCCGAAGCCGTTCACGTCATTGCGTGATGCGATGGCGGCCCAGCAAGCATCAGCGCCCGCTGCGGCACCTGTGCCCAAGGCGGAACCGCCGAAGCCAGCGCCCGCACCTGCCCCCACACCCGCGCCAGCGCCGGCTCCAGTGGATGAGCCCTCGATGTTTGAAGAAGAGAAACCGGCGGCTCCGAGAGCGAACGTGGACATCGGTGCTCTCTGGGACCAGGTGGTGGATGCGGTCTCACGCGTGAGCCCGTTCACACGATCGTATCTGTTGGAGGCGCATCCGGTATCCTTTGCGAACGGGGTGTTTATCATCGGGTATGATCCGGAGTTCTCGCATCACCTGAGCCTGGTGGATAATTCCAAGAACCACGGCCTGCTGCAGACGAAGTTCAAGGAGTTGGGACAGGGTGAGGTGCGCGTGAAGTTCATCGAATCGCCGGAGCCGGAAGGCTGGGTGCGGCGTCAGGCCACGGTGTTCAACACGCCTGAACCCGCGCAGGCTGCTGGTGATGGCAACGGTGCTCCGGTCAAGGTGGAGAAGAAATCCGTGGAACCGGTGCGGATTGAAGATTTCAAGAATGATCCCTTGATCAAGAAAGCCCTCGAGATTTTTAAGGGACAGATCGTGGATGTGAGGGCATAATAACCAGAACCTGATTTTACTATGTCGAGCATTGGCAAACTCATGAAACAGGCTGCGCGTATGCAGCAGCAGATGGAACAGACCCAGGCCGCCCTCGCCGCGAAGACGGTGGAGGCCACCAGCGGCGGCGGTGCCGTGAAGGTGACCGCGCGTTGCGACGGGACACTGGCAGCGATCAAGATCGACCCGCAGGCGTGCAATCCGGCGGACGCCGAATTGCTGGAAGACCTCGTGCTGACGGCGGCGAACAACGCGCTGAACCAGG
>JAURFH010000022.1 GCA_030834415.1 Verrucomicrobiota bacterium | reverse complement strand
TGAATCGACGTTCAATGAGATCGTGGGTGAAGTGCCCACGAAGGAGATTCCCCGTGAGCAGATCGAAGGCGCTGGTGCCGGTTTGCTGGATGTGCTGGTGATCGCCGGTCTGGCGAATTCCAAAGGTCAGGCACGCAAAGATGTGGAAGGCGGCGGCATCAATGTGAACAACGAACGCGAACAGAATATCGCGCGTCTGCTGGTCACCAACGATCTGCTCTTCCGCAAACACATCCTGCTGCGCAAAGGCAAACGCAACTACGTGGTGGTGACGGTGAAGTAAGATTTTGCCTGTGCCGTTGGGCACAAGAGATTCTTAGCGGCGGCTTTCCAAGCCGCCGTTATTTTTTATGAGGATCCGTCGCGTAGCGACGACAGAGCCAGTAGCAATTTCAAGTTCTTCGGTCACTACGTGACCGTGATGATTTAGTTGGCGTTTCAGCGGCTTGAAAGCCGCTGCTAAGAATCCTGGGTTCGCTACGCGAACGGAGAACCTCTGCTTTGAAGGTTTGCTCTGGCGGCCATTCAGGCCGCTAACTGGATCGTCGATTCACCAGGGCAGGCCAGCTGCCTTGGGCTGGAATCTATTGGCCCGTTGGGCCAGGATTTTAAAGAGCTGTATTACTTGGCAGTACGTGGATTCCGCAGATAGTAAAGACGGCCGTCTTCCGCACCGATGAGAAGGTCGGGGATGCCGTCTTTGTTCCAATCCACGGCGGTAGGATGCGTATCGTGACCTTCGATGTTGCGCTTGTCTACGTTGCCCTTGTTCTCGAAGAGATATTTGCCGTTCGCATGCGCGGTCTGGCGGAGCCATTGGGCGTTCTGGCTGTTGAGCAAGATGTCCAACTTGCCGTCGCCATCCCAATCCACGATCGTGAGTTTGCGGCGACCACTGCCGCCGGCGATCTTGGCATTCAATTGCAGAGGTGCGCCCTTGTCATCACAGAGGATGCGCTGGGGCGGAAGCAGCACAAGTTTGCCGTTCACTTTCTTGCGCTCGAAGAAGGCGAGATACCCTTCCTGATCCAGCATCACGAGATCGACCAGACCATCGTGATTGAAATCGATGGTGACGGGAGTGGTGCGCCATTGAGTGAGCAGGCCCTTGCCTTCCGGGCGCAGCCAACCGTAAGCGAGATGTGGTTGCGCGCCATTCCATTCCACTTCGATAGGTTTCGCCGCAGCCAACTTGGGCTTGGTGCGCGTGCCGATGTTCTTATACCAAACGATGCGACCGAGGATGGAGTTCACGATGAGGTCAGGCAAATCGTCGCCATCCCAATCAGAAACGGATTGCGTGGTGTAACCCCACTTCGCCTCAGCCGGACCTTGGATGGAACCATTCGGACCCGCCATGATGCGCAGCACATTGCCATCCGCCTCGAGACGCTTCGGAGCGGCCCACTTGGGTTGCTCAACGCCTGGCCCGCTGAGGTTTTCGAAGAACGCGACGTAGCCCGCAGTGTCGCCGCAGATGATGTCCGTATCGCCATCGCCGTCCCAATCGTAACCGACGGGTGTGGCGAGAGCGCCGAACTTCACCTCATCCGCCTCTTGCTGGAAGTAGCGCGGTTGAGCAAAGACAGGCGTGCGATCCTTGGCGAGTTTACCGGTGTTCTCGATGAACGCGACGCGGCCGTCTTCATCGCCTACGATGAGATCGTAGTCACCATCTTTGTCCCAATCGAAGGCCACCGGGACAATCATCTCGAGATCCATTTGGAGACGTTTGCCATCTGCTCCCTTGAGCTTGATTCCCGCAGCGTATTTCGGTGCGGTGCGTGTGCCGATGTTCTCGAAATAGGTGAAGCCATCAAGAAACTCGCCGCAAAGGATGTCGAGGTCGCCATCTTTATCGAAGTCGATGAAGTTAGGTGATGGGCAACCAAAAGTATCGAGCCGCTTGCCGCCCGCTTCGATGAGGAAGGGCTTGGCGTATTTGGGCTGGGCGGTGGAGCCTTCGTTCTTCAGCACATAGACGATGCCGTGGAGCGGGCCGTTGGTCCATTTGCCCTGTTTGTCCCAAGCGTTATCCCAGCCGTAGTGCGCCCAATCCTCGATGCCCACAGTGAGATCGAGTTTACCATCGCCGTCATAATCCACATAGCGCCACTGATTGTGACGGATTTTGTAGAAGTCCGGTTTGCTGCCCACGGCCACGGTGTGAACACCCTTCGTGGTGACTGGCAGCTTCACGGCCGTTTCCAAACCTGTCTTGAGAAAATCGGGATACTCCTTCTCGGGTGTCAACACACGCAGCCCCCCATCCACGTAGGAAGGAGTGACGTAATGCACCGTCTTGCTGATACGGCGCGGGGCTTTGAACACGGGCATCTTGTTCTTCGCCGTGTCACCCGTGGTGTTCTCGAAAATGTAAACGCCGTTGTAAGGTTTGTCCGGGCAGGAAACGATGAGGTCGTAGTCACCATCGCCATCCGCATCATGGGGCACCGGCCAAGCCCAGAGCCCGACACCCAAATCTACCGCGAGGCCGGGATTGTTGTATTTGATGCGGTCGAGGTCTTGGCCGAAAGCAGTGCCCGCCGCAAGTGATAGGGAGGAGAGGACCACAGCTAAAATAGACTGATATTTCATGCGTTCTTCCGTGCAGGCGATGTCTGTTCAAACATCGCGGATTGACATTGGATATGTCACTGGTATACCAGCAACATATCTCAAGTAAAGCGAAACCTGAATCATGCGCGCACCCTCACTCCGAAAACAGGCTTACGACCATCTGCAGCGGAAGATCCTTGCAGGTGAGCTGACGGCCGGGATGGTGGTCTCCGAGCAATCTATCGCGTCAGAGATCGGCATGAGCCGCACCCCGGTGCGGGAGGCGATCCGTGACCTGGAACAGGAAGGCGTGCTGGAGCAAGTCCCCCGCTACGGCACCATCGTGAAGGAACTGCAGCGGCGTGATCTCACCGAGCTGTATGAACTACGCGAAGCGTTGGAGCCTTTCGCGGTGGCGCAAGCCGCCGGCAAGCTCCCCGCCACGGAACTGGCGAAGCTGAAGCTGTTCTGCAATGAGATCTCCGTATTGATGCGCGAGCTGACTTCCTTGCGTCGTCCCGCACTGGATGCTGGGCAGATGAGGCGGTTGCTTTCCGCAGACTTGGGTTTTCACCTGGTTCTACTTCGAGCCGCTGGCAATCGGCGACTCATGAAGATCGTCACGGATTCGCGCCTGCTCACGGGCGTCTTCGGCACACCGCGTCAGGAGCACACGACCGCTGTACTCAAGGAAACACTGGAATATCACACGCAAATCCTGAAAGCCGTGGAGTCGGGCAATCAGGATCGCGCCCGCAAGCTGATGGCGGAGCATATCGGTGTGAGCCGTCAGCAATCACTGGAGCATTACGACCGGCTGCATAACGAGAGCGATACCCGCACTGTCTCGCTGGGATTGCCGGATGATCTGCTGGAGGAATTGAACCGCATCGAAAGCGGTGATGGCGAAAAGACCTCCCCTCGCAAACCACGCCGTCGCGCCGCCTGATTTCCCATGACCACCGATACTTTGACCGCCACTACCATGACCGTCCCCAAATCTGCCACCCAATCGAAGCCGCTGTTACATGGCATCGTGCCGCCGATGGTCACGCCGCTATTAGACCGTGACACACTGGATGTCGAGGGATTGGAGCGTCTCGTGGAGCATTTGATCGCCGGTGGCGTGGCGGGATTGTTTATTCTCGGGACGACGGGTGAGGCGCCGAGCTTGAGCTATCGTTTGCGGCGCGAATTGATTGAGCGCACGACCGAATTGGTGAAAGGACGCGTGCCAGTGCTGGTGGGGATCACTGATACGTCTTTTGTAGAATCAGTCGCCCTCGCAAAGTTCTCCGCAGATTGCGGCACGCAAGCGGTGGTGACCTCGGCGCCCTTTTACTTCGCAGCCGGACAACCAGAGTTATCCGAATATATCGAGCATCTGGTAGCGGCGCTTCCCCTGCCCCTATTCCTCTACAACATGCCAGCCCTGACGAAAGTCAGTTTCGAACTGGAAACGGTGAAGCGGGCGCTGGATATCGAAGGTATCATCGGTATGAAGGACAGCTCGGGGGATATGATCTACTTCCACCGTTTGCTGGAGCTTTCCAAGCAACGCCCGGACTGGAGCATCCTGATCGGTCCCGAGGAGTTGACGCCGGAAGCGGTCTTGCTTGGGGGACATGGCGGTGTGAATGGCGGGGCGAACTTGCATCCGCGCCTGTATGTGGACCTCTACGAGGCCGCGGCTGCTCAGGATCTGCCGTGCGTGCGACAGTTGCATGCGGAAGTGATGAAGCTCGCCGGCAGCATCTACACGGTGGGCAAGCATCGCTCGGCGCTCATCAAAGGGTTGAAATGTGCGCTGTCATTGATGGGCATCTGCAACGACGCGATGGCCGAGCCGTTCCAAAGTTTCCGTGAGCCCGAGCGCGAACGTATCCGCGAACGCATGATCGCCTTGGGACTGCAACCCACGAAGTGAAGAGATTTTAAAAGCTATGAAAACCAAGTTAATCTTAGGTGTGGTCCTGACGTTGGCCACCCAGCTTATGGCCGCTGATCTGACAAAACAGGCGGGTTACTTGAAAGGCGAGTTCATCTACGAGACTGCTCCGTTCCCGCAATGCCATGCCTCGACCATCGTGGAGTCGAAAGGTGGCTTGGTAGCAGCTTGGTTCGGCGGCACGAAAGAAAAAGATCCGGATGTAGGCATCTGGCTTTCGCGTCTGGAAGGTGGCAAATGGACGACGCCCATCGAATTGGTGAACGGCGTGCAGAAGAATCCCGCTGAAGGAATGCCCAAGCGGTATGCTTGCTGGAACCCGGTGTTGTTCCAACCGAAGGAAGGTCCGTTGATGCTGTTCTACAAAGTGGGGCCAGACCCGCGGACCTGGTGGGGCATGCTCACGACCAGCGAGGATGGCGGGAAGACTTGGGCGAAGCCATGGTATCTGCCGAACACGATGCTCGGCCCGATCAAGAACAAGCCGGTGCAACTCGCGAACGGAGATATCCTTTGTCCTACGAGCAGCGAGCATGACGGCTGGCGCGTGCATTTCGAACGCAGCAGTGATGGTGGCAAGTCTTGGGTGAAGAGCTGGCCAGTGAATGATGGCAAGGCGATCGGTGCCATCCAGCCAAGCGTGTTGTTTCTTGGAGGCGATAAGCTGATGGCCATCGGACGCACCCAGCAGAAGCATGTCTTCCAAGTGACCTCCGATGACAATGGTAAGACTTGGGGCGAGATGACTTTATCAGCATTGCCAAACCCGAACTCCGGAACGGATGCAGTGACATTGAAAGACGGGCGGCATCTGCTGGTTTACAACCACACGCCCAAGGGCCGTTCTCCGCTGAATCTGGCGGTGTCGAAGGATGGGAAGACTTGGGAAGCGGCCTTGGTATTCGAGGAGGAAAAGGGCGAATTCAGCTACCCGGCGATCATCCAGACGAGTGATGGACTGGTGCACATCACTTACACATGGAAACGGCAACGCGTGAAGCATGTGGTCGTTGACCCGACCAAGCTCAAGCTGACTGAGATGACCGACGGGGCATGGCCGACGAAGTGAAACGGGCGATGCGCCAGTTCACCACAAGCAAGCCCGCAGGCAGGAAGAAATACCTACTTCGCCTTGTCGGGATTGGCTTTGGCCCACTGGAGGTATTCATCTACCGTGTAGAAGGTGCCGTGCTTGTAGAGACGGCCACCCTCCTCCACCAGTTCGTTGGAGTTGAAGGACCAGGCATCCCCCTGTTTCTTCATCATCGCGGAGAGCTTTTGATCGAGCGATTTGATGAGACTGGCGGACTTCGCATCCGTGGCGAGATTGGTCATCTGCCAAGGATCCTGCTGGTTGTCGAAGAGCAGCCAAGCGCCGTCCTGGTAGCGGGCGTAGGTGTAGCGGTCGGTGATGATGCCGCGCCAAGGTTTCTCGATTTGGTCCGGGCGGAAAGGAACAAAGATCTGTTGAAAGACTGCGTCAGGTCCCTTGGTGGTATGTCCCAGCGCGACATGCGAAAGGTCGGAGCCCTGCATGTTCTTCGGCACAGACAGCCCGGCAAGCGAAAGCAAGGTCACCGGCATATCCACATGGCTGTAGAGTGTATCAACCACTTTGCCAGCCGGAATCTTGGCGGGCCAACGCATGATGCCCGGGACACCGGCGGATTCTTGGTAGGGCTTGCGTTTGCGGCGCAGACCATGCGAGCCGAGCATGTCGCCGTGGTCCGAGGTGAAGAGGATGATGGTGTTTTCGTCCTGCCCGTTTTCTTTCAGCGTTTTCAGGATGCGACCGACCTGGTCATCGATGGCAGTGATAGCAGCGTAGTAAGCGGCGACCTCATCCTTGCCACCAGCGGGCGCGTAGGGGTTTTCCGGCAATCCGGGATAGCGAAGCTTGGGCGGGATGGCGGGACCACCTTTGCTCTTTTCGCTGTCAGGCTGCCAATTCTTACGCATGGTCAATTTTTCCGGGTCATACTGTTTGGTGTATTCAGTCGGGGCGCCATAGGGATCATGCGGCGGGCCGAGCTGCAGCGTGAGGAAGAAAGGTTTGTCCTTCGGAAGGTTCTTCAGGAATTCGACGGCGAAATCAGCCGAGGCTTCGGGCTCAAACTTCTGCACCATGATGACGTCCGGTGTGTCGCGGAAGTAATAAGGCGTGAAGTGCGTGTGGCTGCATTCGTATGCGGCCCAGTAATCAAAGCCCTGACGGCGAGGACCAGGCGGGATATAGCCGGGAAGACGCGGACCGCCATCCAAATGCCACTTACCGATGAACCCGGTGCGGTAACCGGCATCACGCAGAATCTCCGCGATGGTGACCTCGGATTCGCGCAGACGAAGATCGTTCGCCACCATACCGTTCACATGCGGGTAGGTGCCCGTAAGCAGAATCGCCCGTGCCGGGCAGCACACCGGTGTGTTCGCATAGGTGCGACGGAAAAGCATGCCTTCCTTCGCCATGCGGTCGAGGTTCGGCGTTTTGACGTCGGGATTGCCCATGCAGCCCATCGCCTCGGCACGCATCTGGTCGGGGAAGAGCAGAAGAATATTCGGACGCTTGTCCGCCGCTGGTGCGGCGGGGACCAACAGGCACACCAAAGCGGTGGCCAAGAAAAAACGCTTCACAACTGAAGGGATCATGAACCAGAGTCTAAGAATCCCGACCAAGAATCCAAGAATGAATGCGTGCCATCATCTGCCCTATAATCGCCCGGTCATGAAACGGCTCTTAGCACTGCTGATTCTCCTCTGCTGGTTCGTTGGTGCTGGCATGGCTCCCGCAGCATCGCCTAACAAACCCAATATCGTGCTCATACTCGCCGACGACATGGGTTACGGCGATCTGGGCTGTTATGGTGGGCCATTCCTGACACCCAACATCGACGCCTTGGCAAGGGAGGGACTGCGCTTCACGGATTTTCACAGTAATGGCGCCGTCTGCTCGCCCACCCGGGCGGCCCTGCTCACCGGACGTTACCAGCAACGTAGTGGCATCGAGGGGGTCATCACCGCCGCCAATCACCGGGACCAAGGTCTGGCCCTGAGCGAAACCACTTTCGCCGAAGTGCTGAAGCAAGGCGGCTACACGACGGCCATCTTCGGGAAATGGCATCTGGGCTATGAGGTCGGCTTCAATCCGACGCATCAAGGGTTTGATGAATTCCGGGGCTTCCTGAGCGGCAATGTGGATTACCGTTCGCATGTAGATCAGGAAGGTTATGCGGATTGGTGGAACGGAACGAAATTGATTCCGGAAGAAGGCTACACCACGGACCTCATCACGAAGCACGCCGTGCGATTCATCAAGGAAAACAAAAACCGTCCATTCTGTCTCTATCTGCCACACGAAGCAGTGCATTATCCCTACCAGACCCGCGATGATGCCGCTGACCGTGAAGCGGGCAAGAAACCCGCCAATGTATCTGGCAGCCGCACGGACAAGGAGAAAGCTTACGAAGGCATGATGACCGCGCTGGATGAAAGTGTGCGAAGCGTGATGGAAGCGCTCAAACAGAACGGCCTCACCAAGAACACGCTCGTCATCTTCACCTCGGATAATGGTCCCTCCGGACCGGGCAAAGCCGGACCGCTCGCCGGGAAGAAAGGAACCCTCTGGGAAGGCGGACATCGCGTGCCCGCCATCGCCTGGTGGCCGGAACGTATCAAGCCGGGTGAAAGCGCGGAGACCTGTCTCACCATGGACCTGCTACCCACCTTCGCAAAGTTGGCCGGCGTCAAACTCCCCAAGCAACTCGCCCTGGATGGAGTGGACCTTTCCGATCTGCTGCTGAAAGGGAAAACTTTGCCGAAGCGGACGCTTTTCTGGCGTTTCAACGGAATGCAAGCGGCGCGTTCCGGCCCATGGAAGCTGCAAGTGACCCGCCAAGGCGCAGCACACCTCTACAATCTCGCCGATGATCTGGCCGAGAAAAACGATCTCGCAGAAAAGGAACCTGCCAAACTGGCTGAATTGCAGACCGCGCTCAAAGCCTGGACGCAATCCGTGGATAGCAAGAGCGGCAAATAAAAGGACTATGACCATGAGCTATTTTCTTCGCATCAGTTTGATCTGGCTACTGTGCGCCAGTGCAGCGTTTGCTGCCTCGTCGCGGCCAAACGTCTTGTTCATCGCAGCGGACGATCTGCGCAATGACTTGGGCTGTTACGGTGACATGCAAGTGAAGACACCGAACCTGGACCGGTTGGCGAAACGTGGAATGGTGTTCAACCGGGCGTATTGCCAACAAGCCGTGTGCAATCCCTCGCGAGCCTCCTTGATGACCGGTTTGCGCCCGGATACCTTGCGTATCTGGGACCTGCCCACGCATTTCCGCGACACGACACCAGATGCGCTCACCCTGCCGCAACACTTCAAAAACAACGGTTACTTCACGCAAAACATCGGGAAGATTTATCACAACTGGATCCATAAACTGCAGGGCGATCCGGTCTCATGGAGCGTGCCGGCGGAGATGCACTTCAACAATCACGGCAATGACAAGCCGATGGTCGAAGGCACACTGCCACCGAATCTGGCGAAGGACCTGAAATGCCAGATGATGGACGTGCCAGATGAGGCTTACTTCGACGGACGCATCGCGGCTAAAGCGGTGACCGCCTTGCAAGACATCAAGAAGAAGGGTGCCCCCTTCTTTCTGGCCGTGGGTTTCTGGAAACCGCACTCCCCTTTCAATGCGCCCAAAAAATATTGGGACCTCTATGACCGCGAGAAAATCACGTGGCCGGACCCGGCAGAGTGGCCGAAGGGAACAGACCGCATCGCCTGGCATAACAGCCGGGAGATACTTTCCGACAAGCAACGCGAGCTTACGCCGGACGCGGTGAAGGAGATGCGGCACGGCTATCTGGCGGCCATCAGCTATCTGGACGCACAGGTAGGTAAAGTGTTAGATGAACTGGACCGATTGGGATTGAGCGATAACACGGTGATCGTGTTCTGGTCAGACCATGGTTATCACTTGGGCGAGCATACCTTGTGGGCGAAGACCTCGAACTTTGATCTGGATGCCCGCGTGCCGCTCATCATCGCGACACCGAAGATGAAGACGGCGGGCACCAAGACCGAGGCCGTAGCGGAATTGCTGGATCTGTATCCGACACTGGCAGACCTGTGCAGCTTGCCTAAGGTGCCGGGACTGGAGGGGGTCAGCCTGGGACCGGTGCTGAAGAATCCCAAGGCCAGTGTGCAGAAGGTGGCCATCACCCAGCATCCCCGGCCTGCTTATTACAAAGGGCAGCCAGAATACATGGGCTACTCGGCCTGTGATGGCCGCTGGCGCTACACCGAATGGCGGAGCTGGAAAGACGGCAAGGTGATGGCGCGGGAACTCTATGATCATGAGGCCGACCCGAAAGAGACAACCAACCTGGCGGACAGTCCGGGGCATAAGGCAGATATGGATGCCATGGCCAAACTGCTGAAGCCAGCCATCAAAATGCCCGCACTTCGCTAAGCATGACTGGCATCAGCTCATTACCGGTCATCGATCTTCTGGTCATCGCGCTGTATCTCGCGGGCACGCTGGCCATCGGCTTTTGGTTTGGGCGCCAAAGCAAAGGCACCGAGGAATTCATGGCCGCAGGCCGCAAGATACCAGGCTGGGCAGTGGGTCTCTCCATCTTCGGCACGTTTGTGAGCAGTATCAGTTTTCTGGCGAATCCGGGTAAGGCGTATGCAGACAACTGGAACCCATTTGTCTTCAGTCTCACCCTGCCCTTGGCAGCATGGATCGCGGTGAAGTGGTTCGTGCCGTTCTATCGCAAGAGCAACGAGATCTCCGCTTATCATCATCTGGAGAACCGGTTTGGACCCTGGGCACGCAGCTATGCGGTGGTGTGTTATCTGCTCACACAGATCACGCGCACGGGCATGATCATGTATCTACTGGCCGTCGCGCTCGAACCACTGACAGGCTGGAATCCAGTGGCGATCATCATTCTCACAAGCGTGCTAGTGATCGTCTATACACTGTTCGGCGGCATGGAGGCGGTGATCTGGACTGATGTGATGCAAAGCATCGTACTCATCGGCGGGGCGTTGATGTGTGCAGGGGTGCTGATGTTCGGGATGCCGGAAGGGCCGGGACAATTATTCCGCATCGCCAACGAGAACCATAAGTTCAGTCTAGGAAGCTTCAGTGCCTCACTTACGGAATCGACCTTCTGGGTGGTGCTGATCTATGCGCTGTATATCAACCTGCAAAACTTCGGTATCGACCAGAGCTACGTGCAGCGTTACGCGACGGCGAAAACAGATCAAGAGGCCACACGCAGTGTGTGGTTGGGGGCTTTGTTGTATATCCCCATCTCGGCAGTGTTTTTCTTCATCGGAACCGGGTTGTATTCTTTCTACCAAGCACAGCCGGACCTGCTACCGGCGGGGATCAAAGCCGACCAGGTATTCCCACACTTCATCGTGGCGCAATTGCCGATGGGGTTGACGGGATTGGTCATCGCAGGTGTCTTCGCGGCGGCACAATCGACCATCTCCAGTTCCATCAACTGCTCGGCCACATTGATTTTATGTGATCTTTACAAGCGTTACTTCAGACCGGCAGCCACGGAGCGGGAATCCATGCGCGTGCTATGGATGGGGACATTGGTGATAGGCGTATTAGGCACCATCGCCGCCGTCATGCTGTTGCAGATCAAGCAGGCACTGGATGTGTGGTGGACGCTAGCGGGCGTGTTCAGCGGTGGCATGTTGGGATTGTTCCTGCTGGGGATGTTGGCGAGACGTGCGGGTAAGATTGCGGGAGCGTTGGGCGTGGTGGCGGGCTTGTGCGTGATCATCTGGGCGACGCTTTCGGCTGATTGGGTGAAGCGCGGGTGGCTGGCAGAAGGTTTTCAGAATCCGTTCCATGGATTCCTGACCATCGTGATGGGGACGACGGCCATTTTGCTGGTAGGTTTTTTGGTAACGATGGTGGTGAAGGGGCCAAAAGAGAATCATTCGTAGGGATGTTGGACGTTTGTCGAAAATGGAACCCTTTTAGAGTAGAGTTCGTCGCGAACGTTCACCCAAGGTATCGCAATACAACCCTGGGCAGATTATTGGGTCTCAGTAGGAGGGCATTCAGTTGGAGGTCGCCAGCGTGATGGGCAGGTGCTTTAATGCGAACTCATGGCACGCGTCACTTTGGTCGTATCTATTCTGACTTCAGTGGGTTTGTTTTCCGCATCCGTTTTTGCATGGAAAACGCCCGAGAGATTGCCACGCGAAAATCTGCTGGTTTACCGCAATGACTTACATAGTGAAGTGAGGCCGGTAAAATCCACCCGCGCATGGCAGAAAAGGCGGGCGGAGATCGTGAGGGGAATGGAAACGGTGATGGGCAAATTGCCGGGCCAGGAGAAGCGTTGCCCGCTGGACGTGAAAGTGGAGGAAGAGACGGATTGCGGCAGTTATGTGAGGCAACTCATCTCCTATGCGTCTGAGCCTGGCTCGCGCGTGCCCGCTTATCTGCTGATACCAAAGACGGCCCTGTATGAAGGCAAGAAAACTCAGGCGGTGTTGTGCCTGCATCCGACGGATAATGTGAACGGACATAAAGTAGTCGTGGGGCTGGGCGGAAAAGCCAATCGCCAGTATGCCGCCGAGTTAGCTGAGCGCGGTTTCGTGACACTGGCCCCGGCGTATCCGCAACTGGCGAATTATCAGCCGGACCTGAAAGCGCTCGGTTGGGAAAGCGGCACGCTCAAGGCGGTGTGGGATAACATGCGCGGGCTGGATCTGCTGGAATCGCTATCTTATGTACACAAGAAAAGCTTCGGCGCCATAGGACATTCACTCGGTGGACATAACTCGGTGTATACGGCGGTGTTTGATGAACGCATCAAGGTGATCGTGAGCAGTTGCGGATTGGATTCGTATCTTGATTACTACGGCGGAAATTCCGCGGTGTGGCAAGCGGGCAAAGGGTGGACGCAGGAGCGCTACATGCCAAAGCTGGCGAGCTACGCCGGGAAGCTGGAGACAATCCCGTATGATTTTCACGAGCTGATCGGGGCATTGGCACCACGGGTGTGCTTCATCAATGCGCCGCTGAAGGATAGCAACTTCAAATGGGAGAGCGTGGACAAGGTGGTGGCGGCAGCGAGGCCGGTGTATGCGTTGTATGGCAAACCGGGGAATCTGCTGGTGGAGCATCCTGATTGTGAACACGATTTTCCGGATGCGATGCGGTCAAAGGCTTATGAGTTGCTGGAGCGGGAGTTGCGGTGAAGCATGTTAATAAAGAAGGAAAAAGGGGCTCAGAATTTGCGGGTTTGTATTTTGGCTGAAGGCAGCTATCTTGCGCTCTGTTCACGGAAGCGAGGGATCGTATGCGTTCTGAATCCCAATCTGATGCGCTCCAACGGGCGGAAGCCGAGGTAAAGCGGTTACAGACGGATCTGGCGGAAGCCAATCTGCGCTGGAAACGGCTCGCGGAAGAATACTCCGCCAACGAGTCCCGGCAAAGGGTCCTGGCCCGCTTGACGCATCAACTCTCCGCCACCAGCAGTGAAAAAGATGCCGCGCGTCTGCTAGAGCGTGCTTGCCGGGAGCTGTTCGATTTCGATGCATTTCTGCTGGATGCCTATAATGCGGAATGGGAGCAAGTGCGGAACATTTTGTGCTTGGATCTGATCGACGGAGTGATGCAGGAGGTGCCGGCCGACCCGAACGACAAAATACCCGGACCGTTGGCCAAAAAAGTGATCGCTGAAGGGGCGCAATTGATAACCCGAAAAACGGGGAACGATGAGCCTGAGACACTGATCCCGTTCGGAAACAAAAGCAAACGGTCGCTGTCTTTGATGTTCGCGCCGGTACGGAATGGCGACCTGATCCTCGGAACTCTGTCGGTCCAGAGCTACAAGGCAAACGCGTACATGGAGTCAGACCTCGATCTGCTTCAAGTGACGGCAGACTTATGTGGGGGGGCATTCGACCGCATGCGCACGGAAGCGGAGTTGCATGCGAAGGAGCAGCAGTACCACCAGATCGTGGAAACCACGCAGGAAGGCATCTGGGTGGTGAACGCCAAAGGGATCACGACGTTTGTGAACCGGCGCATGGCAGAAATACTGGGCTATGAGCAGAAGGAGATACTGGGACTGACCTCGTTTGATTTCATGTTTTCGGAAGACCGGGAGAAGATTGTCGCTGATATCGACGCGGAAAGGCGTAAAGAACACCGGCAACTGGATCTGCGGCTGCGGCGTAAGGACGGGGAAGCCATGTGGGCGCTAGTCACGGCGAACCCGATCTTGGATGCGCAGGGAGAATTTGCCGGGAGCGTGGGTCTGCTCTCAGACATCACCAAGCGCAAGGTGGTAGAGGAAGAGCTCAGGGAGGCCGAGGCCAGGTGCCAGTCGTTCATGAACAACCTCGCGGGGTTTGCCTTCATCAAAGATCACCAAGGACGCTATGTGTTTGTGAACAGCACATGGGAAAAACTGTTTGGACGACCCCTTGCCGAGATAACAGGCATGACGGATGCGGAGCTGTTTCCCGGCACCATGGCGACGACTTTCAAAGGGAGCGATGCGCAATTGAGGGAGAGCAAGAAACCATTGCAAGTGGTGGAAACGCTCTACCATGGAGAAGATCCGCACTCCTATTTCGTGAGCAAGTTCCTCATACCGGGTGAAGCGCCAGGGGAGGAACTGATCGGCGGGGTAGCAGTGGATATCACGGACCGGCTGCAAATGCAGGAGCAATTGCGCGAGATCCAGGCGCGCTCACAAGCCATCCTGAATTCCGCCTTGGATGCGGTGGTGACGATCGATCACAACGGTAAAATCGTGGAATTCAACCCGGCAGCGGAGAAGATGTTCGGCCACCGACAGGCAGATGTGCTGGGGCGGAACATGGGCGAGGTGATCGTGCCGCCGGAATTGCGCGAGCGGCATCAGCAATCACTGGAGCGCTGTGTGCAAACGGGTGAATCCCACATCCTCGGGCGTCTCATCGAGATCGATGCCATGCGGGCAGATGGAAGCCAGTTCCCGGTGGAGCTGACGATCAACCGGGTGGAACAGGGTCCGCGCCCGCTCTTCACCGGGTTCATCCGGGACATCTCGAAACGCAGAGAGGCGGAGCAGGAAATACGGCAGCTTAACACCTCGCTGGAGAAACGGGTGAATGAACGGACGGCGGAATTGCAAGCCACGAACAAGGAACTGGAGTCGTTCTGTTATTCGGTATCGCATGATCTACGGGCACCACTGCGGGCGATCGATGGTTTCAGCCAGGCTCTGGAAGAGGACTATGCGACGGTACTGGATCAGGATGGAAAAAACTATCTCGACCGGGTGCGCAAGGCCACGCGGCGGATGGCGTTGCTCATCGATGACTTGCTGGAGCTCTCGCGGGTCACGCGGGCAGAGCTGAAGATGCAGGATGTGGATCTCTCGCAGATGGCGCGGCTGGTGATTGAGGAATTGCAGCATGGTGATCCAGAGCAGAAGGTGGAATGGGTGGGCGCGCCGCGGTTGCGGGCAAAGGGCGATCCGCGGCTGCTCCGGGTGGCGCTGGAAAACGTGCTCGGGAACGCCTGGAAGTTCACGCGAACCCAGCCGAATCCGCGCATCGAATTCGGCGTGACGGTCCAGAACGAACAGACGGTTTACTTTGTGCGGGACAATGGCGCTGGATTCGATATGAATTATGCAGACAAGCTGTTCGGGGTATTCCAGCGGTTGCATAGCGCCAATGAATACGAGGGGACAGGTGTCGGGCTGGCCAATGTGCAGCGGGTGATCCACCGGCACGGAGGCAGCATCTGGGCGGATGCCAAAGTAAACCAGGGGGCGACATTCTATTTCACATTGCCGAAAGCTGAGAATCCATCATGAGCGAAAAACATATCCTGCTGGTCGAGGACAATCCGGATGACGTGGCGTTGACGCTGCGGGCGTTCAAGAAGAACCACATCATGAACTGCCTGCATGTGGTGACTGATGGGGCTGAGGCTCTGGAGTATCTTTTCGGCACGGGTAAGTATCAGGGCCGCGATACATCACTGCAGCCGACCGTTATCTTACTGGACCTCAAGCTGCCCAAGGTGGATGGACTGGAAGTACTGAAACGCATCCGTTCGGATGAGCGCACCAAGCTGGTGCCCGTGGTGATCCTGACCTCTTCCAAGGAAGAAGTGGATATCGTGAACGTGTATGCCAACGGGGCGAACAGTTACATCCGCAAACCCGTGGAGTTCGAGAAGTTCATCGAAGCGGTAGGACAATTGGGGCTGTACTGGTTGCTGCTGAACGAGCGGCCGATCCGGTGAAGTGACTACCCTGCCCGAGTGCTTGAAGCGCCTGTAAATTGACCAGCAGTCGGTTGAAGGGCTCGGGCTAAGTCTGGAAAATTGATGGCTTCATGCTACGACTCACCCCTCACCCCGGCCCTCTCCCCTCCGAGGGGCGAGGGAGGTGGTAGCGTCAGTCATTAATAACGTTTTGCTAACTTAGTTACCTCGCTGGTACTGCCTGCAGACAAAGTACCCGGCCTAATCGAACATCTTCCCCGGATTCAGTGTGCCTAAGGGATCAAGAGCTTTGCGGAGTTCGCGCATCACGCGCATCTGCGCATCGCCAGCGAACTTGGGCAGGAAGGATTTCTTGGCCATGCCGATGCCGTGCTCGCCAGTGATGGTGCCGCCGAGGCGGATGGCTTCTTCGAAAATCTCTTTGAAGGCTTCTTCCACGCGGTGCATCTCGTCTTTGTTGCGCTCGTCCGTGAGGAAGGTTGGGTGCAGATTGCCATCGCCCATGTGACCGAAGGTGCCGACGCGCAGGTTGTACTTCTTGGCGACCTGTTCCACGAAACGGATCATCTGGCCCAGCTCGCTACGTGGCACGGTGGCGTCTTCGAGAATGGTGGTGGGGGCGACGCGGGCAAGAGCGGAGAAGGCGGCGCGACGGGCGCTGGCGAGGCGAGTGGCTTCGGCATCGTCTTTCGCCACGATGACTTCGAGGCAGCCGCACTCGCGGCACTTCGCTTCCATCTGCGCGGCTTCTTCAGCAACGACAGCAGGATGGCCATCCGTCTCGATGAGCAGGAGGGCTTCGCAATCCAAGGGCAGACCGATCTTCGCGTAATCCTCTACGCAATGGATGGTCATGCGGTCGAGGAACTCCAGCGTGCAAGGGATGATCTTCGCGGCGATTATGGCGGAGACCGTCTCGGCGGCCTGATCCATGCGGGCGAAGGTGGCGATCATCGTCTTCTTCGTTTGCGGTTTAGGGATGAGCCGCAACAAGACTTTGGTGATGACGCCGAGGGTACCTTCCGAGCCGATAAACAGGTCTTTCAACGAATACCCGGCGACGTCTTTCACGCACTTGTTACCGGTCCACAAAACTTCGCCATCGGGCAGGACGACTTCGAGGCCCATGACGTAGTTGCGGGTGACGCCATATTTCAAACCGCGCAAACCGCCGGAATTCTCGGCCACATTACCACCGATGGTGGAGATGCGCATGGAGCCGGGATCGGGTGGGTAAAAGAGACCGACCTTTTCCGCCGCTTCCGCGACTTTCACGGTGGTGATGCCGGGTTCGACGAGCATCGTAAGGTTTGCAGCGTCCACTTCGAGAATCTTATCCATGCGCACGGTGCACATGACGATGCAATCGGGCGAAGGCAGGCTGCCGCCGCTCAAACCAGTACCGGAACCGCGGGTGACGATGGGGAGCTTGTGCGTGTTCGCGTATTTCAGCAGCGCGACGATATGCTCGACGGTCTCCACGAAAAGAACACAGCCGGGCATCTGGATCATGGCGGCAGTGCCATCGAAGGCATATGGCACCAAGTCCTCCTGCTTGGTCAGGACATTCTTCGGGCCGACGATGCCTTGCAAGGCGTGCAGATGTTCAGCGGTAAGGGACATAGCTACGAGCTAAGAATGAATTAGAAAATGAGGAGAATCAAGAATGAGGCCGACTCGGTTGGATGAAAGGTGCTGGTGTTTGCTTTGTAATATCTCACCCAGATTATCGTTCGTTGTAACCTTTGGTACAAGTTACTTCAGGTTCCGAGCATGGGATGCGATGGGTGTCAGCTTTAGCGAGATCGAAGGTTCCATTGCTCAACTCGGTAAGATACAGCTCAAACTGTTCAGGCAAAGTGCGTATGGCTTCTTTGTCTGAACCTGCCGCATGGGTAAGTATCCTATCCCATCCCCAACCAGGATGACAAATGCCATGTTTGGCTTCTAGCCATCGGAGAAAACCGCCAAACGGGTCATTTTCGAGTTCTTTCGATTCACCCAAAGCAATTACATAGCCAAGCAAAAAACTGCGTACCAGCGGCATTCTTGGCTGACCTACATAAATGCCGGGTTTCTGACAAATCGCGCGGATTACTTTAAGCAAACGTTCCATAAATACCGTTCTCTCGGTTGAACTGAAATTACTGCAAGATTTTATTGCCTCTCCCAAACAACTCCCGGAACTTTTTAGCGGCGTTGGGAAACTCGGTCTTTTCTTTGCCATCCACACCGGGGGAAAGCTGATGGTGGCCATCGGGGGCTTGCACATCGAAGTAGCAGTGGAAGAAGACGTTATTCTTGGGGTCGGTGATGAAAGCGTGCATCTGCTCGATGAAGTAAGGGTTATCAAGTCCGCCGTGTTGTTCGGGGAAATCGACGCGGTTGTTGCAGCCCCACTCGGGGATGACGAGAGGTTTCTGGTGTTCCCGGGCGAATTTGCTCCAGAAGACGAGCCCGTGGTCGCTGTTTAGGATCCAGTCGTGCCAAACTTTCTTCTGGCGGGCGAGGATGACTTCGGGCGTGGCGTCCTTGGGCCAAGGATAACCGTTCTCGATCCATGATTCGTCATACACGTCGAGCCCCACGTAATCGACATATTCATCTCCGGGCCAGGCTTTCTCCGCAGGGAACTGCTGATAGCCAAGGGTCGGGTTCCAGCAAAACTTCAGATTCTCGGCACCGGGCACGGCACGCATGGTCTTCACGATCTGCCGACAGTATTCGGCAAAGGCTTTCTCTTTGTCCTTCGCACGCCAGGTGAACCAACCGCCGTTGAACTCCCAACCGGGGCGGAGAATGGCATCGCCCAGACCGTTCTTAACCAAGTTCTCGGCGAGGGTCTTGAAGAAATAATTGTACTCGCCATTGGCGCCTTTTTCCAAGGAGACAGGCTTCTTCGCATCCGTGCCTTTCTCAGCGCCACTGCCATCCCACGGGCCGGGGAGCATGTGCACGCCGAAGATAAATTTGCGGCCGGGCTTTTCCTTCACCCACTTGCCCCAGTGTTCCAGCCACCAGACGGGCCATGAGACGTTATCCCATGTCTCGGTGCCCGCGAAGTCTTCGCCCCAGACTATGGGCTGGTTCAGCCACTCAGCAAAGGCGTCAACATTCTTGGTGCCATTGGGCCAGCGATAGACGGCGATGTGGGGCTCGGCGGGTTTGGCAGTCTGGGAAAAGGCTGGGAGTTCGGAGAGGAATAACAGGGTCAGCAGGGCAAAGGCTGCGGTGAACGGCTTGGACCAGATACGACAGGTGAACATATGGGTGCGGAGGATGTGGTGGCAGGTCATCGGAGGCAAGCCGTGAGAAGAAGGGGATGTTTCACCGCAAAGAGCACAAAGTTCGCAAAAACCTGTTTTTTACGGACGCGATTTTTCAAGCGAACGCTTGTTTTGCCAGTGCAACCTTCTGGAGACCAGCTGGTTCGGTGCGGAAAATAAAAGTTATTCACAGTATTCACATGGACAGCGGATGTCCTAGGTCCCCCAATAAGCTCGTAGGCAGGATAGTTGAAAAAGGAGCGAGAAATGAAGCTTGAGGTTCAAAAATCAAAGCTCGAAAAGAGCACTGAGGAATTGAGAATAGACGCATCTACGGCCACGGCAGGAGTGATTTACCATGATTGCACCGGGGGGATGGCCTGTATTACGCTGCACGGGTCATCAGCCATGAAGCATCTCACTCACAATCTCACGTTCAGTGCGCTGCGGCGGCTGTTGCTAACACTCGGATTCGCAGTGGTAACGGCAACGGTCACGGCGCAAACGGCAACCGTTGAAGGCACGGTGGTTTTGCCCAAGGCGAAGACGGCGGCTCCCTCGGGTGACCGCTATGGACTGAAGGCTGGGCAGATCGCGCCGCCCCCTGCCCCGGTGGCCGTGGTGTATCTGGAAGGCCAGTTCAACAGCGCGAAGAACGCGGCTACGACTAACCGGTGGCAAATGCCGCAACAAGGTTTTCAATTCGCGCAATCCGTGCTGCCGGTGCAAAAGGGCAGTTACGTGGAGTTCCCGAACATGGACGTGGATTATCACAACGTCTTCTCGTATTCGAAGACCAAGCGGTTCGACCTCGGGCGCTATCGGAAGGATGAGAAACCGGCGGCCGTGCAATTCGACACTCCGGGCTTGGTGAAACTGTATTGCGAGATCCATGAGCACATGCGGGCAAACATACTTGTGCTGGATACGCCGTATTTCGTAACGACGACATCGGAGGGGACTTTCAAGCTGGAGAACTTGCCGGCGGGTTCCTACGTATTGAAGGCGTGGGTGGATGATAAGGATGTCCGCTCGCTGACGGTGGAGTTGAAGGCCGGAGAGACATTGAAGGTGGATTTCAAAGGAAAATAAATGGGGTTGTTCCGGAAACTGAGTTTTCGCTTCAAGCTGCTGCTAGCCATGATGGTGGTGGTGGCGGGAGTGACGGGCACGACGCTGTATGTGACGCAGACGCGCATGCAGGCGGCGTATCAAAAGCTTTTCGCAGAACGGTTCACCGGGCAGATCGCGGTGTTCAACAGCATGCAGGAGGCGCGGCTGGCTTCGGTGAAAGCGAAGTGTCTGGAGATGTGCCAGTCTGTGCGTTTGCGGGCGGCCTTGGAAGAGGACGACATGCGGGTGATCTATGGCACGGCCCAAGGTGAGTTGCGTGATGTGCTGACAGGTTCGGTGAAGCAGCGGCGTCAATTACCACCGGCACTACTGGTCCGGTTCATTGATGCGGAAGGTAAAGAACTGACGCCACCCGCGCTGGCGGGCTCAGGTCTGGGAATGCTGGCCGATCGTGAGAAATTAAAGCACCAGTTTGAGCTGGTGGGCAAATCATTGGCGACCGGACCTGTTCAACAGGTCGGTTATCTTTCTTTGGAAGAAAGCGTACCACTAAAGGGGAAAATGGTGGAACGGCTGAAGAAAGTCGCGGCCGATCAACCGCGCCCAGAGGTGTTGGAGGTCATCGTGACCCGCATCGAAGACATCGATGGCGAAATGCTGGGTGCATTGGTTCTGGGGTTTCCCTTTGTAAATAGCACCGAGCGCACTTTGACGGATTATAGTCACATCAAGAGCGGCATGTGGCTGGATGGCCGACTGTTCTCCAGTACCTTGGCGGCAGCACATGAGGTGGAGATCAATACCAACATGCGGACACTGATGGAGCAGAAGTCCAAAGAAGCAGAGGGAACGTTCAATGTCATGATCGGTGGCGAGCCACATCAGGTTTTCTTTCAGTGGATGAATAAAGACTCGAACTTTCCGCCTACCTATCAAGTGAGCATCTATTCCATGGCCGAGGTGATCAATGCTCAGCGTGATCTGAGCTGGCGGATTCTGGCATTCGGCACGGTGGTGCTTATGGGTGGTCTTATACTGAGTTTACTCCTCAGTCACGGATTCTCGGCGCCTATCCGAGACTTGGTGAAAGCCACAGGTGAAATCCAGAAGGGCAACTTTGAGGTACGGGTGCCGGTCCGGAGCGAAGACGAGGTAGGCAAGCTGGCAAAATCGTTCAATGAGATGACCTCAGAACTGGCACTCAAGGAGAAGTATCGCGCTGTGCTGGACATGGTAGCAGACAAAGATGTGGCACATCAGATGGTCCACGGGCAGATGACTCTCGGCGGTGAAAAGCGCGAGATCAGTGTGATCTTCTGCGACATCCGCGGCTTCACCGCACACACGCAGGGCATGGACCCGGCGGAGGTCATCAAGATGCTTAACGAGCACATGACTGCGCTGACGAAGGTGGTGTATGAACACAATGGCGTGGTGGATAAATTCGTGGGCGATCTCATCATGGCGGTCTTCGGCGCGCCGAAGAGCTACGGCAATGATGCCTATAACGCCACGCGTTGTGCGGTGCGGATGATCGAGGAGCGCAACAAACTGAACGAGACTTCTGAGCACAAGATATTGGTGGGCATCGGCATCGCGACTGGAGAAGCGGTGGCGGGCTGTATGGGCTCGGCGGATCGCCTGAACTACACGGTGCTGGGCGAACGCGTGAACCTCGCTTCACGCCTATGCAGCACAGCGGGCAAAATGGAAGTGGTGATCGATGAAGCCACGCAAACGAAGCTGGGCGAACTGCTCGAAGTGGAGGAACTGGCCCCGCTCAAATTGAAGGGCTTCAGCGACACGGTAAAGGCATTCAAGGTGACAACGGTCCACTCAAACAAACCAAATTAATGAAGGTATGGCAGACAATCATCATCGGTGCCGGCGCGGCCATGCTGGGAACAGCCGCGCACGGGCAAGCGTTTCTCGATCAGGTGGATGAGGCCTTGCACTTGGAGGCGAAGGATGGCTGGTTCCGTACGGACTTGAGCGGAACAATCGATCTGGAGGGTTACTATATCGACCAGAATCCGCCGGGACTGATTTTTCCGGACGATGATTTTTACTTCAATCCCCGGCTCTCGCTGTTTCTGGATGCGCATTTCGGCGAGCACTTCTATAGTTTTGTGCAGTTCCGGGCGGATCGGGGATTTGATCCGGGCGCAAAGGATCGGGATGCACGATTCGATGAGTATGTGCTGCGCTACAAGCCGTTCGATGAGGCCTGGGTGAATGTGCAGGTGGGCAAATTTGCGACCGTCTTCGGCGAATGGGTGAACCGGCATGATTCATGGAACAATCCCTTCATCACGGCTCCCCTCGCCTATGAAAACGTGACAACCATCACGGATCAAGTAGCCCCCGGCGCTCCCGGTGGCTTTCTCGGGCGCAAAAATGTGGCTGATAAAAAGGACGCGTGGCTGCCGGTGTTATGGGGACCGGCTTACACAAGTGGGGCGGCGATCTTTGGGCGAATCGGGCAATTCGACTACGCGGTGGATTTCAAGAATGCTTCCATCTCTTCCCATCCATTCGTCTGGGACGCACGGCATTTGAGCTGGGAACACCCCACATGGAGTGGGCGCTTGGGCTGGAGGCCGAATGCTTCTTGGAAATTGGGGGTCTCGGCGAGTTACGGGCCGTATCTGCTGCCGGTGGCGGAGACGACCCTGCCCGCGGGCAAGACGCTGGATGATTTTGTGCAAACGACCGTGGGCTATGATGTGTCCTATGCGTGGCGGAACTGGCAGCTCTGGGGTGAGTTCATCTTCTCGCGATTCGAGGTGCCGAATGTCGGCAATGCCGACACAGCGGTGTATTTCATCGAAGGCAAATACAAGCTCAGTGCGCGCACATTTGCGGCGTTGCGCTGGAACCAGCAATTTTTCGATCCGGTGACAAACGGTGCCGGCGGTGAGGCGGATTGGGATAACGATGCGTGGCGGCTGGATGCGGCGCTGGGTTGCCGGCTAACGCGCCATCTCCAAGGAAAGCTCCAATACAGTTATAATCATCAGAAAGGCGGTCAGCAACAAGGCGAGCAACTAGTAGCGGTGCAAGCGACGGTGAAGTTCTAGGTAAATGGATTGGGAAAGTTGTAAGAATCAGAAGCTTGACCACAATAGCGGCAGATTTAAAGCTGCAACCAAGGTGTCATGGCATCCGTAGTCACAGCCAAGTTCAGATGACCAAGCGGAAACAATTACTGAAAATTTCAGCGCTCACGACAATGCTCATTGTAGGTGGAGGAATTTATTCCGCGAAGGCAGAAGAAGTGTCCGAGCACCTGATGGATCCCAGCACGCAGATCAGCGGGTAGGTGATCACCTCAATGAGCTGGGATGCGGGGCAAACTTTTGAGAGTTATCGACCAACTCCCCTGTCGGTCTACGAAGCGTTAAGTCAACCGGTTAGGGGAGCGCAATTGGCATTCAATCCACTGGAGTCTGCCCCCTTTGAGAAAATGGTGGTGCCGGAAAACTTGGCCCATGCTTCAGGCAGGAATGTCTCAATCATCGTCTATCCTTTCGTGGGCGGCAATCGAGAAGAGAGAGAGACCGGGCATGGAATGCCTGAATCGATGTCGGTCGGGCTATCAGCGGTACCAGAGCCGGGGACTTTGACGCTCTTGGGATTGGGCGTCGTGGGAGCTTATTGGCGTTCCAAACGCGCCAAGCGGGCAATCTAAACCGCAGGGAAATGGGAGCGCTGGAGTTCTTGCCAAAGGAACTTTGTCTGCTCAGAAGAAAAACCGCCTTACCCCAACGGTCATCACACAAGCAATTGCAGCGATCAGCCCAGGATGCCACTCAGGCACCTTGGGCTTGTAGGTGATGTCATGCAGGGAAATCCACTGGTTGCCAGGGTTGTTAGGAGCACTGCTGTGGTTGCCGTAAGTGAAAAAGAACTGGTTGATGACGTTTGTGCCGCTAAATGCGTAATCAACATTGGCATCACTGCTGGAATCCGAGGTGGAATCATCGCCGCGCACGTAGACATTAGTGCCAGAACTTCTCACATCATTATCCGGATAATCAATGATGGTCGTCGGCGCCACCAACTGGTTGTCCAAAGTGATTCCCAGCAGGTCGATCCGATCTCGATAGCCGACGTTGTTGTCACTGCTGCTATTACGATCCACATCGAAAATAGAGAAGCTTACATCCTCAACGCCGTAATCGTAGTGAAATACCACCGAGACAGTGATCAACTGGTTCTCGCTGGAGTAGTTCATGTTCATGAACAAGGACTGCTCCGTCGGGCTCAACCCGCCAGTCAGATTCGAGTTATCATCAACGTTCTGAGCGAGGTATCCGGTGTCGCCGGTGATGGTGATAGTGATGTCATTCCCTGGATTGCTGGCATCAATATCAAAAGATTGAGTCAAATTGCCGCTGACCCAATTCACGGAATCCCAATCCAGCACCACCGCGTTAGCCTGAAATGGCAATAAACCAGCAACCACCAAGAGCAAACTTAGCAGTTTCAGCCGATATTTACGCAATAGAGCCATATGTCTTACTACATTAATTTTTAATCCTGTTCCGAATAAATCTCAACTACAATAAAATATCATTCAACTATCTTCAATTTAAAGAGTTAGAATTATTTACACTAATTTAAATTAAAATTGGCAAGCACTGCTGAAAATAGGTCGGGATAATAAAACTACCCGAAGCTGTAGAAAGGTAGAGGCGAAACTCCATCACGAACACCTCACTAAACTATGAAAGCCGCAAGCGAAAGGAATTAAGAAACGGCCCCAAAGATGAAGTGAAGCATCACCGGTGAAAAGCCCTATCGGAAAAGGACCAACGCGAAACCGAGTGGCAAACTTAGATAAGCTCAGAAAAACAGCCGGCGTACCCCTACCATCATCATGCAGGCAAAGGAGGCAATCAGCCCAGGATGCCATTCAGGAACGCGGGGTTTGTAGGTGATATCGAACAATGAGATCCACTGGTTACCCGGATCACTGGGTGAACTGCTGTCGTTACCGTAGGTGAAGCTAAACGAGGTGATGGCATTGGTCCCGCTAAAGGTATAGTCAGCATTACCACTGCCAGCAGTATCACTGGCACCCGTAGTACCGCGCACATAGATGTTCGTCCCAAAACCTACGGTTTCATTGGCACTATGCGTCGTAATGGTGGTCGGGGCGACCAAGCTCCCGTTCAGGTTTTTGCCCAAAAGAACAATATTATCTGTATAGCCGCTGTCATTACGGTCCGTGCTACGATCGATGTCAAAGATGGAAAAACTCACATCCTCCACCCCTTGTGCATAATTGAAAGTGACCGTCACCGTGATGAACTGATTCTCCCTGTTGTAGTTCATATTCATGAACAGCGATTGCTGGGCAGGACTGTACCCACCAGTCAAGTTCGAGTTGTCATTGATATTCTGCGCAAAGTAGCCGGTATTGCCTGTAACTGTGACGGTGACGTCATTACCTGGGTTGCCTGAATCGATATCAAATGACTGAGAGAAAGAACCACTGCTGTAATTCACCGAATCCCAGTCCAAGACGATGGCCTGAGCACGCAAAGGCAGCAGGCATAGAGCCAGCGTCAGCAGGCCCAGTGCGAACAATCCGGACTTTTTGGCAGTTGCCATATACCTTTTGGACTAATCTCACTTCATTTTTAAATAATCAATAGTTATCGATGGTCAGCGTTTACCTTGGTCAAAAACTCTCTTTTATCGCTGGCAAACAAGTCACTACGAGGCTGTTTCTTTGCGGTAGTATTAAATCTGTAACCCACTTGTATAAAACATGTTGCAAATCAAAATAAACACCTTCAACCAATCTAAAAACCACACCTCTACGTAGCCATCCTCAATTTATATTGGGGAAAACCTTAGAGCCACTCAGCCTCACCCCGTACTGACGAATCAAGCGCGAGCTCCAATCAGCTACAACCGAGAGGAAAACGGGGAAACATCGATTTTAGCATGCTCCTTGTAACCGATACCCGGGCGCGACGTTATCTATTCTGAAGACCTGACCACCCGCTATGCGGCCAACCCGCCAAGTGCTGGTCCCGCTGACCGAAAGGAAAACCGATTTATGATAATGGCTGACGTTCTGAAAATTGTGTTGCTCATCTTGGGCACTTTGCTGGTGTTCATTTCCTACTGGGTAGGAGCCCAAGCCTTGTTCCCGGGTTTGGTTGAGCGCTCCCGAACCGCCTACAGCCGACCAGTTCGGACAACAGCGATTGGTCTCTTGGTAGCGGTCCCTATTATTTTGGGAGGGATTTTCCTGATGAAAATACCCAACCCGGTGATGCAAGTGGTCGGCGGTCTGGTGATCAGCTCACCAGTGCTGCTCGGTTTGATCGGCTCGGCTGGCTTTTGCCAACGCATCGGGGCTGGACTGGCTACGCCGATTGACGAAACACAGCCATGGCGGCGGGTCTTGCGCGGCGGCTTGGTTTTGGCCCCCGCTTACCTCCTCCCTTTCATCGGTTGGTTTGGCCTGACCGCTTGGACTTTGATCAGCGGTTGCGGGGCGGCAGTGATTTCCTTTAAAGCACAAACCACAACCTCGAATTCCTCAGCATCCACCCCCGTGGCCGGATGAAACTGACCCGCCGTCATTTCTTGCATGCCGCAGGAGGCGCTGCCCTGTTGACCAGCTTGGGTTGCGAGCAGATTCCCGATAGCTTGCTGCCGATCCCGCCCCGTGACCCGCGGGCAAAAGGACCTTTTTCAGCTCCAACCGGCAAGGAGATCGATCTCGTTTCTCATGGCCTAAATCGTCTCACGTTCGGGGCGCGTCCGGGTGATTACCAGCGTGTGCGGGCGATGGGGAAAACCGCCGAGGAAGCGTTTGCAGCATTCATCCAGCAGCAATTTCATCCGGAGAGGATTGAGGACAAGGTTTGCGATTACGCCATCCGTAGATTCGAGACGCTGTCCTTACCGATTGGCGAACTCTATGAATATCAGGAAAAATTGCTGCTCGCCGAGTTGACCCGCGCCACAACTCTGCGGGCGGTGATGTCCGAGCGGCAGTTGTTCGAAGTGATGGTCCAGTTTTGGTCGGACCATTTCAACATCGACCCCTCCAAAGGTGATTGCCGATGGCTCAAAGTGGCGGATGACCGGGACGTGATCCGGGCGCATGCGTTGGGCAACTTCCAAGATATGGTCCGAGCCTCGGCCCTGAGCCCGGCGATGCTCTGGTATCTCGATGGCCGGGTGAACCGGAAATCACAGCCAGATGATAAACCGAATGAGAATTACGCGCGCGAGTTGTTGGAGCTGCATACCTTGGGCGTACACGGCGGCTACACCCAGCGTGATGTGATGGAGGTGGCGCGTTGTCTCACCGGCTGGACCATCCGCAAAGGCAAGCCCTTCTACGGTATCGGCACAGTGGAGTTCAAACTCAACCAGCACGACCAAGGTGAGAAGCAGGTGCTAGGTGAAACAATTACAGCGATTCCAAAAACGCTCAGTCGGCAAGCCCGCGAAGAACTTGCCCGTAACGAACTCGTGCGCGTGTTGGAAATCGTGAGTCTGCATCCTGCCACCGCTCACTACATCGCCGAAAAACTCTGCCGCCGCTTTATCGCTGATGAACCACCGACCGCCGCCGTGAAACAAGTAGCAGCCACCTTTCTGCGAACCAAAGGTGACATCAAGGACACCCTGCACACTTTGTTCAAATGCGAGGATTTCCAAAACTCACGCGGCAACAAGTTCAAGCGCCCGTTCAATTACATCGTCTCGGCCATCCGAGCCACCGTAGCGACGACTGAGGCTGAGCCACCGTTGATGGATTACTTTCACCGCATGGGCCACGCGCCTTTCCATTATCCCACGCCGGATGGTTATCCCGAAGAAGCATCACCGTGGATGAGCACGCTGCTCTGGCGCTGGAACTTCGCCGTCACCTTCGCCGAAGGACGTTTGAAGCATACGCGGACCAACGTGGAAAAACTGACGAGCGATCTAGGCGGACCGGTGAATCTGATGGCTCATTTGCTGGGACGTATGCCCACGGCTGAGGAAGAGGCAAGTTACCACCGCTCGGGTGCAGGCCTAGCGCTGCTGCTGGCATCACCCGCATTCCAACACTGCTGATATGAACACCCAAGCCCAAGCTTATGTCAGCGGCAATGGTGACCAGAAACAAACGCTGGTGGTCATCTTCTTACGCGGTGGTGCAGATGGTTTGAACCTCGTTGCTCCGCTCGCAGATTCCGGCTACCACAAGCATCGTCCTCGGATCGCCCTGAATGAAAAGGAAGCGGTGAAGCTGGATGGATTCTTCGGACTAAATCCGCTTCTAAAAAATCTGGCCTCTATCTACGAGGCGGGCGAATTGGCCATCATTCACGGAGCCGGTTCAGAAGACGATACGCGTTCACACTTTGAGGCGCAGGATCTCATGGAGCACGGCGGCATGGTAGCGGGTGGCTGGCTGGGACGTTTCTTGCGCTATCGCCAGGATCAGACAAGTGGTTCACTCTCCTCGATGGCCATCGGTAAGGCTTTGCCGGAATGTCTGCGCGGGGCTCCGGCAGCGACGGTACTGGAGTCACTGGATGATTTCTCGCTAGGCAAAAACTCCGCTCGACTGGCACGGGAACTCGCCCATCTCTATGCGGGTGAGACTGGCCCTCTCGGTCAATCGGCCAATGATACCTTGAGCGCCTTGGATCGCCTCGATCGCTTGCGAGCGACACGTTACCAGCCGGAGAACATGGCGGAATATGCTTACGATCCATTCTCCCAAGGCCTCAAGCAAGTCGCGCGACTCATCAAAGCGCAAGTCGGATTGGAGGCGGTGTCACTCGATCTGGGCGGCTGGGACTCGCACTTGAACCAGTCCAATCTGATGGATCCTTTGATGCGACGCTTGAACTCGGGTCTTGCCGCATTCCATCAGGACATGGGTCGCCGCATGGAGCATGTAAGCGTAGTGGTGATGACCGAGTTCGGACGGCGTGTGGTGGAGAATTCCGCGTTCGGCACTGATCACGGACGCGCCAGTGTGATGTTCGTGATGGGCGGTGGCGTGAAGGGCGGAAGAGTCATCGGTCCGTGGACGGAATTGAAGGATGAACTACTGGAAGGCCCGGGCGATCCCCCCGTGGTGAACAACTACCGCAATGTGCTGGCCCCGATCCTGCAACGTCACAGTCCGAAAGCGGATTTTAAGAAGATATTTCCTGAGTTCGAACTGATGCCGCTATCGCTATTCAGCTAAAGCCCACGTGCTGATTTCTAGCGGCCCTTATCCAGCTTGCTCCAAGTGCCATCGCCTTTTCCGGGAGCACTGTCGCCACCGTGATCCACCCAGCGGCTGTCCCAATCATTCACCACAAAGGCCGCACTGCCATCTCCACGCAAGACGTTCTTACCGGTCTTGTGAGATTGGGCATACCACTCGCCCACTTGATACGGCTCGCGTGTCTCATAGTCAGAGATCAACACTCGCTTGGCGGCTTTAGATGTTTTGCTCGGACCACCTTGCTTAGTGCCACGAAAATAATAAGAACTGTATGCTACGACTCCCGTCACACTGATGCTATCCATGCAGTTGGTCCCACCAGGACGAAGCGTATCCGCTGAAGGACAATAGAACATGCGTGGGCTCAGCGTGTCAGATTTGAGCATGCGTCCGTAATGCAAGAGGTTGGTTCCGTTCCAAATCATGTTGGAGGAATTGCCACCGGCCGTGGGCAGCTTGTCATTGTTATCCGTCGCCGCCATGTGACCACCAAGCCCCATCTGCTTCAGGTTGTTCAGGCAAGAAGTGCGTTTGGCTTTCTCCAAGGCTTTGCCCAGCACTGGCAGCATCATGCTCGCGAGAATCCCGATGATGGCGATGACCACCATCAGCTCAATCAGGCTGAAAGCACGGTTACGGGCTGGCATATCAAGTTTGTATCACGCAGGAAGTCACTCGGCGCAAGTCTCAAGTTGGATCAACGCGACCAACATTAACCGTGTGTGATCGCTATCGCATCAGATCCAAGTGCCAAAAATCATTTTGTGACCGACGGCAAGCAAACCGAAATCCACCAGCATATGACTCAACCATGCGCCCGCCAAGGTGCCTTGCCGCACCATCTGCCAATGCCAGACCGCACCACCAACTCCCACGGCAAGGCCAAAGAAAATCCCCCAGCTCAAAGGAAAGAACTGTGTGGTCACGACAATATGGTGAGCAGCAAAAGATAAAGCCCCGAGAGCATAAGCCCATATTCCCGGCAGCCGCTCCTGCAATCGCCCACACACAAACCAACGCCAGTAATACTCCTCGATGCCGGAATGAAAGACGGCCAGGAAACAGCCGAACACCCAATAGTATTTCAAGAAACCCAGTGCCTGCGCCTTGTCCTTCATCCTCCCGGCACTGGCATTCACCACCTCCCCGACCGGTGTTTGCAACAACAGTAAAAATGTTCCGACCATCAAGCAGCCGGTGAACAAACCCAAAGGCAAGGCGCGTAGATGCTTTACCGAAAGCCACTCCACCCGTGGCCATGCGCGTTTCCAGATGACACACCAGACCAACACCGGCCATACGAGGGTGAAGACCTTGGTGCCGCTGTATATCCAACGCGCCCACACCTCCTCGCTGAACCAGACGAAGTAGAAAAGTGACGCCACCAGAGGCAGCCCCATGGCCAGAATCACCAGAGGCCAAAAAGGGCGGTTGTCGTCACTGGCTTCGGATTTCATGCGATTATCTTAGTGGTATGCTGTCTGGACTGCTGCTCGCGATCTTCATGACCATCAACACCCTGAGTGCTTCAGCCTTCAACTTGTCAGTACTGGCGAGCCTTGCTTGCAAACGCTCAACTTCCGGTTGCAAGGCCACCCAAGATTTGGGGTTCGGCGAAATCAGGTCCAGCGCCGTGGCAGAGATCTTCACATTGGTGCTTTCCAACAAACGGCGCAGACTGGTGATGGTCCGGTCTCTTTCCCAACCTGTCCTAACATTGTCGTAGAGTAATCCTTTGATTAGCAGCCACTCATCTTCATTTTCCCCAATCTGAATGCGATCCACCAAGGCCCACTTCGGCTGACTGTCACCAAACTCTTTCTCTAGCAGCAGAACGATCTGCAAAGCGACTTGGGCTGATGGATCTT